>NZ_JBHTCA010000015.1:0-96584 GCF_042665215.1 Hydrogenophaga atypica
TGTTCAGGCCCACGAACCAGCGGTACAGCAGGTTGTAGTTGACCGCCTCGACCAGCTGGCGTTCGCTGCGGATGGAGAACAGGATTTGCAGCAGCAAGGCCTTGAGCAGCATCTCCGGCGGCACCGAGGGGCGGCCACGGCGGGCGTACACCGCTTCGAACTCGCGGTTCATGCTCGACAGCAGCGCATCCACCACGGCGCGCAACTTGCGCAGCGGGTGTGCCGCTGGCACTCTTTCTTCAAGGCTGATGTAGCTAAACATCGCCCCCTGGAAGTCTTGGTTGCCTCTCATCTTTATCGTCGCAGTTGTTGCGGGATGACTTCAGATCGTAGCGGCCGACGCGGACGCTCGCAGGGGATTTTTCAACGGCCTGTTAGCCCATCACACAAACCTCCCCCACCACCCCCCTAAACCACCCATGCCCCCCATCCCCCTGAAACCGGGGATGCCAGAACATGGCGATGCTGAATTCGGGCGTCGCAAACGGCAGGGCAAAGGTGTGCAGGCCGTCGCGCAAATGCTCGGTGTGCCGCTCGGGCACACAGGCCACCACATCGGTGCCACGCGCCAGCGCCAGGGCAGCAACAAAGCCGCCGGCAATGGCGGCCACGTTGCGCTCCAGGCCGAGTGAGGCCAGGGCTTCGTCCACGGGGCCGCCCAGCACACCCCGGCGCGAGGCGATGACGTGGCGGCTGTGGGCAAACACCTCGGGCGTGAGCGCCGCGCCGGCCTTGGCCAGGGGGTGGCTGGGGCGCACCACGCCCACCCAACGGTCGCGGAACAGGGCCTGGGTGCGCAGTTCGGGGCCCATGTTGGCGCCCAACACGCCGGTTTCCAGGTCCACGGTGCCGTCGCGCAGGGCGGTGCTGTCTTTGTCGGTTTTCTGAACGAAGCGCAGGCGCACGCCGGGGGCCTGGGCGGCGGCGCGTTCAACCAGGGCGGCGCCGAAGTTTTCAACAAAACCTTCGCTGCAGCGCAGGGTGAAGGTGCGTTGGAGTTCGGCCAGGTTGAGGGCTTGCAACGGGCGCAGCACGGCTTCGGCCTCGTGCACCAGGGGGCCTATGCGTTCGCGCAGGGCCAGGGCGCGGGGCGTGGGCACCAGGCCGCGCCCCGCGCGCACCAGCAGCGGGTCGCCGGTGGTTTGGCGCAGGCGGGCCAGGGCGCGGCTCATGGCCGAGGGGCTCAGGCGCAGGCGTTGGGCGGCGCGGGCCACGTTCTGCTCGGTCAGCAGCACGTCCAGCGTGACGAGGAGGTTGAGGTCGGGCATGGTCATCACAACACCATACGCTGGTATGGCGTTTGGTGCACTGATTCATTGCACGCCGTGCGTCTTCCGCCATGGGTGCCGCGTTCCTAGCATCGGCTCATCCCCTCAACGGAGCCATTCATGGACACAACAACCCCCCTTCCCTCCACCCCGGCGCCGCGTGGCGTGCTGGCCGGCCTGGGCCTGGCCATGCTGCTGCCGGCGCTGGGCACCAGCATCGCCAACGTGGCGCTGCCGGCCCTGGCGCGGCAGTTTGTGCTGCCCAGCACCCACGTGCAGTGGGTGGTGATTGCCTACCTGCTCACGCTCACGGCGGCGGTGGTGGCCGCCGGCCGCCTGGGCGATGTGTGGGGCCGGCGCCGGCTGCTGCTGGCCGGGCTGGCGCTGTTTGCCCTGGCCTCGCTGGCGGCGGGCGCGGCGCCCGGCCTGGGCTGGCTGATTGCCGCGCGGGTGGCGCAGGGCCTGGGCGCGGCGGTGATGATGGCGCTGACCCTGGCCCTGGTGGGTGAGGTGGTGCCCAAGGCACAGGCCGGCAGCGCCATGGGGCTGCTGGGCACGCTGTCGGCCGTGGGCACGGCGCTGGGCCCCAGCCTGGGCGGGCTGCTGCTGGCCACCTGGGGCTGGCAGGCGGTGTTCTGGGTGAACGTGCCGCTGGGCCTGGCGGCGCTGGCCCTGGCCTCGTGGCAGTTGCCGCTTGACCGCGCCACCCCGGCGCGCAACGTGCGCTTCGACCACCTGGGCACCGCCCTGCTGGCGCTGAGCCTGACGGCCTACGCCCTGGCCATGACCTTGCAACCGGGCGCCTGGGGCACGCTCAACACCGGCCTGCTGTTGACAGCGGCGCTGGGCCTGGCCGCCTTTGCCTGGGTGGAAACGCGCGCCCCCGCCCCGCTGCTGCGCCTGCAAACCCTGCGCCTACCGGCCGTGGCCACGGGCGTGGCGGTGAACGCGCTCATCACCACGGTGGTGATGGCCACCCTGGTGGTGGGCCCCTTCTACCTGGCCGGTGGCCTGGGGCTGGACGCTGCGCGCATGGGCCTGGTGATGACCACCGGCCCGGCGGTGGCCGCGCTGGCGGGCGCACCCGCCGGCAAGCTGGTAGACCGCCTGGGCGCCACCCGCGTCACCTGGGCGGGCCTGCTGTTGATGCTGGCCGGCAGCGCCGCCCTGCCCTGGGCCTCGGCCACCTGGGGCGCGCTGGGCTACGCCGCCGCGCTGGCCCTCATCACCGCCGGCTACGCCAGCACCCAGGCGGCCAACAACACCGCCGTGATGGCCAGCGCCCCGGCGGACCAGCGGGGCCTGGTGTCGGGCCTGGTCAACCTCTCGCGCAACCTGGGGCTGATCACCGGGGCATCGGCCATGGGCGCGGTGTACCAGTGGGGCGCCACCGCAACCACGGCAGCCGGTGGGCTGGATGCCCTGGCCGGGCTGCGGCTGGCGTTTGGGGTGGCAACAGGCCTGTTGGTGTTGGCCATGGTGGTGGGCGCCATGGGCATGCGGGTGACGCACCGTGGATAAACACCGCCAAACGCTGATACTGCTGCTGCTGGCGCAGTGGTGGCCAAGCCGCCACATGGGTGCATGACACACCACCTTCTTGACGCGCGTCATCCTTCTGAATAGGCAGCCTGCCCATAATGGTCTGATGCCAACCCCGACGCCCGCCACATGCGTTTTCACTGCCCGTTCCCTGACCAAAACCTATGGTGAGGGCGACACGGCGGTGCTGGCGCTGCGGGGCGTGGACCTGGACATCGTGCGCGGCGAATTTGTGGTGCTGCTGGGCGCCTCGGGCAGCGGCAAGTCCACGCTGCTCAACATTCTGGGTGGGCTGGACACCGCCACCAGCGGCTCGGCCCGGTGGACCCACAACGGCCAGACCCATGAGCTGATTGGCGCAGACGACGCCGAGCTCACCCGCTACCGGCGCGAACACGTGGGCTTTGTGTTCCAGTTCTACAACCTGATCCCCAGCCTGACCGCTGAGGAAAACGTGGCCCTGGTGACCGACCTGGCCGACGACCCCATGGACCCGGCCGACGCGTTGGCGCTGGTGGGTTTGACGCCCCGCAAACACCACTTTGTGTCGCAGCTTTCGGGCGGCGAACAGCAACGCGTGGCGATTGCCCGCGCCATTGCCAAGCGCCCAGCGGTGTTGTTGTGCGACGAGCCCACCGGCGCGCTCGACTGCGCCACCGGCATCATGGTGCTGCAGGCCATCGAACGGGTGAACCGCGACATGGGCACCACCACCGTGGTCATCACCCACAACGCGCCCATTGCCGACATGGCCGACCGCGTGCTGCGCCTGGCCGATGGCCGCATCGTCGACAGCCACACCAATGCGCACAGGCAGCCGGCATCGGCGCTTTCATGGTAGCGCCGTGACCGCGTTGCAAACCAAACTCTGGTGCGATGTCGCCCGCCTGCGGGCGCAGGTCATCACCATCGCGGTGGTGGTGGCCATTGGCGTGGCGGGGTTTGTGGGCATGTTTGCGGTGCACGATTCACTGCAAAGCTCGCGCGACGCGTTCTACCGCGACAACCGCCTGGCCGACCTGTTTGCCGGCGTCAAGCGCGCGCCGGCATCGCTGGGCGCGCGCATTGAAGCCCTGCCCGGTGTGGCCGAGGTCAAGCTGGGTGTGGTGTTCGACGCCCAGGTTGACCTGCCCGGCGTGCTGCAGCCAGTCACCGGGCGCTTCATCGGGCTGGACCTGCCCAGCGTGCATGCCAACCGCCAAGGCCTCAACCGGCTGACCCTTCGCGCCGGCCGCTGGCCCGAGCGTGACGGCCAGATCGAGGCGCTGGTGAGCGACAGATTTGCTGCAGCGCGAAACCTCCAGCCCGGCGATGTGGTGCACGCCATCCTCAATGGTCGGCTGCAGCGCATCCACCTGGTGGGCACGGCGGTCACACCCGAGTACGTGTTTGCCTCGCAAGGTGGCGCCCCCGACGACACCAGCTTTGGCATCTGGTGGATAGACAGCCAGCGCATGACCGAGGCCTTTGACATGCAGGGCGCCTTCAACCAGGTGGCGCTGCGCTTGCACGCGGGTGTGCCAGAGCAGGCGGTGCTGAACGCGCTGGACCACCTGCTGGAACCCTACGGCAGCCTGGGCGCCGTTGGCCGCGACCGCCAACTCTCGACCAAGATCGTCACCGACGAACTGGCCCAGCTCCAGGTCATGGGCACGGTGCTCCCGGCCATCTTCCTGGCCGTGGCCATGTTCATCCTCAATGTGGTGCTCAGCCGACAGGTGGCCACCCAGCGCAGCCAGATTGCTGCGCTCAAAGCCCTGGGCTACGGCGACGTCGCCATCGCCTGGCACTACACGCAGCTTGCGCTGCTGATTGCCGGCCTGGGCGTGGCGGTGGGGCTGGCCTTGAGCCAGTTCATTGGTCGCGGCATGCTCAGCCTGTACGACGAGGTGTTCCGCTTCGACCGACTGGCGTACGCCACCGACACCGGGCTGGTGCTGGTATCGGCGCTGGTGGCCGCACTGGCCGCTGCCGCTGGCACCTGGACAGCCATCCACGCGGTGGTGCGGCTGCGCCCTGCGCAGGCCATGTTGCCGCCGGCGCCACCGGCCTACACCGCCACGCTGCTGGAGCGCCTGGGCCTGGGGCGCTTCATGTCCACCGGCGCGCGCATGGTGGTGCGCAACCTGGAGCGCCGACCGCTGCGCGCGGTGTTCACCGTCACCGGCATCGCGTTGGCGGTGGCGCTGCAGATATCGGGGGCCTTCTGGCTCGACGCGATCGCCCACATCGTGGACGTGCAGTTCCGGCAGGTTCAGCAGGGTGACGTGCTGGTCAACTTCCACCGGCCGGTGCCCCTGGACGCGGTGCGAGACCTGCGGCGCCTGCCCGGTGTCATTGACGCCGAAGGCTACCGCACCGAGGCCGTGAAAATCACGCTGCGTGGCACCACCAAAGACACCGCCGTCATGGCACTGCGTGGCGATGCGCGGCTGATGCGACTGGTGGACGAAAAACGTGGCGCGCTGGCGCTGCCTCCCGAAGGGGTGGTGCTTTCGGGCCTGTTGGCGCAGGCGTTGGGCGCGCGTGTGGGCGACCGGGTGCAGATCCGGTTTCGGCTGTGGAGCCAGCGCACGGTGGAGGTGACGGTGGCAGACATCGCCCACACCATGTTTGGCCAGTTGCTGTACATGAACCTGGACACGCTCAACCCCCTGGCAGGTGACGGCAACGGCGTGGCCGACGCCGCCCTGCAAGTGGACCCGCAGGCGATGGACGCTTTCTGGGCTGCGGTGAAGACGGCACCGCTGATCAACTCGGTGTTCGACAAGGCCAGCACACTGACCGAATTCACCCACCGCACCCAGCGCAACATGGGCGTGTTCAGCGGCATCCTCACACTGTTTGCGGTGGCCATGGCAGTGGGCATCATCTACAACGCGGCGCGCATCTCGCTGTCTGAGCGCGCCTGGGAACTGGCCAGCCTGCGCGTGCTGGGCATGACGCGGGCCGAGGTCTCGGTGCTGCTCTTGGCAGAGTTGCTGGCCGAACTGCTGTTGGCCCTGCCTTTGGGCGCGCTGCTGGGCTGGGGCCTGGCATCGCTGATGATGCGGCTGATGGCCAGTGACGCGATCGATTTTCCCGTGGTCATCGAACCCGCCACCTACGCGTCGGCCGCGCTCATCGTGCTGGCCGCCGGCGTGGTGAGTGCCCTGCTGGTGCGCCGCCAGATCGACCGGCTGGACCTGGTTTCCGTCTTGAAAGTGCGTGAATGAACAACAACTCTCACAACGGCGGCGCCAGACGCCGCTGGCTCATCGGTGGCCTGGCCGTGGTGGCCCTGGCCGCAGTGCTCTGGGCCGCCTACCGGCCCCGCCCGCTGGTGGTGGAAACCGCCACCGTGGCCGAGGGCCGGTTTGAACAGGTCATCGAGGAAGACGGCCGCCTGCGCCTGCTGCAACGCTACACCGTCACTGCGCCCACGGCGGCGCAGCTGCAGCGCCCCACGCTCAAGGTGGGCGACGTGGTGCGGGCGGGCGACGTGGTGGCGGTGTTGGCGCCTTCTGCCCCGGCCATGATCGACACGCGCACCCGCAGCGTGTTGCAGGAACGTGTGGGCAGCGCCGACGCGGCGTTGGCAGCCGCAGCCGCCAACGCTCGGCGCCTGCAGGCGGCACTGGCCCAAGCCACACTGGAGGCCGAGCGTGCCAGCCAACTCGCCCGAGACAACTTCATTTCGCCCTCTGCCCGTGACCAGGCCCAACTGGGACGCGAGGCCGCACAGCAAGCACTGCGCGCCGGCCAGGCCCAGCAAGCTGCGGCCGCGCATGCCCTGGGCGAGGCCCGGGCCGCCCTGCAGCGCGCGCAGCCCAGCGCCCCCACAGGCCCCGGCCTGTGGTCACTCACCAGCCCTGTCGCCGGCCGAGTGCTCAAACTGCACAAGGAAAACGCCGAACCGGTGAACGTGGGCCAGCCCCTGCTGGACATTGGTGACACGGCCGCGCTGGAGGCGGTGGTGGACGTGCTCTCGGGCGACGCGCCTCGCGTCGCACCTGGCGCCGCAGTGCAATTGGCCACCGGCCGCAACCAGCCGCCTCTGGTCGGCCGGGTGGCCCGCATCGAACCACAAGCCTTCACCAAAGTGTCGGCGCTGGGCATTGAGGAGCAGCGCGTCAACGTGGTGGTGGCGCTCGATGCCAACCCGGATGCTTTGCAGCGTCTGGGTGACGGCTTTCGGGTGGACGCGCGAATCACTGTGTCGGCCCAGGACGGGGCGCTGCTGGTGCCCTCGGCCGCGCTGGTGCGCCAGGGCGATGGCTGGCGCGTTTTTGTGGTGGAAGGCGGCACGGCACGCGCCCGTGTGGTGCGCTTCAAAGACCGCCACGCCGACAGCGCCTGGGTGCAAGATGGCATCCAGGCGGGAGACACGGTGGTCTTGTACCCCGGCAACACCCTGACCGACGGGCAGCGGGTGCGCGTGCGAGGCCAAACACCATGACCCACTTTGCCCCCGTTGCCCTGCCCCACGCCAACCGCCTCATCAACCACGGCCCCACGGTGCTGATCACCAGCGTGTTTGAGGGCCGGCGCAATGTGATGGCGGCGGCCTGGTCCATGCCGGTGGAGTTTTCACCGCCGCGTGTGGCGGTGGTGATCGACAAAAGCACCTTCACCCGCGAGCTGCTCACCGCCCACGGTGGCTTTGGCCTGTGTGTGCCGGCCACGGCAGCCATTGACCTGACTTACGCGGTGGGCAGTTGCTCAGGGCGCGAGGTAGACAAGTTCGCGCAGTGGGGGATTGAGGCCACGCCCGGCCCGGTGCTGGGCGTGCCGCTGATCGAGGCCAACTGCCTGGCCTGGATGGAATGCCGGCTGATCCGCGAGCCCCACACCGAGGACGCCTACGACACCTGTTTTGCCGAAGTGGTGAGCGCCGCCGCCGACAGCCGCGTGTTTGCCCACGGGCACTGGACGTTGAACGGCAGCAACGCCGCGCTGCGCAGCATCCACCACCTGGGGGGTGGGCTGTTTGCGCGCGCGGGCGAAGGCATTCAGGCGCAGGCCCTCAAGCCAGCTTGAACGGCAGCTCGCGCAGCGGCTTGCCGGTGAGGCGGCTCACGGCGTTGGCAAACGCTGGCGCCAGCGGCGGCAGGCCGGGTTCACCCATGCCGGTGGGCGGCTCGGCGCTGGGCACGGTGTGCACGCTGATGGCCGGCATGTCGGTGATGCGGGCCACGGTGTAGTCGCCAAAGTTTTGCTGCTCAACCACGCCATCTTTCAAGGTGATGGCCGCGCCGGGCAGGCACATGCCCAGCCCCATGAGCGCGGCGCCCTGCACCTGCGCTTCCACCGTGCGCGGGTTGACCACCAGGTTGCAATGCACCCCGGCCGTGACCTGGTGCAGCACCGGCTGGCCGTCCTTCACCGAGGCTTCGACCACATAGGCCACCACCGACTCGAACGACTCGTGCACCGCCACGCCCCAGGCGCGGCCGGCAGGCAGCGTCTTTTTGCCGTAGCCGCTCTGGTCCACCGCCAGTTGCAGCGCGGCGCGGTGGCGCGGGTGGTCGTTGCCAAACAGCTTCATGCGGTAGGCCACGGGGTCTTGGTTGGTCTCGCGGGCGATCTGGTCGATCAGCGTTTCCATGACAAACGCTGTGTGTGTGCTGCCCACGCTGCGCCACCACAACACCGGCACATTCACCTTGGGGTGGTGCACCGTGAGCCGCATGGGCAGCGGGTACGGGGCGCGCATGCCTTCCACGGCGGTGATGTCGATGCCGTTCTTCACCATCATGCCCTCGAAGGGCGAGCCGGCGACGATGGACTGGCCGACGATGACGTGGTCCCACGCCAGCACCTGGCCGCTGGCGTCAAAACCCACCTGCGCGCGGTGCAGGTGCATGGGGCGGTAGTAGCCGCCCTTGATGTCGTCCTCGCGGCTCCACAGCGTGCGGATAGGGGCACGCACACCGGCGGCCTGCGCGGCCTTGGCGATGGTGCAGGCCTCGACCAGGTAGTCGCTGGTGGGAATGGCGCGGCGGCCAAAGCCCCCGCCGGCCGATTGCACCAGCACCTTCACCTGCTCGGGCTTGAGGCCCAGCGTGCGCGCAGCGGCCATGCCGTCCAGCCCCGCCATTTGCGAGCCCACCCACAGCGTGGCGCCCTGCTCGCTCAGCTCCACCGTGCAGTTCAGCGGCTCCATGGGCGCGTGCGCCAGGTAGGGGAAGACGAACTCAGCTTCGATCTTTTTGGGCGCGTTCGCCAGGGGCGCCATGTCGGCGTCGAAGTGTTTGGCACCAGGCTGGCCGGCCAGCGCGCGGTACTGCGCCAGCTGCGCCACGCTGTCCACCTTTTCCACCGCGCCGCTGTCCCATTCCAGCTTGAGCGCATCGCGTGCCGTCTTGGCGGGCCAGTAACCGTCGGCCACGATGGCCACGCCCTCGGCGCCACGGTCCAGCGGCACACGCAGCACCGCCTTCACACCTTTGATCGCGCGGGCCGCCGTGTCGTCCACCGACTTCAGCTTGGCGCCAAACACCGGCGGGCGCGCAATGACGGCGGTGAGCTGGCCGGGGCGGCGCACGTCGATGCCGAAGTCTTGCTGGCCGCTGCTTTTGGCGGCGGCGTCCAGCCGCGTGGTGGGCTGGCCGATGAGGCGGAACTGCTTGGGGTCTTTGAGGGTGACGGTGGCGGGCACCGGCAAGGCCTTGGCGGCATCGGCCAGCTCGCCATAGGCGGCGCGGCGGCCACCGGGGCCGATCACGACGCCGCCTTCGGTGCGCAGGCTGCTGGCGTCCACCCCCCAGCGCGCGGCGGCGGCCTGCACCAGCATGGCGCGGGCGCGGGCGCCCAGTTCGCGGTACTGGGTGAAGCTGTTCTTGATGGAGTTGGAGCCGCCGGTGAGGTGCATGCCAAACAGCGGGTCGGCGTAGGCCATGTCGTTGGTGCCCAGCTGGCTGCGCACTTTGCCCCAGTCGGCGTCCAGCTCCTCGGCCAGCACCATGGGCAGCGCGGTCTGCACGCCCTGGCCAAATTCGAGGCGGTTGACGGTGACGGTGACGGAGCCGTCGGTGGCGATGGCCACAAAGGCACCGGGCAGTTGGGTGGGCTTGAGCGCGGCGGGCACGGCAGCGGCCCCTTGGGCGTGCGACAGTAGCGGGAACACCCCCAGCGCAAAGCCGCTGGCGGCGCCGAGCTTGAGGAAGCTGCGGCGCGGCAGTGCGGCGACGGTTTCGACTTCGAGGGCTTGCTCACGCGCCAGCAGTTGCTGCAGGGCGCGTGGGAGTTCTTGGGCGTGGTCGGTGATGGCGTGGCTGAACATGGTGCGGGCTCCTTCAGGCCAGGGTGCGGGCGGCGTCGGCCACGGCGGCGCGGATGCGGGCGTAGGTGCCACAGCGGCAGACGTTGCCGGCCATGGCGCCGTCGATGTCGGCGGCACTGGGCTGTGTGCCCTTGGGCAGCGATTTGAGGAAGGCGGTGGCGCTCATGATCTGGCCGCTCTGGCAGTAGCCGCACTGGGCCACGTCGTGTTTCACCCAGGCATCGCGCACGGCCTTGCCGACGCGGTCATCGCCGCCGGTGACGGCTTCGATGGTGGTGATCTGCCGGCCTCCCACGCTGCCGATGGGGGTGACGCAGGAGCGGGTGGCCTGGCCGTCCACGTGCACGGTGCAGGCGCC
The DNA here is from genome assembly GCF_042665215.1 of Hydrogenophaga atypica. NCBI lineage: Bacteria > Pseudomonadati > Pseudomonadota > Betaproteobacteria > Burkholderiales > Comamonadaceae > Hydrogenophaga > Hydrogenophaga atypica. The sequence continues at coordinate 10,433 of NZ_JBHTCA010000015.1, forward strand.
GCACAGGGCCGCGCCGCAGCCGAACTTGGTGCCGGTCAGGCCGAGCGAGTCGCGCAGGGCCCAGAGGATGGGCGTGGAGGGATCGACGTCCAGCCGCTGGGCGCGGCCATTGACTTGCAAGGTGGTCATGGTTTCTCCTGGGGTTTTTGTGGCACCGTGATGGGGCCGAAGTGTCCTGTCAAACGGCCAGCGGCGCTAGCCAAAACATGCGCCATGCTTGCCCAATCCTGCGCGTGCGCCACACAAACAGGCAAGCCCGGCTACCATGCGGCCCCATGCCACCCAGCGCCCAGGCCATGCCCGATCCTTCCGCCCCCGACGCCCTGCGCGACACCCGCACCTCGCTGGCCCGGCGCATTCTGGAGCGCGTGGAAGTGGGTGATGGCGCCCCCCTGCAGCCGCCCGAGATGCCCGGGCTGATGATGATCCGGCTGGACCAGCCCATCCTGAACACCTGCAGCGTCTACGAACCGTGTGTGGCCTTGATCGTGCAAGGGGGCAAGCGTGTGCTGCTGGGCGACGAGACGCTCACCTACGGCGAAGACCGCTACCTGATCGCGTCGATGGACCTGCCGGTCAAAACCGCCGTGATGCAGGCCAGCCCCGAGCGACCGTACCTGGGCGTGGCACTGCGGCTGGACTGGCGCGAAATTGCCTCGTTGATGCTGGAGATGCCGCCCGCCGCGCCACGCAAGGTGGAGCCCGACAGCCGCGCCATGACCACCGGCGCGGTGACGGCACCGCTGCTGCAGGCCTTCGACCGCTTGTTGGCACTGCTGGACCAGCCAGACCACATCGCGGTGCTGGCGCCGCTCATACGGCGCGAGATCCACTACCGGCTGCTGGCGGGCGAGGCCGGCGCACGGCTGCGCCAGATCGCCACGGTGGACACGCAAAGCCACCAGGTGGCCCGCGCCATCGCACAACTCAATGCGCGTTTTGCCGAACCGCTGCGCATCGAGGCGCTGGCGCGCGATTCGAGCATGAGCCTGTCCACCTTCCACCACCACTTCAAAGCCCTCACGGCCATGAGCCCGCTGCAATACCAGAAGCAATTGCGCCTGGCCGAAGCGCGCCGGCTGATGCTGTCGGAGCGGGTGGACGCCTCGACCGCTGCCTTCCGCGTGGGCTACGAAAGCCCTTCGCAGTTCAGCCGCGAATACCGGCGACTGTTCGGCGCGCCGCCATCCAAGGACATCGCCGGCATCCGCCTGGCGCCCACACCGGCGCGGGTGTGAGCGCGCTACAGTGGGGCACCGAGCGTCCCCGCAGAGGCGCCGCAGCAACACCCCACCAGAGGAGACACACATGACACCAACCGCCAACCCCGCGCAAATGCACAGCTTTGCCGAGTTCTACCCCTTTTATCTGAGCGAGCACAGCAACCGCACCTGCCGGCGGCTGCACTTTGTGGGCTCGACGCTGGGGCTGGTGTGCCTGGGCACGGCCCTGGCCACGGGCAACGCCTGGTGGGTGCTGGTGGGCCTGCTGTGTGGCTACGCCTTCGCGTGGATGGGCCACTTCGGCTTTGAGAAGAACAAGCCCGCGTCCTTCAAGCGCCCGCTCTACAGCTTCATGGGCGATTGGGTGATGTACAAGGACATCTGGACCGGGCGCATCCCGTTCTGACACTCAGGACTCGGGCGGCAGCACGTGCAGGCCCGGCGGGGCGTCGCTTTGGTTGAGCACGCGGGTGATGCGTGCCTCAAGCTGTGCGGCCGAAAACGGTTTGAGGATGAAGTCCGTCACGCCGCCGCTGATGGCGCTGTGGACCTGCTTGGTGCTGTTTTCGCCGGTGATCATCACAAACGGCAGGGGCGCCAGTTGCGCACCGCGCGTACCTGCTTGAAGCCCAGCGCCTGCAACAGCCGCACCAGGATGCTGCGCATCTCTTCCATGTCCTCGGCCACCAGCACGCGTATCGAAGCGAAGTCCATGCCCGTCCTGCTGAAAATGATGGGCCGATTGTCGCTCAGACCGCGGCATCCAGGGCGGCATCCAGGGCCTGCTGCAGGCGCATCTGGGGCAGCAAACCCTGGTCCCAGATGAAATCGGTCGAGCGCCCCGGACCCAGCAGCAGGCGGCGCATCAGCGGCTCCAGCGTGGTGTCGACGGGGTCAATCAGCAAAGCGTAGCCGCCGCCGTCCTCCAGCCGCCCCACCCAGCCCAGTGCGGTGAGGGCATCGAACACATCCTGCAGTTGCAGCGACTCCACATGCAGGCGGCGCGCCAGGGTGTCCACCTTCACCACCGCGCGGCCACCGCGTCGCGCGATCGCCAGCTGGCGCAACACCTCCAGCGACAGCTGGAACGCCGCGCCGGGCGTGTCACCCCGCCAGGCGATACCGCCCAGCAGCGTGGGCAGGTAGGCGGCGATCACCGCCCCCAGCAGCAGCACCACCCACATCAGGTAAATCCACAGCAACAGGATGGGCAGGGCCGAAAAGGCACCGTACACCGCCGAAAACGTGGGCACGGCCTTGATGTAGAGCACCAGCAAGCGTTTGGCGATGTCCAGCCCCAGCGCCACAAACAGGCCACCAGCCAGGGCGTGGCGCCAGCGCACCGCCGTGTTCGGCACGTAGTGGTACAGCGCGGCCGCGACCAGCACCGACAGGCCGAAGTCGATCAGGTCCAGCAGCAGTTGCAAGCTGTCGGGCATGGCGGCCACCAAACCGCGCGAGACCGACGCCACATAAGAGGTGAGCGCAATGCTCCCGGCCAATGCCAGCGGCCCCAGGGTGAGCACGCCCCAGTAGATGAGCACGCGCTGCCCGAGCGGGCGTGGCTGGCGCACACGCCAGATGGCGTTGAAGGTGCGGTCGATGGTGAGCACCAGCGACACGGCCGTGACCACCAGCACCCCAAAACCCACCCAGCCCAGGCGGCTGGCCTTGTTGGCAAATTGTGTGAGCGCGCCAATCACCTGTTTGGCGATGGGATCGGGGATGAGGTTGGCCCCCAGCCACTGCTGCAGGCTGACCTGCAATTTGCCGAACATGGGAAAGGCCGAAAACACGGCCAGCACCACGGCAAACAGCGGTACCAGAGAAATCAGGGTGGTGAAGGTGAGGCTGCTGGCGGTGTTGCCCAGGCGGTCTTCGCGGAAGCGCTGCAGCAGCGTGCGCCCGGTGTTGCGCCACGGGAAGTCCTGCAAGGCCCGGATGGCGTCATCGACTTTCATGGGCCGGTATCATGCCACCACGATGATCGAGCCCCCTGCGTCCCCCTCCCCGGCACCCGCCTCTGCCACCCCTCCAACACCCCCTGCCGCCCACGTTGGCCAAAGCCGCACTGCCGCCGTGGCCAGCCTGCTGGGCCTGATCGTGCTGGGCCTGGCCTGGGAGCTGTGGCTGGCGCCGCTGCGCCCGGGCGGCTCGTGGTGGGTCATCAAAATTGTGCCGCTGCTGCCCGCCCTGCCCGGCCTGCTGAAAAACCGCATGTACACCTACCGCTGGCTCAGTCTGATGGTGTGGCTGTATTTCACCGAAGGTGTGGTGCGCGCCACCAGCGAAAGTGGCCTCAGCGCCGGGCTGGCGACCCTTCAAGTGGTGTTGTGTGTGGCGTTGTTTGTGGCCTGCACCCTGCACATCCGCCTGCGCCTGCGCGACGCCAAAGCCTTGAAAACCGACACCGCCGCATGAGCACACTGATCGCCCATCTCCGCAGCACCGTGGGCGCCGCCCACGTGTTGACGCACGACGACCCAACCACCGACCTGAGCGCGTGGGAGCAAGACTGGCGAAAGCGCGCCCATGGCCGCGCGATGGCCGTGGTGCGCCCAGGCAACACCGCTGAGGTGGCGGCGGTGGTGAAGGCCTGCGCGGCGGCCGGTGCGAGCATCGTGCCCCAGGGCGGCAACACCGGCCTGGTGGTGGGCGGCGTGCCCGACAACAGCGGCACCCAGGTGCTGCTGAGCCTGACCCGCCTGAACCGCGTGCGTGCCATCGACGGCGCCAACCTCACCATGACGGTGGACGCCGGCTGCGTGCTGCAAAACCTGCAGACCGCCGCGGCGCAAGCGGGCTTCCTGTTCCCGCTGAGCCTGGCCGCCGAAGGCAGCTGCACCATCGGCGGCAACCTGGCCACCAACGCCGGCGGCACCCAGGTGCTGCGCTACGGCAACACGCGCGACCTCTGCCTGGGCCTGGAGGTGGTGACCGCCCAGGGCGAGGTGTGGGACGGCTTGAGTGGCCTGCGCAAGGACAACACCGGCTACGACCTGCGCGACCTCTTTGTGGGCAGCGAAGGCACGCTGGGCATCATCACCGCCGCCACGCTCAAGCTCTACCCACAGCCGGCCGCCAAACTCACCGCCTGGGCTGCCGTGCCCTCCATGCAAGCGGCGGTGGAATTGCTGGGCCTGGCCCAGCAACGCCTGGCCGCCGGCCTCACCGGCTTCGAGGTCATGGGTCAATTCGCGCTGGGCCTGGTGGACAAACACTTCCCCCAACTGCGCGTGCCGCTGTGGCAGGACACGCCTTACTGCGTTCTCTTGGAAAACAGCGACTTCGAAAGCGAGGCCCATGCGCGAGGCTTGTTCGAGTCGTTGCTGGAAACCGCGTTCGAACAAGGCACCGTGACCGATGCCGTGGTGGCCGAGAACCTGACCCAGGCCAAGGGCCTGTGGCACATCCGCGAGAGCATCCCGCTGGCCCAGGCCGAGGAAGGCCTGAACATCAAGCACGACATCAGTGTGCCGGTGTCAAGCATTCCCGCTTTTTGTGAGGCCACCGACGCCGAGCTGCAGCGCGCCATCCCTGGCATGCGCCTGGTCAACTTCGGCCACCTGGGCGATGGCAACCTGCACTACAACGTGCAGGCGCCTGAAGGCGTGGACGGCAAGGCCTTTTTGCGCGACGAAGAAGAACGCATCAACACCCTGGTGTTCGACGCCGTGGCGCGCTTTGGCGGCTCCATCAGCGCCGAACATGGCGTGGGCTCCCTCAAGGCGACCAAGCTGCCGCACTACAAAAACCCGGTGGCGCTCAGCCTGATGCGCGCCATCAAAACCGCACTCGACCCCCAAGGCCTCATGAACCCCGGCCGGGTCATCTGAACATGACCGCCTCCCTCACCAAGCCGCTGCTCATCCTCAAGGTGGGCAGCACGCACCCCCACATCGCCGCCGAACTGCAGGACTTCGAGCACTGGATTCAGGCCGGCCTGCAAGACCCGGCCCTGCCTGTGACCGTGGTCGATCCACGCGCGGGCCAGGCCTTGCCGGCCCAGGCCGACATTGCCGGCGTGGTCGTCACCGGTTCGCACAGCATGGTCAGCGACCGCGAACCCTGGAGCGAAGCCGCCGCCGCCTGGCTGCGCGACGCTGTGGCCGCCGAGGTACCCGTGTTGGGCATCTGCTACGGCCACCAGTTGCTGGCCCACGCGCTGGGCGGCAAAGTGGGCTACCACCCCCAGGGCATCGAACTGGGCACCGTGCCAGTGAGCTTGCATGACGCTGCGCAGGATGACCCGCTGTTCGCCGGTCTGCCCACCCAGTTCGACGCCCAGGCCGCCCACCGCCAGAGCGTGCGCCGCCTGCCCGACGGCGCCACCCTGCTGGCCGGCAACGATTTTGAACCCCACCATGCGTTTCGTTTTGGCTCGCGTGCCTGGGGCGTGCAGTTCCACCCCGAGTTCGGCGAAGCCGCCACCCGTGCCTACCTCGCGACGCTCAACGACGACGCACCCGAAGGCGCGGTGCGCCCCACCGACGTGGCGGCCTCGGTGTTGCCGCGTTTTGCAAGCATCGTGAGGGGCTGAGGCACAACAAGCCGTGTCGAATGGCCCAACTGGCTGGCCCCGCAACAGACGCGCCACACAGCCGCCATGCGCATAAAATCTGCGCATTCCATCCGCTGGAGCCCGCCATGATCCACTTCGAGAACGCGCCCAAAAAGGCCACCAACCTCACGCTCAACGCCAAGGTGCTGGAGATGGCCAAGTCCATGGGCATGAACATCTCGCAGACGGTGGATGCGTTGTTGGCCAAAGAAGTGGAGAGGCGCTATTGGGAGCGCTGGAACGAGGACAACAAGGAGGCGGTGGCGGCGTACAACGAGCGCATCCGCCGTGATGGCATTTGGGGTTCGCAATACCGCAGCTTTGCCCGCGGCCTGGGCGACGGGCGTGAAACTGACGAAGCCCCTTCCAGCCAGAAGGCGGCCTGAGCCCATGGCGCGCTACGACGTCTACGCCAACCCCGACAAAACCGAACACCGGCACACGCCTTTTGTGCTGGACGTGCAAAACGACCACATCGACGCGGTTGAAACGCGCATCGTGATCCCGTTGCGCGATGCCCGGGTGCACGGTGCCCGGTTGGACCGCATTCACCCGCTGTTCCGCATTCAGGAGCGCGACGTCGTGCTAGACACCCCCACCATGGCCACGTTTCCGCGCGGCTGGCTTCACCAACCCGTGGCCAGCCTGCGCAGCGAACAAAGCCTGGTGCAAGATGCGCTGGACGCCCTTTTTGGCGCTTATTGACATGACCCACCCCCGCCCCATCCGCTCCCAATACGAAGACTTCATGCGCCATGTGCACACACACGGTGTGTTCAAGGCCGACCGCACCGGCACCGGCACACGCAGCGTGTTCGGCCACCAGATGCGGTTTGACCTGAACGAGGGTTTTCCGCTGGTGACGACCAAGAAGGTCCACCTCAAGTCCATCATTCAAGAGTTGTTGTGGTTCCTCACCGGCTCCAGCAACAACCACTGGCTCAAGGAGCGCGGCGTCAGCATCTGGGATGAGTGGGCCGACCCCGAAACCGGCGACCTGGGGCCCGTGTACGGCGTGCAGTGGCGCAGCTGGCCCACGCCAGACGGCGGGCACATCGACCAAATTGCCGAAGTCGTCAAGACGCTCAAGACCAACCCCGATTCACGCCGCATCATCGTGAGCGCCTGGAACGTGGCCGAGCTGAGCAAGATGGCGCTGATGCCTTGCCACGCGTTTTTCCAGTTCTACGTGGCCGACGGCAAGCTCTCTTGCCAGCTCTACCAACGCAGCGCCGACATCTTTTTGGGTGTGCCCTTCAACATCGCCAGTTACGCGCTGCTCACCCACATGCTGGCGCAGCAGTGCGACCTGGCCGTGGGCGATTTCATCTGGACCGGGGGCGATTGCCACATCTACAGCAACCACACCGAACAAGTTGAATTGCAGCTGAGCCGAGCGCCCTACCCCTACCCCACGCTGCACATCAAACGCCGCCCCGATTCCATCTTCGACTACCAGTACGAAGACTTTGAGGTGCTGGACTACCAGTGCCACCCGGCCATCAAGGCACCGGTGGCCGTTTAAGTGCTCACCCGCAAACAACTCTGGGTGCTGGTGGCCCTCACCCTGATGTGGGGTGTCAACTGGCCGATGATGAAGCTCTCGCTGCGGGAGCTGTCACCGCTGTACTTCCGCGCGCTCACCATGACGGGCGGCGCGCTGTGGCTGTTTTTCTTCTTCCGCGCGCGTGGTGTGCGCATGTGGCCACGTTGGTCGGCGGGTGGCGGCGAGTGGCGCAGCGTGGTGTGGCTGGGCCTGCCCAACATCCTGGGCTGGCACACGCTGTCCATTCTGGGTGTGCGGGAGCTGGCCTCGGGCCGCGCGGCGGTGCTGGGTTTCACCATGCCCATCTGGACGGTGTTGCTGGGCGCGGCCTTTTTTGGCCAGACCCTGACGCGGCGCGTGCTGCTGGCCGTGATCGCCGTGAGCGCGGCCATCGCCCTGCTGCTGGCCGACGAGCTGGCCTCGCTTTCGGGCCGGCCCATGGGCATTGTGTGGATGGAGCTGGCCGCCATCTGCTGGGCCTTGGGCACGCTGATGATGCGCCGCGCCCAACTGACGCTGCCGGTGGAGGCGCTCACGGTGTGGATGATGGGCACCTCGGCCGCCGCGCTGTGGGTGATGGCTGCGCTGCTGGAACCTTGGCCCAGTTGGCAATTCAGTCCGGTGATGTGGGCCGCCCTGGCCTTTGGCGTGTTCATCAACTACGGTGTGGCACAAATCATCTGGTTCGGCCTGGCACGTCACCTGCCCGCGTCCACCAGCGCCATGAGCATCATGGCCATCCCGGTGATTGGCACGCTGTCGGCCACCTTCATCACCGGCGAGGTGCCGGGCTGGCAAGACGCGCTGGCGGTGGTGTGTGTGGTGGTGGCCATTGCCGCCGTGCTGGCGCCTGGCCGCACCGCCGAAGCCCGGGCACCGGTTTGACGCGCGCTGGCGCCTCACTGGACCGGTTCAAGCAACCCTGGGTATTGGCGCAAGAGGCGCTCTCGGCCTTCGGCAAGCCCTGCGCACATGCGCAGCGCAGACACCTCCTGCCCAGGCACGTTTTGCCCGGCCTGCGCCGTTGACGTGGGTTCACACGCCACCCGGCGTGCGTGGTAGGCGGTCACCTCCTCCGGCCTGCCCGCAGGTTGGGCGGCGCGCGCCGCCATCAGGCGCTCTTGAAAGCTGAGGTGCCGATCAAAACAAGCTTGCGGTTGGCCGCCACGCAACCACAGCGGCGGGGTGCCGTCTTCATACAGACACAGGGTCTGCCTTGCGCGGACCGTCTCCATGCGTTGGGCCGCTTCATGGCTGTCAGCGAACAGCACCGCCGTGTCGTCCGCGTTCAAGTCCCTGCTGGGGTGGTAACGATCGGCCCAGGCCAATGCGCGGGCCTGAAAGTCAGGCGCCTGCATGTCGAGGCGGGTGTAGATCATCAACACCTCGTCGCCTCTGACATCGCCAGGCCGGCTGTGCCCCATCAAAAACGGCTCGGTCACCAGGCCAGACCGGGCGGTCATGGCAATGGGCGCCACCAGCGGCAAGGCAAGAAGCACGGCGGCCACAGGGTCGCGCAGCAACGACAGGCTTGGCCAGCGCGCCGTGACCAACAAAGCCAGCGTCGCATCACACAACAAGAACAAGCCCATCGGGTTGCTGGCCCACTGCCAGCCCGGCCAATTGCCGCCGGAGCGCCACGAGACCCACATGCCGTCCAGGCGCAGCAGCCACAGCAGCCCCGCCAGCGCCAGGCCCAGCAGCAAGGCCTGCAAGCGTGCAGCGACGCGGTCGCTGGCGCCGGGGATGAGTTTGACCAGCACCGCGCACAACACAAACGAGGGCACATGCAAGGCACCACCCGCCACGGGCAACGGCCACAGCAGATCGGGCAAGGCCGCTCCACCCCACAGGCCCGACCACCCCAGCGCGTGGCCCAGCAGCGCTGGCAGCAACCAGGCCAGCGGCAACCAGATCAACAGGTGGGGGCTCATGCAGCGGTCACGGTGGCCTGTGCGGGGAAAAGCGCCCGGACGACGCGCCTACTCGCAGATGACGTAAATCTTGCTCAAGGTTTCCAGCACCTCGAACGAGCCGGTAAAGCCCGGCGGGATGTGGATGGCCTGGCCCGGCCCGGCCTCCTGCACCTGGCCATCATCGCCATGCACCCGGCAACGCCCTTCGACCACGGTGAACACCTCTTGTTCGGTCGGCCCCATGGCGATGCGCCAGTGGCCGACCTCGCTGCGCCACACGCCCGAGTAGAAACGGCTCGCGCCCGCCAGATCGGTCTCGACCGCGCTCCAGGTGTCGCGGCGGGGGTTGCCACTGATGAGGCGGTCGGTCTGGGGATGGGACACCTCGGGCTCCCCCGTCACCGGCAAACCGAAGCCGCTGAGTTTCAAGCTGGACATGGCTCAGGCCCTCGGCAGCGTGACACCGTGCTGGCCCTGGTACTTGCCACCCCGGTCCTTGTAGCTGACCTCGCACACATCGTCGGCGTCGCTCTCGAAAAACAGCACCTGGGCACAGCCCTCACCCGCGTAAATTTTGGCTGGCAGCGGCGTGGTGTTGCTGAACTCCAGCGTCACATACCCTTCCCACTCGGGCTCGAACGGGGTGACGTTGACGATGATGCCGCAGCGCGCGTAGGTGCTTTTGCCTAGGCAAATGGTCAACACGTTGCGCGGAATGCGGAAATACTCCATGGTGCGCGCCAACGCAAAGCTGTTGGGCGGGATCACACAGACATCCTTGTTGATGTCCACAAAGCTGTTTTCGTCAAAATTCTTCGGGTCCACCACGGTGCTGTGGATGTTGGTAAACACCTTGAATTCGGGCGCGCAGCGGATGTCGTAGCCGTAGCTGCTGGTGCCGTAGCTGATGACCTTCTGGCCGTTCACCTGCCGCACCTGGCCCGGCTCGAACGGCTCGATCATGCCGTGCTGCTCGGCCATGCGGCGTATCCACTTGTCGCTCTTGATGCTCATGGGGTGTCTTTGCGTGTTGCGGTGTGCGGTGGCCACGATTGTAGGCACAGCGCCTGCCTGCCGGCGCCCCGCGCACAGACCTCAGGCCGCGCGTTTGGCCATGGCCAGGCCCAGGCCAAAAGCCACAAACGTGGTCCCTGCGAGCCGGTTCACCTGGCGCCCACCGCGTTCCGTTCGCAACCACCGCTGGGCGCCACGTGCGAACAGCGCGTACCCCGAATGAATCAGCACCACCAGGGCGCTGTAGGTCATTACCAGCGACACGAACTGCGGCGCGTAGGGCTGCGCCGGATCGATGAATTGCGGAAACACAGAGAGAAAAAAGAAGATGGCCTTGGGGTTGGTGAACTGCAAAGACAGCCCCTCGGCAAACCGCCGCCCAAAAGACCCAGCGGGCGACGACGAGGTGGTGAACACAAAGGGCGGTGAACGCCAGAGCTTGATGCCCAGGTAAATCAGGTAGGCAGCACCGACCAGCTTGAGCACAGTGAAGGCCAGCGCAGAGGAGGCCAGCAGCGCACCGGCGCTGGTGGCAGACACTGCCGCCACCACCGAGGCGCCGGTGGCAATGCCCATAATGCCACCCAGCGCCGGCCTGAAGCCAAACCGCAAAGCATTGCTCAGCGTCATCACCACGCCAGGGCCGGGGCTCAAAACGGTCACGGCGGCCATGGCCACAAACAAGGCGTACAGCTTCATGTCGGGAGGCAGGATAAAGTTTCAGCGCCCAGCGATCACCGTGCGCTCGATCAGCCGGTCGTCGCCCAGCACGATCAATGCGAACAGCAATTCCTCCAGCGAGTTGGCCTGCGCCGTCTTGCGCGCCAGCAGCGGCGTGGCGTCGGGGCGGATGACCACGAAGTCGGCCTCGTGCCCGGGCGTGAGGTTGCCCACCACACCACCCAAACCGAGGGCGCGCGCGGCGCCGGCCGTGTGCTGCCACCACAGCTGCGAGGGTTTGAGGCTGATGCCCTGCTTGAAGGCGCCGCCACCGGTGACACCCGCGCGGCCCACGTGGTAGGCCGCCAGCATCGTGTGGAAGGGGCTGAAGCTGGTGCCACCGCCCACGTCGCTGGCCAAGCCGTAACCCATGCCGGCGCGGTCGGCCGCGACAAAATCGAAAAAGCCGCTGCCCAGGAACAGGTTGCTGGTGGGGCTGACAGCCGCCACAGCGCCGGTGTCGCGCATCAGCGCGCGGTCGTTGTCGTCGAAGTGGATGCAGTGGGCGTAGACCGCGCGTTCGCGCAGCAAGCCAAATTCGCGGTACACGTCAAGGTAGGAACGCGCCTGCGGGTACAGCTCGCGCACCCACTTCACTTCGTCCAGGTTCTCGGCCACGTGTGACTGCACCCACACGCTGGGGTGGGCTGCGGCCAGCTCGCCCGCGCCGCGCATCTGCGCATCAGAGCAACTGGGGGCAAAACGCGGTGTGATGGCGTAGCCCAGGCGGTCCACGCCGTGCCACTTGTTGATCAGGGCCTCGGTGTCGAGCAGGCTTTGTTCGGTCTGGTCACGCACACCGTCGGGCGAGTGGCGGTCTTGCAGCACCTTGCCAGCGATCAGGCGCAGGCCACGTGCTTGTGCCTCGGCCATGAGCGCATCGACCGACTGGGGGTGCGAGGTGGCGAAGCTCAGCGGCGTGGTGACACCGTTGCGCGCCAGTTCGTCGAGAAAAAAACGCGCCACATCGGCCGCATAGGTGGGGTCGTGGAAGCGCGATTCGTGTGGGAAGGTGTAGTTCTCAAGCCAAGGCAGCAGGCCCTCGGCGGGCGAGCCGATGACGTCGGTCTGGGGGTAGTGGATGTGCAGGTCCACGAAGCCGGGGGCGATCAGGCGCCCCGGCAGGTGCTCGATGGCGACGCCGGGGAAGCGGTCCTTCAAAGCGTTGAAGTCCCCTGCGGCGCGCACCACCTGTTGGCCCTGGGCGTCGGGGCCGAGCACCAGCAGGCCATCGGCGTCGTACAAGGGGGTGTGGTCGTCGTCGGAAAAGCGCAGCAGCGCGGCACGGTAGGCTTTCATGACGGCGAGCGTAGCGCAAGACCGCCGCGCCGACATGCGCCAGGCGGCATAGTGGCTATAGGGCTGAGGGGCTCGGCACAGGGAACAGCACGGGGAACAGCGGGTGGTCCATGGGCGCGCCGGCGGGCAATTCGGCCTCCAGGCCGGGAAAGGCCGGCGAGGTCTTCCAGGGCCGGGGCGCATGCCGCATGTCATCGCCCAGCATGCGCACCGAGAACACGCGCCGGCGCCGGCCCGGCTCCACGCCCGCCGAGGCGTGCAGCGTCAGCATGTTGAAGGCGATGGCATCGCCCGGCTCCACCGCCCAGCCGACGATGTCATGGGCGCTGCGGTTGGCCTCGATGTCGGGCAAGTCGGCCAGGCTGCCCTCGGGGAACCACTTGGCCTCGTGGGTCATGAAGGAACGCGGCATGAGCCAAGGCCCCTTGTGCGAACCCGCCACAAACTCCAGCGTGGCTGGGCGCGACACCGGATCGACCGGTATCCAGAAGCTCACGTTCTGGCTGCCTTCGACGTTGTAGTAAGGCTGGTCCTGGTGCCAGGGGGTGCGCTGCACCGTGCCGGCTTCCTTGGTCAGCATGTGGTCGTGGTAGAGCCGGACCGTGGCGCTGCCGGTGAGCCGTGCCGCCACGGCGGCCAGGGCGGAGGTGGTGATGACCTCCCGGTAAGCGGCGTTTTCCTGCCAGTTGCAGAAGTCTTCGATGAACAGGCCTGGGTCGTCCGGCCGGCTGGCCACCTTGGCGCGTGGGCTGGGCGCAGCCAGGTTGGCGTCAAGCCCTTCACGCAAGCGCTGCACCTCGTGCGGTTTGAGCACGCCCCGTAGGCACACCACGCCGTCGCGCTCAAAAGCGTGGGCGAGTTCGGGCGATACCACGGCATCGACGAAGGCATTGGGTGGGGAAGTGTTCATGCTACGTGTCTCCTCAGGGTCAAAACGACCGGTTGGCGGCCGGTTGGATCGGATGACGCAGTCTAATTTGTCTGCCTGTATTCAAATACGCCTGTTCAGACAACCCGTGAAGCGATAGCGACAACATGACTCCGCCCGCCCCCGCCCCAGCACTTGAATTCAAGGTCGTCCACGTGCGTGCCGGCCATGAGGATGCGCCCGCCACCCACGACACCGGGCAGTTTGTGCACGCCATCTCGGGCGTGATCGAAGTGGGCATGGGCGGGCGCGTGCTGCTGGCACCGCCGCAATACGGGGTATGGATTCCACCGGGGCTGGAACACGTCTCCAGCAACCGCCACGAGGCCAGCTACGCCACGCTGTACGTGCCGCAGCCGTGGTGCGCCGAACTGCCTGCCCAAGCCTGCACCTTGGCGGTGAACCCGCTGATGTTGGCCCTGCTGGACAGCTTGCGTGAAGGCACGACGACATGGCTGCACGCGGCCAAGGCGCAGCGCCTGTTGTGGGTGCTGCTGGACCAGCTGACCGAGGCGCCGCCGCACGACAGCTACCTGCCCATGTCGCAAGACCCGCTGCTGGCGCAGGTGCTGCACGCGCTGCAGGCCCAGCCTTGGGACACACGCTCACTGGCAGACTGGGCCGGCAGCGTGCACACCACCGAGCGCACCCTGGCCCGGCGCTGCCAGCGCGACCTCAACATGCCCTTCAACGAGTGGCGCCAACGCCTCAAGGTGCTCAAGGGCATCGCCCTGCTGGAGGCGGGCCACGCGGTCAAACGCGTGGCCATGGACCTGGGCTACAGCGCGCCGTCCGCGTTCATCAGCATGTTCCAGCGTCAGGTGGGCCTCACCCCGCAGGCCTACATGCAGCACAAACGCGCGACGCGTTAGGCGCTCACTTGGGCAACTTGCTCAACACGCCTTCGGCCAGCCAGTTCATGTTGAGGATGGCCTCGTCCGTCAGGGTCTGCCCTTTGGCGATCACCACACGGCCCTCGTTGTCCTTCACGTCGATGCGGGCCGCAAACGGGTGCAGCTTGCCGGCGGCGATGTCCTTCTGACGCGCCAACACCTCTTCGCGCACCGCGGCAGGCACCTTGGGGCCGAAGTGATCGACCCGGATCATGCCGTCCTTCACCCCGCCCCACACACGCTCGCTTTTCCAGGTGCCGTCCAGCACCGCCTTCACGCGCCGCGTGTAGTAGTCGCCCCAAAGGTGGGTGACGGCGGCCACTTGCGCGTCGGGCGCCACTTTGCGCATGTCGGAGTGGTAGGCCACGGCCAGCTTGCCGCGCTCCTGCGCGGCCACCATCACCGCCGTGCTGCCGGTGTGAAAGGCCAGCACCTCCGCCCCCTGGTTCATCAGCGTCATGGCCGCGTCGCGCTCGCGCGGCGGGTTGAACCATTCGCCCAGAAACACCACCCGCAATTCCGCCTTGGGGTTGACCGAGCGCATGCCCAGTGTGAACGCGTTGATGCCTTGCAGCACCTCTGGGATGGGGAAACCCGCCACGTAGCCGGCCTTGGACGCCAACCGCCCCGCTGCCACTCCGGCCAAGTAGCGGCCTTCGTAGTAACGCGCGTTGGACACCGCCACGTTGGCCGCCGTTTTGTAGCCGGTGACCGACTCGAACTTCACGTTCGGAAACGACGCTGCCACTTTGAGCGTGGGCTCCATGTAGCCAAAGCTGGGGGTGAAGATGATCTGGTGGCCCTGCTGCGCCAGGTCGCGGATCACACGTTCGGCGTCCGGTCCTTCGGCCACGTTTTCCACATAGGTGGTCGTGACCTGGTTGCCCAGCGCGGCTTGCACGGCCTTGCGCGCCTCGTCGTGCTGGCGCACCCAGCCGGCATCGGTGAGCGGCGCGACATACACAAATGCGGCCTTCAGCGGCGCTTGTGCAGGTGCGGGGGATTGGGCGAAAACGGGGGAGAAACAACAAGCGGCCACGAGTGTGGCTGCGAGGTTTTTGTACATGGTAGTCCTCTACATGGCGCCGAGACAAAGAAAAACCCAGACCACCGGCACAATGGTCTGGGGGCCCACATTCTAAGGCAGTGCCTGTTTTTGCAGACGCGGTGCGGACGCGGGGCTGGCATGATGATGCCCCTGCCCCCACAGCTTTGTCCCGTGCGAAAACCGGTCACACCCCCCTCCACCGCCCCGTCCGAGGCGCCCGCCGCCCAGCGCACCCGCGTGCTGCGCCAATTCCGCGTGGTGTTTGGCGCGGTGCGACAGCACTTCCACCAGATCGAGAAACAGGCCGGTGTGGGCGGCGCCATGGTGGCGGCGCTGGGTTACATCCAGGGTCAACCGGGCATGCGTGTGTCCGAGTTGGCGCAGGCCATGGACGTGCACCAGTCCACCGCCAGCAACCTCATCAAACAGCTGGTGCAGCGCGGTCTGATCAGCTCTGAAAAAGGCGAAGAAGACCGGCGCAGCGTGCGCCTGCAGGTGTTGCCCGCCGGGCAGGCGGTGCTGGCCAAGGTGAGTGGCCCGCGCGAGGGGGTCTTGCCGCGTGCCCTGGGCACCTTGTCCGACGACGCCTTGTCGCACCTGGAACAAGGCCTGGAAGCGCTGCTGGCACAACTGCCGGTGGACCAGGAAACGCCGGCCGCGCGCACGCCGCTGGCCGACTTGTAAGCCCGTCGCGCCTCAGCCGGCGTCGCTGCGCGGCGGCACCATGGCGGCAATGATGTCGGCCATGGCGATGGTGCCCAACACCCGGCCTTTGGCATTGACCACGTTGGCCAGTTCCCTGCCCTCGGCGCTGAGCAGGCGCGCGGCTTCTTCGATCACCAGGCCGCTGTCCACACGCGGGCCTTGCACCGGCGCGCCGGCACGCATCAAGGTGCGGCAGCGGATCACGCGGCCGCGGTTGACGTCGCGCACAAAACTGGCGATGTAGTCGTCCGCCGGTTGCAGCACGATCTGCTGGCCCGTGCCCTGCTGCACCACCTCGCCGTCGCGCAGGATGGCGATGCGGTCGCCCAGGCGCAAGGCTTCGTCCAGGTCGTGGGTGATGAACACGATGGTCTTGCCAATCTCCTGCTGCAGGTCGAGCAACACACTTTGCATGTCGGCGCGGATCAGCGGGTCCAGCGCCGAAAAGGCCTCGTCCATCAACAACACGGGCGCGTCGTTGGTCAGCGCGCGCGCCAGGCCCACACGCTGCTGCATGCCACCCGAAAGCTGGCTCGGATAGTGCGACTCGTAGCCGCTCAGGCCCACGCGCTCGATCCAGCGCATGGCCTGTTCGCGCCGCGCCTTGCGGGCCACGCCCTTGATCTGCAGACCGTATTCGGTGTTCTCCAGCACGGTGAAATGCGGGAACAGCGCGAACTTCTGGAACACCATGGCGGTGCGCTCGCGGCGAAAGGCGCGCAGGCGCTTCTCGTCCATGGCGGTCACGTCGTCCGCACCCACTTGAACCAAGCCAGCGGTGGGATCGATCAGGCGGTTGATGTGGCGGATCAGCGTGCTTTTGCCCGAACCCGACAGACCCATGATGACCTGGATCTGCCCGGCCGGCATGTCCAGATCGATGTGGCGCAGGCCCAGCACGTGGCCGGTCTGCTCCAGCAACTGCGTTTTGCCCATGCCTTCCATCACCAGCGGCAGGCACGATTGGGGGTGGGGGCCAAACACCTTGTACAGCCCCTTGATGGACACACCCACGGCGCTGCTGCTGTGGGCGGTGGTCTCGCTGCCGGCGGGCGCCATCGCGCCCATCGACAAGGTGGCGGCTTCAGACATGGCTTCCCTCCCGGTTTTTTTGCAGGCGCAGGCCGTAGGCTTGCGAGACGCGGTCGAACACAATGGCGATCACCACGATGGCCAGGCCGTTGAGCAGGCCCATGGCAAAGTACTGGTTGGTGATGGCACGCAGCACCGGTTGCCCCAGGCCTTGCACACCGATCATCGAAGCCACCACCACCATGGACAGCGCCAACATGATGGTCTGGTTGACACCGCCCATGATGGTGGGCAAGGCCATGGGCAGCTGCACCTGGCGCAGCTTCTGCCAGGCCGAGGAACCGAACGCGTCGGCGGCTTCCAGCAGGTCGTCGCGCACCATGCGGATGCCCAGATCGGTGAAGCGGATGATGGGCGGCACGGCGTAAATCACCACCGCAATCAGGCCCGGCACGCGCCCAATGCCCAGCAGCATGACCACCGGGATGAGGTACACAAAACTGGGCATGGTCTGCATCACATCCAGCGCCGGGCCAATGATCCGGCGCACGCGGTCCGAGCGGCTCATCAGCACGCCAATCGGCAACCCAAGCACCAGCGCCACCACCGTGCACACGAAGATCATGGAGATGGTCTTCATGGTGTCGTCCCACATACCCAGGGCACCCACACCCAGCAGCGCGAGCATGGAGGCGACCGCAATCTTCCACGAGCGGCTGGCCAGCCAGGCCAGCAGCCCAATGCCGCCCACCACCAGGGGCCAGGGCGAGGTGGTCAGCAGCCGCTCGCTGGCCAGCAGGAAGTCGCGCAGGGGGTTGAACAAGGCCTCCATCGCCTCGCCATGGGTGCGGGTGAAGGCACGGAACTCGCTGTCGATGAACAACCGCAGCGCGCGCAGCTTGTCCTCATCGATGGCGGGAAATTCAAGCAACACGTTCATGGCTCACTCGCCCACGGCCGCACGCACCTTGGCCGCCACCTCGGCGCTGACCCAGGGCTCCCACACGGTTGGCTGGGTTTTGAGGAAGTGGCGCGCGGCGTCGGCACCGTTGGCCTGCTTCTCCGTCATCCAGGCCAACAAGCCGTTGACCGTGTTGTTGGACCAGCCGCGCTGGCTCAGGTAGTCGTAGGCCGGGCCGGCTCGCTTGCGGAACTCATCGGTCACCACGGTAAAAACCTCGGCGCTGGCCCAGTCGGTGCGCACCGGCGCGGCGCAGTCGGCACGTGTATTGCACGCCTCGAACGCGGCCTTGTCGTGGGGCACCCCGGCGTCGAGCTTGACCATCTCGTACCGGCCCAGAATCGCGGTGGGCGCCCAGTAGTAACCCAGCCAGCCCTGCTTGCGCTCGTAGGCCTTGGCAATCGAGCCGTCCAGGCCGGCGGCAGAACCCGTGTCCACCAACACAAAGTTCTTGTCCTTGGCGCCCCAGGCCTTGAAGGCGTTTTCGGTGGTGATCTGGCAGTTCCAGCCCGACGGGCAGTTGTGCACGGCACCTTTGCCCTTGGCCTCGGGGGCGGGGAACAGCTCGGGGCGCTTGAGCACATCGTCGATGGTCTTGATGTCGGGGTGCTGGTCGGCCACGTATTTGGGAATCCACCAGCCCTCCACGCCGCCATCGGGCAGCGAGCGCGCGGCGTAGTGCAGGCGGCCCTCTTGCACCGCCGCATCCAGCGGCTGGCGCACTGCGTTGATCCACGCCTCGGGCGCCACGTCCGGCTGGCCCTTTTCCATCATCGAGGTCAACGTGGGCATGGTGTCGCCCGGCACCAGCTCCACCTCACAACCGTAGCCGGCGCTCAAGATGATCTGATCGACGTTGGCCAGCACCTCGGCCGACTGCCAGTTCATGTTGGCCACCTTCACGCGGCCACAGGTCGGTTCGCTCGTGGCCGCAGCGGTGGTGGCCACCGGCGGCGACTCGGATTTGCTGCAGGCGCTCAGCGCCAACACACAGGCTGCGGTGGTGGTCAGACGGGTGGAAAGTTTCATGGGTCCTCCTGATGAATGAGGTCTGATGCGCCTGCGAACTGCGGCGCCCACCCTGCGTGCCGGGCTGTGCGGCGACGGGGGCAAAGACGGGTATCGGACAAGCCACGCGTGGCGCGCGACCAAGAAAAGCGGTGGCATGGCGCCACCTGAGCGCTGTAATTATATTTGCACAAATGTAATTAAGTCAAGCCAGATGGCAGAAGCGTTGGCATGCTGGACAGGTGAGCACCATGGGTTTCATACGGGTGCGCGTATGTCCTGCCCTTCTCCGGCACCGATGATGGCGCGATGGAAACGATCCCCACACTGCAACGCCTGACGGCCCTGCCTAAAGCGGAGGTCCACGTCCACCTGGAAGGCACCTTCGAGCCCGCCACCCTTGCGCACTGGGCGCGCGAGGCCAAGGTGCCCATGCCGCGCCCGCGCGAGCGGCTGCTGCAGTTCGAAGGGCTGGCCGACTTCCTGTACTTCCTGGACTGGGCTTGTGGTCTGGCCAACACGCCAGAACGCGTGGCCACGCTGGCACGGGCGTTCTGCGAACGCCTGGCCGCCGACGGCACCGGCTACGCCGACCTCATCGTCAACCCCACACACTGGAGCGCCTGGCACGGGCGCCTGCGTGCCTTCATCGATGCGCTGGACGCAGGCTTTCGAGAGGCCGAGCAAATGGGCCTGCCCCGCGTGGGCCTGTGTGTGAGCCTGCTGCGCACCCAGACTGCGGACGAAGCCACCGAACTGGTTGGGCTGCTGGCGGGCTGGCGCCACCCGCGTGTGGTGGCCTTGTCGGTGGACGGCAACGAGGCCACGGCCGGCCGCACCGGCCCGCGTTTCGCCGACGCCTTCCGCCGCGCCGGTGAAGCGGGCCTCAAGCGCACCGTGCACGCGGGCGAATCCAGCGGTGCGGAGGGCGTGCGCGACGCCATCGAACTCTTGCAGGCCGACCGCATCGACCACGGCGTGCGCGCCATCGACGACCCGGCCGTCGTTGGCCTGCTGGTGGACACCGGCATCCCGCTGGGCGTGTGCCCCAGCTCCAACCTGGTGCTCAAGGTCTATCCCTCGCTGGACGCCCACCCGGTGGAGCGCCTGCGCGCGGCCGGGGTGCGGCTCTCGCTCAACACCGACGACCCCAGCCTGCTGGGCACCACACTGCCACACGAATACGCGCTGTGCGCCAAACACTTCGGCTGGGGCGACGACACTCTGCGCGCACTGGCCGGCACGTCAATTGCCGCGAGTTTTGCCGACGCCGACACGAAGGCACGGCTGCACGCGCAGCTCGCGGCCTGGTGAGGCTCAGGCCAGGAAGGCGGCGTCCACCCGGTCCAGCATGGCCCGCTTGGCCGCTGGCGCCAGGAAGCTGGCCTCGAAGCTGTTGCGCATGAGCGTGTAGGCGTGCTGAGCCGTGAGGCCGGTGGCGGCGAAGGTCTGCAGGAAGTTGTCGTTCATGTAGCCGCCGAAGTAGGCCGGGTCGTCGGAATTGACGGTGGCGCACAGACCGGCGTCCAGCAGGCGGCCCAGGTTGTGGTCGGCCAGGTTGGGGAACACACACAGCTTCTGGTTGGACAGCGGGCACACGGTGAGCGGGATGCGCTCGGCCGCGAGTCGCTTCATCAGCGCGGCGTCGTGGGTGGACTGCACGCCGTGGTCGATGCGCTCGACCTTGAGCACGTCCAGCGCGCTCCAGATGTACTCGGGCGGGCCTTCCTCGCCCGCGTGGGCCACCAGGTGCAGGCCCAGCTCGCGGCAGCGCGCGAACACGCGGGCAAACTTTTCGGGCGGATGGCCGAGCTCGCTCGAATCCAGGCCCACGCCGATGAACTGGTCGCGGTGCGGCAGCGCATCTTCCAGCGTGGCGAAGGCGTCTTCTTCGCTCAGGTGGCGCAGGAAACACAGGATCAGGCTGGCGCTGACGCCCAGCTTCGCTTGCGCGTCCTGGCAAGCGCGGTACAGGCCGTCGATCACGGTCTTCATCGCCACACCGCGCGCGGTGTGGGTCTGCGGGTCGAAGAAGATTTCGGTGTGGATGACGTGGTCGGCCTGCGCCTTGAGCAGGTAGGCCCAGGCCATGTCGTAGAAGTCCTGTTCGGTGATCAACACGCTGGCACCGGCGTAGTAGATGTCCAGAAAGCTCTGCAGGTTGCTGAAGGCATAGGCACGGCGCAATTCGTCCACGCTGGCGTAGGGGATGGCGATGCCGTTGCGCTGGCTCAAGGCAAAGATCAGTTCAGGCTCCAGCGAACCTTCGATGTGGATGTGCAACTCGGCCTTGGGCGCGGTGCGCAGCAGGTCCACCAGACGTTCTGCGGAGATGGGGGGCAAGGTGTTCATGCGATGACTCCAAAGGTGATGCCACTGTCGCGCAGGAAGCGGCGGTAGGCAAGCGACACGCGGTCGGCCGTGGTGTGTTGCTCGGCGCGCGGGTCCAGCGGCAGGCACTTGGGGTGTTGCGACTCCAGCACCGGCTGGTCCTGCGTGAAGATGGTGTGCTGGAACGCCCGCAGCGCCTCGTCGCTGGAAGCAAAATCAGCCACAGCCAAACGGAACCAGACCCGGCTGGTCTCGGGCGTGAGCGGGCAGATGAACAGGCCGATGGCCTCACGGTAATCCCCCAGCGCCGGGTCGTCCGGGCGTTTGGTGAGCACCGCGCTGAAGGGGCCGGTCACCTCGTAGGTGTAGTCCACCATGGCGCCGCCGCTGGACAAGCGGTTGGACTGCGGCTGCCAGGCCTGGCAACCGGTGGCGATCAGCCCGGTGGGCGTGCGCTCCACCGGGTGGTCGTGGTGGGCGGCATGGCCACGTTCGCCCAGCCATCCCTCGTGCACAAACGCAAAGTGGGTCATGTCGAGGAAGTTCTCGACGATGCGTGGTGCGCTGGTGGCCACGTCATACGGACCACAGTTCAGCTTGCGCAGGCGGCTGTCGCTTTCGGTGGAAAACGCGGGCAAGTCCCCGCTATCGCCATCCACGCGCACCCAAATCAGGCCGTGCGCTTCTCGCACACCCACGGTGCGCAAACGCTGGCTGGCGGGGGGAACGAAGTCCGGCAGCGCGGGCACATGGCGGCAGGGGCCATCGGCGTCAAAACGCCAGCCGTGGTACGGGCACTCCAACTGACCGTCACACACGCGGCCGAGGGACAGGCGGGCACCCCGGTGTGGGCAACGGTCGTGGGCGGCCGCCAGGTGCCCGTGCCCGTCGCGCCAAAGCACCAGCGCCTGCCCCAACAGGTGCACGGCATGTGGCCGTACTTCAACATCGGTGCTTTGCGCCACGGGCAGCCAATGGGTGTATTCGTTCATGTGAGCCTGGAACAAAAAGGGCCACCCCGAGGTGGCCCGTTCGCGGCAAAGGCGCGCTCGGCGCCCTGCCCGCTTATTGCGGCACCTTGCCTTCCACGCCCTTGACGTAGAACTTGATGCCACCCAGGAAGGCGTCATCGGCCTTGGCGTCCTTGGCCAGCACTTCCTTGCCGTCCTGGCCCACGATCGGGCCGGTCCAGGGGTGGAAGCTGCCGTCCTTCAGGCCGGCCTTGACAGCGTCGACCTTGGCCTTGACCTCGGCGGGCACGTCCTCAGCGACGGACACCATGTCGATGGCGCCTTCCTTCACACCCCACCACACCGAGCCGGTGGACCAGGTGCCGTTGAGTGCATCGCCCACGGCCTTCTTGTAGTAAGGGCCCCAGTTGATGACGGCCGAACCCAGGTGGGCCTTGGGGCCGTAGGCGGTCATGTCCGAGTCCCAGCCAAAGGCGCGTTTGCCCATCTTCTCGGCGGTTTGCAGCACGGCGCTGGAGTCGGTGTTCTGGAACAGCACATCCACCCCCCCGTTGATCAGCGAGGTGGCGGCTTCGGTTTCCTTTGGTGGGTCGAACCAGCTGTTGACCCAGACCACCTTGGTCTTGATCTTGGGGTTGACCGACTGCGCACCCAGCGTGAAGCTGTTGATGTTGCGAATCACTTCCGGGATGGGGATGGAGCCGACCACACCCAGGGTGTTGGTCTTGGTCATGCTGCCCGCGATCACGCCCGCCATGTAGGCACCTTCGTAGGTGCGGCTGTCGTAGGTGCGCATGTTGTCGGCGGTTTTGTAGCCGGTGGCGTGCTCGAACTTCACGTTTTTGAAGTCGGCGGCGACCTTGAGCATGGGCTCCATGTAGCCGAAGGTGGTGCCGAAAATCAGCGTGTTGCCTTGTTGGGCCATGTCGCGGATCACGCGCTCGGCGTCAGCGCTTTCAGGCACGCTCTCGACGAAGCTGGTTTTGACCTTGTCGCCGAACTCGGCTTCCATCGCCTTGCGGCCGTTGTCGTGCGCGAAGGTCCAACCGCCGTCGCCCACCGGGCCGACATAGGCGAATGCAATCTTCAGCGGCTCGGGCTTGGGCGCCTCGGCCACCGGGGCCGGTGCGGGCGCAGGCGCCGGCTCTTCCTTCTTGCCGCAACCGATCAGCACCGCGCTGGTGAGTGCCGAAAGGGCCACCGTTTTGAGGATGGTGCGTTTCTTTTGGTCTGTCATGTCGACTCCTGAGGGACGTGGGTTGAAAAACACAAAAACAGCAGATTATGAGCCTGGGTAGAACGGCTTGCCGATGGAGGTGGGCATGTTGACGCGAATCCACGCCGGGTTGCGCGAAATCAGCACCAGCACCACCACCGTGGCCAGGTAAGGCAACATGGTCAGGAACTGACTGGGCACGTTCACGCCAATGCCTTGCAGGTGGAACTGCAACATGGTCACACCACCGAACAGGTAGGCTCCCAGCAAGACCCGTGCCGGGCGCCAGGTGGCGAAAGTGGTGAGCGCCAACGCGATCCAGCCCTTGCCGGCAATCATGCCCTCCACCCACAGCGGCGTGTAGACGGTGGACACATAGGCCCCCGCCAAGCCGCACAAGGCGCCACCGGCCACCACCGCCATCAGGCGGATGCGGCGCACCGGGTAGCCCAGCGCGTGGGCCGACTCGGGGCTTTCGCCCACGCTGCGCAGCACCAGGCCCGCGCGGGTGCGGTACAGGAACCAGATCAGACCGAGCGTGAGCGCCACCCCGACGTACACCATGGGGTGGTGTTTGAAGAGCGCATTGCCCAGGAAAGGGATGTCGGACAGCAGCGGAATGGCGTGCTGGGCCTGCTCGGGCAACTTGGCCTGCACGTAGTTGATACCGGCAAAGGCCGAAAACCCGCCGCCAAACAGGCTGAGCGCCAAGCCCGTGGCGTACTGGTTGGTGTTGAGCCAGATCACCAGCAGGCCAAAAATGGCCGCCAGCACCGCGCCGGCCGCCATGCCGGCCGCAAAGCCCAGAGCGGTGCTGCCGGTGGTGGCCACCACCGCGAAGCCGGCCAGGGCGGCACACAACATCATGCCTTCGGCCCCGAGGTTGACGATGCCGGCCTTCTCGTTGATGAGCAGCCCCAGGGCCGCAATGGCCAACACGGTGCCGGCGTTGAGCGATGCAGCGATCAAAAGTGCGGTGGATTCCATCTCAGACTTTCTTCGCAATGAACTTGATGCGGTAGGCAATCAACGTGTCGGCCGCCAGCAGCGAGAACAGCAGCAGGCCCTGGAACACGCCAGTGATGGATTTGGGCAGCCCCAGGCGCGACTGCGCCAGTTCGCCACCGATGTAGAACATGCTCATGAGCAGGGCCGAGAACACAATGTCGACCGGGTGCAGCCGCCCCACAAAGGCGACGATGATGGCCGCAAAGCCGTAGCCGGCCGGTATGTAGGGCGTGAGCTGGCCAATGGGCCCGGCCACCTCCAGCGCGCCCGCCAGACCCGCTGCGGCACCCGAGGTGAGCAGCGCAATCCACAGCGCCGTGCGTGACGAAAAACCGGCGTACCGCGCCGCCGCTGGCGCCAGCCCACCCACCTGCTGGGCAAAACCCGAATAGGTGCGGAACAGGAACAGCCAGGCACCTGCGACACCGGCCAGCGCCAGCAGCAGGCCGATGTTGACGCGGGAACCGTCGATCAGGCGCGGGATTTTGGTCACCGCGTCAAAGGTTTTGGTCTGCGGGAAGTTGTAGCCCAATGGGTCTTTCCAGGGGCCGTACACCAGGAAGTTGAGCACCTGCACCGCCACGTAAACCAGCATCAGGCTGACCAGGATTTCGTTGGCGTTGAAGCGGTCGCGCAGCAAGGCGGTGATGCCCGCCCAGAACATGCCACCCAGCACCCCGGCCAGCAAGATGGCAGGCACGATCCAGGGGCCCGTCGTCTTGTCGGCCAGCAAGGCCACACCACCGGCGGTGATGGCGCCGATGATGAACTGGCCTTCGGCGCCGATGTTCCACACGTTGGAGCGGAAACACACGGCCAGGCCCAGGGCGATGATGAGCAGCGGCGTGGCCTTGACCATCAACTCGCCAATGGCGTAGACGTTGCGAATCGGCTCCCAGAAAAACACCTGCAGACCACGCACCGGGTCTTTGCCCAGCGCCACGAACAGGATGACCCCAATGACCACCGTCACCAGCAGGGCCAGGATGGGCGAGGCGTAGCCCCAGAAGCCGGAGGGCTGGGCGCGCGCTTCAAGCTTGATCATGGGCCACCTCCGCTTGCACGGCCGCCGCAGCGCCCTGGTTCCACAATCCCGACATCCATTCCCCGATCTGCGTCACCGACGCCTTGCTGCGGTCCACGCTGGGCGACAGCCGCCCTTTCGCCATCACGTACAGGCGGTCGCAAATTTCGAACAGCTCGTCCAGCTCCTCGCTCACCACCAGCACCGCACAGCCGGCGTCGCGCAGGGCCAGGATTTCACCGCGTATCTGGGCCGACGCGCCCACGTCCACGCCCCAGGTGGGTTGGCTGACGATGAGCAGCTTCGGGCGGGCCTCGATCTCGCGGCCGACGATGAACTTCTGCAGGTTGCCACCCGAAAGCGACTTGGCCGCGGCGTCCGGCCCGGCCGTCTTGACCTTGTAGCGGGTGATGATGTCTTGTGCCTGCTCACGCAACACGCCCAGCTTGAGCCAGCCGCCGGCGCCAATGGCGTCACGGCGCGACAGCAGCAGGTTGTGTGCCAGACCCAGGGTGGGCACCGCGCCACGGCCCAGGCGTTCTTCCGGCACAAAGTGCAGGCCCAGCGAACGGCGCTTGCCCGGCCCGAAACGCGACACGTCCGTGCCGCTCACGCTGATGCTGCCGGCCGGCGCGCGGCGGTCTTCGCCCGACAGGCAAAACAACAGTTCGCCCTGCCCATTGCCCGACACGCCCGCAATGCCCACCACCTCGCCCGCGCACACGGTGAGCTGCACGCCTTCCAGGTCGGTGCCAAACGGATCGTCGCTTTTCAGGCTCAGACCACGCACCTGCATCACGGCGACACCGGGCCGCTGCTCGCGCAAGCCCAAGGCCGGCGGTTCGGCCCCGATCATGAGGCGGCTGAGGGACGCGTTGCTCTCCTGCTGGGGGTTGCACACACCCGTGACCTGGCCACCGCGCAGCACCGTGCAGGCGGTGCACAGCTCGCGGATTTCGTGCAGTTTGTGGCTGATGTAGAGGATGCTGCAGCCCTCGGACGCCAGCTTCTTGAGCACCACAAACAGCTTTTCCACCGCCTGTGGCGTGAGCACCGAGGTGGGTTCGTCAAGAATGAGCAACTGCGGCTGGGTGAGCAGCGCACGGATGATCTCGACCCGCTGCATCTCGCCCACGCTCAGGGTGTGCACCGGGCGCTCGGGCGCGATGTCCAGGCCGTACTCGGCGGCCTTGGCGCGGATGCTTTCGGTCACCTCCTCCAGCGTCAGGCTTTTGTCCAGACCGAGCCACACGTTTTCCGCCACGGTCAGCGTGTCGAACAGGCTGAAGTGCTGGAACACCATGCTGATGCCCAGCGCCCGCGCCTCTTGGGGGTTGCGGATGTGCACCGGTTTGCCGTTGAACAACACAGCGCCTTCGTCGGGTTTGACGGAGCCGTAGATGATCTTCATCAGCGTGGACTTGCCCGCGCCGTTTTCGCCCAGCACGGCGTGGATTTCCCCGGGGGCGACGGTCAGGTGCACGTCCTTGTTGGCCACCACGCCGGGGTAGCGTTTGGTGATGCCCGTCAGTTGCAGTCGCGATGTGGTCAATCAGTTCTCCTCGAACTCAGATTCTGCTCAAAAGTTCAGGGCGGCATTGTCGCCGCCCTGATGGATAGCACCTAGCAAACACCGGGCCGTTGGCAAACGGCCCTGCTCAGTGCCCTCCGATGTAGACGAATTTGAACAGGAACACGCCACCGATGGCCCACACCATCTTGTGCACTTCCTTCGCCTTGCCGGTGAACAGCTTGAGCACGGCGTAGGTGATGAAACCAAAAGCCAGGCCGTTGGCGATGGAGTAGGTGAAGGGCATGACCAGCGCGGTCACGGCGGCGGGGATCACCTCGGTGGTGTCGTCCCAGTCGAGTTCGGTGAGGTCGCGCAGCATCAGGCAAGCGACAAAAAACAGCGCCGGTGCCGTGGCGTAGGCCGGCACCACGCCGGCCAGCGGCGCAATGAACAGACAGGCCAGGAACAGCACCGCCACCGTCAGCGCCGTGAGGCCCGTGCGGCCACCGGCTTGCACACCCGAAGCACTTTCAACGTAGGCCGTGGTGCTCGACGTGCCCAGCAGCGCACCGGCAAAGATGGCACCACTGTCGGCCAGCAGCGACTTGTTCAAGCGCTCCATCTTGCCAGGCACCAGCAAGCCGGCGCGTTTGGCCACGCCCATCAGCGTGCCCGTGGCATCGAACAGCTCGACCAGGAAAAACACCAGCACCACGTTGACCAGCCCCACCGACAGCGCGGCCTTGATGTCCAGTTGCAAAAAGGTGGGCGCGATGGAAGGCGGCATCGAAAACACGCCGCGGAACTCGTTGCCGGCGAAAAAGAACGATGCGACGGTCACCGCCACAATGCCGATCAGGATGGCGCCTGGCACCTTCAGCTTGTCCAGCACCACGATCAACATGAAGCCGAGCACGGCCAGCACCACCGGTGGCTTGTGCAGTTCGCCCAGCGTCACGAAGGTCGCGGGCGATGGGGCCACGATGCCCGCGCTCTTGAGCGCAATCAGGGCCAGGAACAGCCCGATGCCCACCGTGATCGCGTAGCGCAGCGAATGGGGGATGCCTCGGATGATCAACCCGCGCAGCCCCAGCAGCGTGACCAGCAGGAACAGGCAGCCCGACACGAACACCGCGCCCAGCGCCGCCTGCCAGGTGAAGCCCATGTTCACCACCACCACGTAGGCGAAATAGGCGTTGAGCCCCATGCCCGGCGCGAGTGCGATCGGGTAGTTGGCGTACAGGCCCATGATGGTGGTGCCCAGCGCCGCAATCAGGCAGGTGGCCACAAACACGGCGTCCTTGGGCATGCCCGCATCGCCCAGGATGGATGGATTGACGAAGATGATGTAGGCCATCGTCAGGAAGGTGGTCAGGCCCGCCACCAGTTCGGTGCGCACCGTGGTGCCGTGTTCCTGCAGTTTGAACACGCGTTCGGTCCAGTTCATGGGTTGTGTCTCCTCTTTGTTGTATGTTTTTGGTCAGGGGTGCGGCCAGGTGGTGGCTACGCAGCCGCCTCATGCGGCGGCGCGCGCAGCGAGGCCGCCACCGCCTTGATCTGCTCGCGCAGCCAACGCCCGGCCTTGGACGCATGGGTGCGCTCGTGCCAGAGCTGGTAATACATCATGCGAGGGAATTCCACCGGGCAAGGCAGAACGCGCACGGGCAGGCTGGCGGTGAAACGTTCGCAGTACTGGCGGCCCGTCGTCAACACCAGCAGGCTGCCGGCCACCATGGCCGGGATGAGTGCGAAATGGGGGCAGCGCGCGGTGATGTTGCGCGCCAAACCTTGTGCGGCCAGGTGGTCGTCAATGAAGCCCCGTGCACCGGGATGGGTGGGCGTGGGGGCGATGTGTTCGGCGGCGAGCCACGCGGTTTGGTCCCAGCCACGGCGCACCGCCGGGTGGTGTTTGGCCACCAGGCACACCACCTCGTCGCCAAACAGGCTGCCCAGGTGCAGGTCGTCTGGCGGTTTGGGCCAATTGCCAATCACCACTTCGTAGTGCCCCTGGGCCAGGTGGGTGCGGTAGTCGGCGTCGGCCGACAAGGGGTGGATCTCGATCTGGCAACCAGGTGCCAGGGCCTTGATCTGCGTGACCAATTGGGGCAGGAAGGCGGGGTCGAGGTAGTCGCTGGCGGCCAGGCTGAAGGTGTGGCGGGCGGTGGCCGGGTCGAAGGCGCGCGCATCGGAAAACAGCACCTCGGCGCTGCGCAGGATGTCGGCCGCTGGCGCGATCATGCGCAGGCCGGCTTCGGTGGGCACCATGCTGGCGCCGGAACGCACCAGAAGGGGATCACCCGCGAGTTCGCGCAGGCGCTTGAGCGCCGCACTGACCGCCGGCTGGTACATGCCCAGACGCAGCGCCGCACGCGACACGCTGCGCTCGGTGAGCACGGTGTGCAGCACGCGGATCAGGTGCAGGTCAATCTTGTCGAACATGGGCATGTATTTCATACCTGGACACTGTATGCGTTGATCGTGTTCTGAACATTCCCGTCATATGCCTGAGCATATGTTGTGCCACGGAGCGGGACGCTATGCTGGCGTTCATGAAGCCTCAAACCTCCGGACAAACCCTGAGATTCGTGCGCCGCGGCGAGACCGTGACGCTGAATCACGTCGCACCCGACCGCACCCTGCTGGACGTGTTGCGCGAAGACCTGCACCTCAGCGCCACCAAAGAGGGCTGCGGCGAAGGCGACTGCGGCGCCTGCACCGTGGTGCTGGGCGAACTGGTCGATGGCCAGCTGCGGCACAGGGCCATCAACAGCTGCATCCGAATGGCGCATTCGGTGGATGGCATGGCGGTCTATACCGCCGAGGACATCGCAGCGCCCACCGGCGAACTGCACCCGGCACAAGAGGCGATGGTGCAATGCCACGGCAGCCAGTGTGGCTTCTGCACACCGGGCTTCGTGATGAGCCTGTTCGGCATGTACCAGAACACCGACAAGGGCCAAGGCATCACCCGCGAGCAGGCCCAAGTCGATCTCTCGGGCAACCTGTGCCGCTGCACCGGCTACCGCCCCATCCTGGATGCGGCGCAACAGATGGGCGATCTGCCCCTGCCTGCCGGCTGCGCGGTGGATGTTGGCGCCACGGTGGCCGCGCTCAAGGCACTGAAGAAAAAACCGGCCGCCGACACCCCTTACCTGCGCCCCACCACACTGTCCGCTTTGTTGCAGGCGCGCGCCGCCCGCCCCAAGGCGCAGGTGGTGGCCGGCTGCACCGACGTCGGCCTGTGGGTGACCAAACAGCACAAACGTTTTGAGCAGGTGCTGGACGTGACCGCCGCGCGCGAGCTGCAACGCGTCGAAACCTACAAACACCACATCGCCATTGGTGCGGCCGTGTCGCTCACCGACGCCTTCGCCGCGCTGGTGAAGGAACGCCCGCAACTCAAGACCTTCAGCCAGCGCTTCGCCGGCCTGCCGGTGCGCAACTCGGGCACGCTGGGCGGCAACGTGGCCAACGGATCGCCCATCGGCGACTCCATGCCACTGCTCATCGCGCTGGGTGCCAGCGTGGTGCTGATGCGCTGGAAAAAGACCGCCGCCGGCGGCGAGATCGCCCACCGCGAATTGCGCCTGGAAGACCTCTACACCGGCTACCGCACCAACGTCATGCGGCCCGACGAACTGGTGGCCTGGATCAAGGTGCCCCGTCCCACCCAGGACGAAAAACTGGCGGTCTACAAGATCAGCAAACGCTTCGACGACGACATCTCGGCCATCTGCCTGGCCATCCGGCTGGAGATCGCAGGTGGCGTGGTGCGAAGCGCGTCCATCGGCGCCGGCGGCGTGGCCGCCACACCCGCCCGTGCACGGCACACCGAGGCCGCTCTTTTGGGCCAACCCTGGACCGAGGACACGGTGATGGCCGCCATGGACACCCTGCGCGGCGAGTTCCAGCCCATTTCCGACATGCGCGCCAGCGCCGCTTACCGGCACACCGTGCTGGGCAACCTGCTGCGCCGCTTCTGGCTCGAAAGCCAAGGCCAACAGGCCATCAACCTCGAACAACTGAACGGTCTGAAAAGCCTGGAGGTGACGGCATGAACGCCCCCGATCTCAAACTGGTTGCCGACAGCACCCGCGCTGCTGGCGTCTCGCGTTTCCACGAAAGCGCGCGCGCCCAGGTGGCGGGCACCGCCACCTACATCGACGACATCCCGGAGGTGCGCGGCACCCTGCACGCGGCACCGGTGTGCTCGCCCATCGCCCACGGCAAGCTGAAAGGCCTGGACGCGAGCGCGGCCCTGGTCCTGCCCGGCGTGCAAGGCTTCGTCAGTGCGGCCGACATTCCCGGTGACCCCATCCTGGCCGCCTTCGGCCACGACGAGCCCGTGTTCGCGCAGGACAAGGTGTTGTTCATCGGCCAGGTGGGCGGGCTCATCCTGGCCGACGACGCCATGACCGCGCGCCGCGCCGCGCGCCTGGTCAAGTGGGACATCGAGACGCTGCCGCCGGTGCTCACCCCCCAGGAAGCCCACGCCGCGCAGAGCTATGTGCTGCCGCCAGTGCACGTCAAGCGCGGTGATGCCGCCGCCGCGCTGGCGCGTGCACCGCACACGCTGGAAGGCCGTTTCGAGGTCGGTGGGCAGGAACACCTCTACCTCGAAGGCCAGATCGCCTACGTGCTGCCGCTGGAACAAAACCAGTGGTGGGTGTACTCCAGCACCCAACACCCCGGCGAGGTGCAGCACTGGGTGTCGCACGTGCTGGGCTTGCACAACCACGCGGTGAAAGTGGAATGCCGACGCATGGGCGGCGGCTTCGGTGGCAAAGAAACCCAGGCCGGCCACCTGGCGGTGTGGGCCGCCGTGGCGGCGCAAAAGCTCAAGCGCCCGGTCAAGCTGCGGCTGGACCGCGACGACGACTTCATGATCACCGGCAAGCGCCACCCCTTTGCCTACAGCTACCAAGTGGGCTTTGACGACAGCGGCCTGCTGTGTGGCCTGAAACTGGAGATGCTGGCCAACTGCGGCTTCTCGGCCGACCTGTCCGGCCCCGTGGCCGACCGCGCCATCTTCCACGCCGACAACGCCTACTTCCTCGAAGACGTGGCCGTCAGCAGCTACCGCTGCAAGACCAACACACAGAGCCACACCGCCTTCCGTGGCTTCGGTGGCCCGCAGGGTGTGATCGTGATCGAACGCATCATGAGCGACATCGCCCGCCACCTGGGCCTGGACGCACTGGACGTGCGCCTGCGCAACCTGTACGGCATCGAGAACCGCAACGTCACCCACTACCAGATGCAGGTGGAGGACAACATCCTGGAGCCGCTGATGACCACGCTGGCGCAGACCAGCCGCTACCGCGAGCGCCATGAAGCAATAGCCGAGTGGAATGCGAGCAGCTCGGTCATCAAACGCGGCATCGCGCTCACGCCGGTCAAGTTCGGCATCAGCTTCACCGCCACGCTGTTCAACCAGGCCGGCGCGCTGGTGCACGTTTACACGGACGGCAGCGTGCAGGTCAACCACGGTGGCACCGAGATGGGCCAGGGCCTGAACACCAAGGTGGCCGCCATCGTGGCCGACGAGCTGGGCGTGCCCTTCGAGCGCGTGCTCTCCACCGCCAGCGACACCAGCAAGGTGCCCAACGCCAGTGCCACCGCCGCCTCCAGCGGTACCGACCTCAACGGCCGCGCGGCCCAGTTCGCTGCCCGCAACGTGCGCGACAACCTGGCCAGCTTTGTGGCCGGTCTCGACGGCTGCGGCGCGGGTGCGGTGCGCTTCGTCAACGGACAGATCATCAGCCCGAGCAAAACCCGACAGTGGGAGGACGTGGTGGGCGCGGCCTATGCCAACCGCATCCAGCTCTGGAGCGATGGCTTCTACCGCACGCCCAAGATCCACTACGACAAGGTGACCATGCTGGGGCGGCCCTTCTACTACTTCTCGTACGGTGCGGCCTGCACGGAAGTGGCCATCGACACCCTCACCGGCGAATACCGCGTGGTGGCGGTCGACATCCTGCACGACGTGGGCCAGAGCATCAACCCGGCCATCGACATCGGTCAAATCGAGGGCGCGTTTGTGCAGGGCATGGGCTGGCTGACCACCGAGCAACTGGTGTGGAACAACAAGGGCTACCTGCAAACCCACGCACCCAGCACCTACAAAATCCCGGCCACCGGCGACGTGCCCGAGCACTTCAAGGTGGCCCTGTGGCCCGAGCCCAACCGCGAGGACAACGTGTTTGGCAGCAAGGCCGTGGGCGAGCCGCCCTTCATGCTCGGCATCAGCGTGTACGAGGCCCTGCGCGACGCGGTGGCCCAGGCGGGCGGGCAGCCCGATGCGATGAACGCACCCGCCACCGCCGAGGAAGTGCTGCGCGCCGTGCAGGGCTTTTGACGCCCTGCTGAACCTCAGGCCCAGTGGGCCTTGAAGTCCTGTGCGTACCGCTCCAGGCGGATGGGCGCCTGGCCGGTGATGCGCTGGACGGCATCGGTGGTGCGCTCGGCATAACCGGCCTTGAATGCGCCCAGGATCACCAGCAGGAACTCGGCGTAATCGGCTGGCAGGCCCGCGCCCAGCAAGCCTTGGCGCATCGCGTCTTCGGGGATGTCGGTGTAGCCGATGGCGCGGCCCGCTGCCTGCGAAAGGATGGCCGCCACCTGGTGGTGGTCAAACGCCTCGCTGCCCGTGAGGTCGTGGGCCGCGTTCACGAAGCTGTCTGACGACAACAGCTTCGCGGCCACGGCGGCCACGTCACGGGTGTCGATGAAGCTGCCTTTGGCATCACCCACGGGCAAGAAGATCTGGCCCTGGCTCTGGATGCCGTGCAACCAGAAGGTGTGGAAGTTCTGCATGAACCAGTTCGGGCGGATCACGTTCCACGCCAGGCCCGAGCGCTCCAGGTGCAGTTCGGCTCGGCGCAGGGGGATGCTGTCGTCGGCATTGGCCCCCATGGCCGACAACATCAGCAGCTTGCGCACACCGGCGGCCTTGGCGGCATCGATGGCGGGGATCAGCAGCTCGTGTTGGTTGGCGAAACCGGGTGGGCACATCAGGAACAGCTGATCGGCCCCCGCCAGCGCGGCCGCGAGGCCCTCACCCGTGCCCATGTTGACCGTGACTTCACCGGCTTGTGTGGCCACGCGGCTGGTGGCGCGGCGAACGGTCTGGCCTTGGGCCGCGAGCAGGTCGGCCAAGGTCGAACCGATTTGGCCGCTGGCGCCGATCACGAGGGTGGTGGTCATGAAAAAACTCCGTGTGTGGTTGAACGAGCCCTCAGTGTGTCCGGTATCGACAAGAACCTGAATGCATGAAATGCCACCATTCATGTCTGATCGTCCATAAAATATCGATCTATGGACATACTCTCAGACATCTTGCATGTCGCGGGATTGAAGCGCCGCCTGCTCGACCTGCATGCGCTCCAACCCGAGGCCGCCCT
The DNA here is from genome assembly GCF_042665215.1 of Hydrogenophaga atypica. Taxonomy (NCBI): domain Bacteria; kingdom Pseudomonadati; phylum Pseudomonadota; class Betaproteobacteria; order Burkholderiales; family Comamonadaceae; genus Hydrogenophaga; species Hydrogenophaga atypica. The sequence continues at coordinate 44,756 of NZ_JBHTCA010000015.1, forward strand.
GCGTTTTCCTTGCGACCGCAGCTTTGGCCTGCACGCCGTCACGCGCGGCCAGGCCTTTGTGCACGCGCCCAACCTCGACGCGCCCTTGGCCCTGCAGGCCGGTGACCTGGTGCTGATGGCGCGGGGCTGTGTGCACCTCCTGTCGCTGAACGCCGAGCCACCCTCACACAGCACCACCGTGCCCATCGCCACGTTTGTGGGGGCCGAGCCGTCTGCGCTGCCCCGCCACAGCGGCACGCAGGTGGTCAGCGCCGCCTACCAGTTGTGGCACCCGCCGCTGCACCCTTTTCTGCGCAGCCTGCCGCCCTGGTTTGTGGTGCGGGGACACAGCCTGCCACAGCTCTCGCCACTGCCTCTCACCTTGGGGCTGCTGGACCGCGAGCTGGGCGGTAAGGGCCTGGGTGCCACCTCGGCCACGCACGGCCTGCTGGACGCGCTGTTTGCCTTCGCGCTGCGCGAGATCGCCGAACGCGAGAACCCCGGCCAACCCGGCTGGCAACACGCCATCGCCGACCGCCCCATCCGCCAGGTGCTGGGGCTCATGCACGGCAACCTCGCCCACGGCTGGACCTTGGACGAGCTGGGCCAGCAGGTGGGGCTGTCGCGGTCCGCGCTGGCCGAGCGTTTTCGCAGCGCGCTGGGCGACACACCGCTCAACCACCTGCGCACGCTGCGCATGCAAAAAGCCCTGCAACTGTTGGCCGACACCCGCCAGACGCTGGAACAGGTGGCACAGGCGGTGGGTTACCAGGACGCCTTCGGTTTTTCCAAGGTCTTCAAGCGCACGACCGGGCTGTCACCGCGCCAGTTTCGCGAACTGGACGCCAGCGACCGGCTGGCGCCCTTCCGCTTTCAGGAGGCGTGAACGTTGCCCCTCAGGCCGCGTGGCGCCGGTAACCCGCCAACAGCAGCGCCAACAAGCCCATGCCCGCCGCACAACCCCGGTTGAGCCAGCGCAAGCCCGCCTGCGACAACCAACGCACCGCCTGCCGCCCGGCCAGGGCGTAGGCCACCATCACGGCGGTGTCGATGGCAATGAACAGGGCGCCCAGCAACGCGTACTGGGGCGCGAGCGCCTGCGCCGGATCGACAAACTGCGGGAGAAACGCCCCAAAAAACAGCAGGGCTTTGGGGTTGGACAAAGCCACCGTGAGGCTGCGCGTGAAAGCCGCGCGGCCTTGCACCTCACGCCCCGGCACATGGGCCAGCGTGGCCTGCACATCGGCCACCGGGCTGCGCCACAGTTGCACCGCCAGCCACAGAAGGTAGAGCACACCCACAACACGCACCACCTCGAACAGCCAGGCGGACGCCAGCATCAGCGAACCCAGCCCGATGGCCACCACCGCAATGACCACCGCGCTGCCCAGCGTGGCGCCGGCCATGCCCCAGGCCGCCCGGCGCAGGCCACCGCTCATGCCATTGGACAAGGCCAGCAACATGGTCGGGCCGGGAATGACTGCCAGCGCCAGTGACGCGGTGGCAAACATCAACAAGGTCTGAAGGCTGGGCATGGTGGCGGGCTCGGCTTCTTGAGAAAACAGGGCTCCTAGAATACCGCGCATGACCTCCCCCACCCCCTCCCCGTTGCGTGTGGCCGTCATCGGCGCCGGTGCCGTTGGCTGCTTTTATGGTGGCATGTTGGCGCGCGCCGGTCACGCCGTCACGTTGATCGGCCGCGCGCAGCACGTGCAGGTGTTCGAACGCGATGGCCTGCGCATGCAGACCCTGTCCTTCGACGAACAGGTGCCGGTGGCTGCGAGCACCGAAGCGGCGGCCGTGGCCGGGGCCGACGTGGTGCTCTTCGCCGTCAAATCGCCCGACACGGAGGCCACTGGCGAGCAGATGCGCCCCCACCTCAAGGCGGGTGGCTTGGTGCTGTGCCTGCAAAACGGGGTGGACAACGCCGAACGGCTGCGTGCCGTGTTGCCCGACGTGGATGTGGCCGCCGCCGTGGTCTACGTGGCCACCGAAATGGCCGGCCCCGGCCACCTGCGCCACCACGGGCGAGGAGAGCTGGTGATCGAACCCACGGCTGGCAGCGCGCGCCTCGTGCAGGCGCTCATGGCTGCCGGCGTGCCCACCGAGATCAGCGACAACGTGCGCGGCTCGCTCTGGGTCAAGCTCATCCTCAACTGCGCCTACAACGCCTTGTGCGCCCTGGGCAAGCTGCCCTACGGCCCGCTGGTGGAGCGCCCCGGCGTGCGCGAGGTGATGGCCGATGTGGTGGCCGAATGCCGCGCCGTGGCCGCCGCCGATGGCCTGACCCTGCCCGGCGACGTGGACCTGGCGGTGCGCCGCATCGCCGAAACCATGCCGACGCAACACTCGTCAACGGCGCAAGACCTGATGCGTGGCAAGCCCACCGAAATCGACCACCTCAACGGCTACGTGATGCGCCGTGGCGCGGCCCTGGGCGTGCCCACACCGGCCAACCGCGTGTTGTGGACGCTGGTCAAACTGACGGAACCAGAAGGCCCGCGCTGAACCGACCGAACGGAACGGCCACGCCTGCACGACAGAGATCGTTCGGCACGCGGCTGGCGACATCGCCAACGCTGGCACCTTGATTGACAACTATGGGCACGAACTGCCGGGGATGGCTATGCAGCGGTTGCTGTCATTTGGCGGCTTCTGCGCAAAGCACGCATGGAGACCGATAACAGTCATTGAGTACCTAAGTTCACGATCACGAGATGGACGCTTCGAGGACGAATTGCCGCACACTTGATTCGGTCAGGACTGCCTACGGCATATCGCTGGATATGCCAACCCGATTTAACGACAGTCTTTCGATATGAGAAAAACCCAGGAGGCCACACTCAGTCGGCCTTTATGCCGCGCTCTTTGATGACCTTGCTCCACCGAGCGCGTCCAGCGACCAGGTCATCTGCCGCTTGTTGCGTCGTGCTGCCCACCGGATCGATGTCCAGCGTTTTCAACTTGTCGCGCAGAGCAGGCGATGCCAGAGCCTTGCGTACTTCGGCATTGAGCAGCTGGACAACGGCTTCTGGTGTGGCAGATGGCGCCAGCAATACATAGCCAAACTCGGTGGTTCCAGCGGGATAACCCAGCTCCGCAATGGTGGGCACATTGGGCGCCAGCGGCGAGCGCTTGTTTCCAGACACCGCCAGGGCGGTCAGTTTGCCCGTTGACACGTGCTGCGCCACCGATGGTGTGGCCATGAAGCCGGCCTCGACCTGCCCTCCCAGCAAATCGATGACGGCAGGCGCGTTGCCACGGTAGGAAACGTGGTTGAGGTTGCCCTGAATCAGGGACTGCAGCGCCTCTGTCGTTAGGTGCCCTGGGCTGGCATTGCCGGCCGAGGCGTAGTTGAGCCCCTGCCGGGCGCTGTCCACAAACTGTTTGAAGTTGGTGATCTTGCTGGCCGTGCTGGTCACCAGCATCTGGCTGAAACGTGCCACCGTGGCGATGGGCCGCAGATCACGCGCCGGGTCGAATCCCATGCGTTTGCCGTACAACTCGGGGTTGGCGGTGATGCCCGTGTCGAGCGTCAACAGCAAGGTGTGCCCATCTGGCGCGGCTTTGCTTACGCTTTGCGCACCAATGTTCCCAGTAGCACCTGCCTTGTTCTCGATGATGAAGGGCTGTTTCAGCTGATCGGCGAGTCGCTCCCCCAACGTACGGGCAAGGATGTCGTTGGGGCCACCGGCAGGAAACGGGACCACGATGGTCACGGCCTTGCTGGGGTAGGTCTGTGCCACAGCAACCTGGCCGGCCAACCCAAGCGTGAAGGCGAAAAATGCCAGCCCGGCGCGGCGCGTGATGTGGGAAGTCTGCATGCTTGTCTCCTGGATCGGCTGAGTTAGAACAGGTCAATTGTTGGTTCATTCAGACGTGGGCACAATGGCGCCAGCGGCAAAACACATAAGCGATTCTTATGAATTTCAGACAGCTTTGGTATTTGCAACTCATCATCTCGAAAGGCAGCTTTGCCGGCGCTGCCAAAGAAGCAGGCGTATCACAGCCGGCCATCACGCAAGCCATGCAGGCCATGGAGAAGGCGTGGGGCGTCCCCATGTTCAAGAAGGTGGGGCGCGAGAAGCGGCCCACCGATGCGGCCATCGCCATGGCTCAACAAGCGTCCGAATTGCACAGCCGTCTGGAGAAGTTGGCGGGTCCGGCGTCCGTCGAGGGCTTGCAGCTGGGCAAAACCTTGCGCGTGGGCATGGCACCCGCCGCCGCGCTGCTGTACGGGGCCACCATCGAAGGCATCTGGCGGACGTTTGAACCCGAAGGCCTTCTGCAAATCGTCAGTGGCAGCGCGCCTGAACTGCTGACCGCCTTGCAGCAGGGACAGCTCGACCTGGTGGCCGCTCCCCGGCCACGGCGTTATCAGGAAGACGGACTGGGGCAGATTCCATTGCATTTGAGCAGCCCCGTCATCTACGCGCGCAAAGACCACCCCATGCGGGGCGCCACCTCGTTGCAGGACATCCGAAGCGCAAGCTGGGCAGTCTCCGGGCGAGGCGGCACGGCGGGCAATGTGATCGAGGAAGCCTGCCGCGTGCGGCGCCTTCCGCCACCGCGTGTCCTGGTGCAATGCGCTGACTACATGACGGTGCTGGACCTGGTTGCCAACAGCAATCTGCTTTGTGTGGTCCCGCACCCGGTGCTGATACAGCAGCGCCAGCAAGAGAACCTGCGCGCACTGAAGGTCCGCGAGGGCCTGCCGCAATATGAGGTCTGTCTTTTCTGGCGGCTCCATCACCCGTCCACCAACACGCAGGCCATTGCGGCCATTGTCGACAGGCTGGATCATCTCCACCCAGGTCACGCTTCGGCGCCCTCGGTTCACGCACCGACCGCGCGCAAGCGGCGGCACTGAGATCAGGCGATGCGTTTCGGGTTGGGGCTGTTGTCGCTGTGCTCCATGAGGAGCTGAACCAGTTGCTGCATCAGATCGCACTTGAGGACCTGCGCCTGTGGTGTGTCCCACAGGTTGTGTTTCTCCAACGGATCTGACTGCAGGTCATAGAGCTCGCCCCAGTCACCTTCGGCGAAGACACTCATGCGGTGTGTGCGGGTCACGATGGTTCGAACTTTCACCGGCCGCTCGAAGCCAAGGTAGGCGCGCTGCTGGTTTTCCTCGATCAGCACGGCGTCGCGGCCCGTGTGAACGGGCTCACCGTTGGGCGTGAACAAGGGTTTGCCTTGCACCCCATTGGGCGCGGCAATACCGGCACGGTGGATGATGGCCGCCCCCAGGTCGATCGAAGAGGTGAGGTCATCACGGGCCACCGCATCCACCCGAGCTGTCCCTGGTTCGCGCCAGATCATGGGGACGCGCACCAGTCCCTGGTAGTGGAGCGGCCCTTTGAGCACGATGCCGTGGTCACCCATCAAATCGCCGTGGTCCGATGTGAAGATGACCACGGTGTTGCTGTCTGCGCCGCAGTCACGCAATGTTTCCATCACCATGCCGATGCGGTCATCGATGTTGGTGATCATCCCGTAGGTCAGTGCGATCATTTCCTGCACCTCGCGAACGGTGGCTGCAAACAGGCGCGGCCCATCCAGCTTGGCCTGTCCACCCTTGCGCTCTTCCATCAGCCATCGCACGTGGGGCGCCACCTCGCCATCCGCACCCATGGTCTCAGGCACACGGATGTCTTCGGGCTTGTACATGTCCCAGTAACGCCCAGGTGGTGTCCAGGGGTGATGCGGGTCGGGAAACGAACATATCACTGCGAACGGCTGCTCGGGGTGTTCGGCCACATGTCGCTCTATCCACTGGCTGGTCTGTGTCGCGATGAAGTGGGTGGGGTATGTGAACTCGTCAAGCTGCGTTTTCCAGGCCTGCGGCGCGACGTAGCGCGGGTCGCGGTCGCCATGTTCCCGGCCCAGTCGCCCGGCGAGATCGGGGTGCTCCACCTGCAGCCAGCGCAGCCAGTCGCCGAAGCACTCGTCAGCGTGGTGGTTGCACAGAACCACGTCCTGAAACCCGTAGTACGGCAGCGTTATCTGGTGCTGGGGATCCTGCCACCGCGATCGCAGCTCCTGCTCATAGGCCGAGGGATCATCGTTTTCGCGCCGGGCTTCTGAGTAAGCACGCGACTTTTCTGTGCCTGGAAGCTGCACCGCTGGCGGCAGCAAGGGTGGCTTGTCCTCCATGTTCTGCAGGTGGCTTTTACCAATGAAGCCGGTGTGATAACCGAACTCCGCCAGCAGGTCCGCAAAGGTCACCGACTCCAGGGGCAGCGGCACACCATTGCTGCGGGCGCCATGAACCGAAGGCATGCGCGAGGTCATGATGGAACCTCGGTTGGGCATGCACACCGGGTTGGCGACATAGGCCCGTTCAAAACGAGTGCCGCTATGAGCCAGCGCGTCGATGTGGGGCGTCTTCACCTGCGTGTTGCCGTAGCACCCCAGGTGATCGGCTCGGTGCTGGTCTGTGATGAAAATCAGGAAGTTGGGTTGTTTGTTCATCGCGTTCACTCAGCCGATACCTTTTTGGCGCGGATCAACGCTCCCCATTTCGCTTGGTCGCGCGAAATCCACTGGGCTGTGGTTTTTGCGTCCAGATTCAGTACGTCAACACCTTGCGTGGTGAGGTTTTTCTGCACCTGGCCGTCGCTCAGCGCGGTTCGCAGCGCTTCATCCAGTGCCGATTGGACGGCGGCAGGCAGCCCCGCAGGGGCCATCACGGACCACCACACCGCCGTCTCGCTGCCGAGTTGGCTGATGCCCGCTTCCGCAAAGGTGGGCACCTGGGGCAACGAGGGCAAGCGCTTGTCGCCGGTGACGGCCAGCAGAACGAGTTCCTTTCGCGCCGCGTTCTGCAAGGCAACAGGTGTGCCGACAAACATCATGTCAATCTGTCCACCGATCAGATCGGTCATGGCCGGTGCGGCGCCCTTGTACGGCACATGCACCAGATCCACGCCGGCCTGACCCTCAAAGAGCGCGCCAATCAGGTGGGATGGCGAACCGTTGCCTGCAGAGCCAAACGTGAGTTCACCCTGTTTGCCCTTGGCACGGGTCAACAAGGTCTTCACATCCGGTATGCCCTTGGATGCGTTCACCACCAAGACGTTGGACTGCGACGCCACCAGACGCAATGGCGTGAAGTCCTGGCGGGCGTCGTAGCCGGCATTCGCTGTGAGTTGGGGTTGAACCGTCAGTGCTGCGTCGCCCGCGAACAAAAGCGTGTAGCCGTCAGCTTGCGCCTTGACCACCTCCCGTGTGCCGATCGTTCCGCCACCGCCAACGCGGTTTTCCACGATAACCTGTTGCCCCAGCGTTTTGGACATGCCCTGAGCAACGACTCGAGCCAGCACATCGGTCGGCCCACCTGCCGCAAAGGCCACCACCAGTTTCACCGGCCGCGATGGATAGGCCTGGGCTAAGGCCGTTGTGGGCACTACGAACGTCGCAGCCAGTACAAGGGCCACAAATCGGCGATGGGTTTGCATCGATGTCACCTGGGGTATCAAAGATGCAAATTATTTGACCACTGCCAATTTTGACCAACAGCGATCAGGCCTGAAACATAACTAAATGTTATGTGTTTGACCAACCACGCACTGATCACAATTTAGGCTCCACTTGCTCTTGCGGGCGTTGCCAGAGGTGATGGCCACAGATTTACCGCATCGCCAGTCGGTCTGCCAAGCGATCACCGGCAAGGGACAACAAGCGGCTTCGTACCGCCATCCATGTATCCACGGGCATATACGAAGCGACAACGGTCGTTCGACTGCCGATGCTAAAAGGCTGCTCCCCGCCTAAAGCCCCCACCCGGCAAGCAGCTCCCCACGCCCATCTCCGTTCAACCACAGCCCTCCCCCGGATTCCCAAGTACACTCCCACCCGCTCCGGGGTGCACGTATGGCGTGCTGAGATGGCGGACTTGACCGCCGGAACCGCGAACTTGATCTGGTTAGTACCAGCGTAAGAAGAGCTGCAGCGCCGTTGGCGCGTGCGTCCGTCCCTGTGTGGCGGGCGTGCGCGCCTGCACCACCGGCGTCGAGGCGGGGCATTTTTCCAACCACTTTGGAGACTGCCTCAATGAACGCCCCCGACAAGCTGCAGCAACTGCTTTCGCTCACCCGCGAACCCTTCCCCCAGTCCCGCAAGGTCCATGTGCCTGGCACGCAAGACGGCGTGCACGTGCCCATGCGTGAGATCGCGTTGACCAATGGCGAAACCGTCACGGTCTACGACACCTCGGGCCCCTACACCGACCCGCAGGCCGCCATCGACATCCGCCGTGGCCTGGCGCCGCTGCGTGCCGGTTGGATTGCCGCGCGCGGCGACACCGAGGCCTACACCGGTCGCCACCGTGTGGCGTTGGACGACGGCGGCAAACACGGCCCGAACGGCGACGATATGGCGGACGCGCGCATCGAAGCCCTGCGCGCCGAGGCCGCCGCGCTGCAACGCACGCCGCTGCGCGCCAAGCCTGGCGGCAACGTCACACAGATGCACTACGCGCGACAAGGCATCGTCACGCCCGAGATGGAGTTCATCGCCATCCGCGAGAACGGCAAGCGCGAGTGGATGCGCGCCTACCTGGGCGATGCCGAGCGCGAGGCGCGTTTGAAAGGCAACCCGCTGGGCGCGCGCATCCCCGACATCATCACGCCCGAGTTCGTGCGCGACGAGGTGGCGCGCGGCCGCGCGGTGATCCCGGCCAACATCAACCACCCCGAGCTGGAGCCCATGGTCATCGGGCGCAACTTCGGCGTGAAGATCAACGCCAACATCGGCAATTCGGCCGTCACCTCCTCCATCGAGGAAGAGGTGGAAAAACTCGTGTGGTCCATCCGCTGGGGCGGCGACACGGTCATGGACCTGTCCACCGGCAAGAACATCCACACCACACGGGACTGGATCGTGCGCAACGCGCCCGTGCCCATCGGCACCGTGCCCATCTACCAGGCACTGGAAAAAGTGGGCGGCGTGGCCGAGGACCTGAGCTGGGCCATCTTCCGCGACACCCTGATCGAGCAGGCCGAACAGGGCGTGGACTACTTCACCATCCACGCCGGCGTGCGCCTGCCCTTCATCCCCATGACGGTCAAGCGGCGCACCGGCATCGTTTCGCGCGGCGGCTCCATCCTGGCCAAATGGTGCATCACCCACCACAAAGAGAACTTCCTCTACACCCACTTCGAAGAGATCTGCGAGATCATGAAGGCCTACGACGTGAGCTTCTCACTGGGCGATGGCCTGCGCCCCGGCAGCGCCGCCGACGCCAACGACGAGGCCCAGTTCGCCGAGCTGCGCACCCTGGGCGAGCTGACGCAGATCGCCTGGAAACACGATGTGCAGACCATGATCGAGGGCCCCGGCCACGTGCCCATGCACCTGATCCAGGCCAACATGGAAGAGCAGCTCAAACACTGCCACGAGGCGCCCTTCTACACCCTGGGCCCGCTCACCATGGACATCGCGCCGGGCTACGACCACATCGCCTCGGCCATAGGCGCCGCCATGATCGGCTGGATGGGCACGGCCATGCTGTGCTACGTCACGCCCAAAGAACACCTGGGCCTGCCCGACCGCGACGACGTCAAGCAGGGCATCATCGCCTACAAGATCGCCGCCCACGCGGCCGACATCGCCAAGGGCCACCCGGGTGCCCGCGCGCGCGACGACGCCATGAGCAAGGCGCGTTTCGAGTTCCGCTGGCGCGACCAGTTCGCCCTGGGCCTGGACCCGCAGACCGCCGAGGCCTACCACGACGAAACCCTGCCCAAGGACAGCAGCAAGGAGGCCCACTTCTGCTCCATGTGTGGCCCCAAGTTCTGCAGCATGAAGATCACGCAGGATGTGCGGGACTACGCCGAGAACCAGGGCCTGAGCGAGGGTGAAGCCCTCGCCCGTGGCATGGCGCAGAAAAGCGCCGAGTTCAAGGCCACCGGCGGCGAGTTCTACGTGCCGCTGGAAACGCTGACCACCAAGAAGGCCTGAGCCGTGGCGCGCATAGGCATCGCCGGGGCCGGCGTGCTCGGGCGGCTGCTGGCCTGGCGGCTGAGCCACACCGGCCACGCGGTCACGGTGTTTGACCCGGCGCCTGGCCCCCAGGCGCCGGCCACCGGGCAACTGGCCGACACCACCCCACACGCCGCCGGCTTCACCGCCGCCGGCATGCTCAGCCCCCTGGCCGAACTGGACCACAGTGGCCCGGCCATCGCCCGCCTGGGCTGGCGTTCGCTCGCTTTGTGGCGCGATATCGCCCAGGCGCTGCGCGAACAGGGTTGTGGGGCGCCGCTGTTCGCGCAGCATGGCAGCCTGCTGCTGGCGCATGGTGCCGATCTGGGAGCGGCGCGCCGTGTGCTGGCCCGCCTTCAAGCCGCGCCCGACCTGCCCGCGCCTCAGCGGCTGGACCGCGACGCCCTGGCCGCGTTGGAACCAGCGCTTGCGCCTGGGTTGAACGCGTGGCTGCTGCCCGACGAAGGCCAGGTGATGGGCCGCGACATGCTGCATGCCCTGGCCACCCACGCGCCCGGCGTGGACTGGCGCTGGGGCCAACAGGTCCAAACCGTGGGGCCCGGTGCCTTGCACACGGACAACGGCACGCCCAGCCGTTTCGATCTCGCCATCGACGTGCGCGGCCTCGGCGCCCGGCCAGCACTGCCCCTGCGCGGCGTGCGCGGCGAGCTGCTCTGGCTGCACGCGCCCGGCCTGCGCTTGCTGCGCCCGCTGCGCCTGCTGCACCCGCGCCACCGCGTCTACATCGTGCCGCGCCCCGGCAACCTCTTCGTGGTGGGCGCCAGCGAGATTGAGAGCGAGGACCGCTCCCCGGTCAGCCTGCGCAGCGCGGTGGAGCTGATGGCCGCCGCACACAGCGTGCTGCCCGAACTGGCGGAGGCCCGCATCGTGCACATGGAGAGCAACCTGCGCCCCGCCCTGCCCAACAACGAACCCCACACCCACACCGCGCCCGGCCTGCTGCGCATCAACGGCCTGTTCCGCCACGGCTGGCTGCTGGCGCCGGCGCTGGTGGAGGACGCACTCGCCGCCTTGGGAGATCTCAAGCATGTCTGACACCCTGCATCTCAACGACCAACACCTGCCTTGCCCGCACGGCCTCACGGTGGCCGAACTGCTGCGCCAGCAAGGCCTGGACGGCGCCGCACTCGCCACCGCCGTCAACGGCCATTTTGTGCCGCGCGTGCAACGCGAACACCACACGCTGCAGGCCGGTGACCAAGTCCTCACTTTTCAAACCATCGTCGGAGGTTGACGCGCATGACCCCATCCAACTGGGCACCCTACGGCGTCGAACTCGGCAGCCGCTTTCTGCTCGGCAGCGCCGGCTACCCTTCGCCTCAGGTGCTGGGCGAGGCCATCGTGGCCTCGGGCACGCAGGTGGTCACCGTCGGCCTCAGGCGCAGCCTGGCCGGGGCCGGCGACAACGGCTTCATCGCCGGCATCCTGGCCAGCGGCGTGCGCCTGTTGCCCAACACCGCCGGCTGCCGCAGCGCGCGCGAGGCCATCACCCTGGCCCACATGGCGCGCGAGCTGTACGGCACGCACTGGATCAAGCTGGAGGTGGTGGGCGACGAGCACACCCTGCAGCCCGACCCCTGGGGCACGGTGGAGGCCGCCGCCGAGCTGGTGCGCGAAGGCTTTGCCGTGTTTCCCTACTGCACCGACGACCTCGTCACCTGCCGCCGCCTGCTGGACGCCGGGTGCGAACTGCTCATGCCCTGGGGCGCGCCCATCGGCTCGGGCCAGGGCCTGCTCAACCCCTTTGCCCTGCGCACCCTGCGCGCGCGCCTGCCCGGCGTGCCGCTGGTGGTGGACGCCGGTATTGGCGCGCCCTCCCACGCCGCCGCCGCCATGGAGCTGGGCTTCGACGCCGTGCTGCTCAACTCCGCCGTCAGCCAGGCGGTGGACCCGGTGCGCATGGCGCGCGCCTTCGGCCAGGCCATCGCCGCCGGCCGCGCCGCCTTCGAGGCCGGCGTGATGGCGCCACAAGACATGGCCGTTGCCTCCACCCCGGTGCAAGGCCACCCCTTTCTGATCGGATGACCCCATGAACCAGCCCCCCGTGATCTGGAGCGTGGCCGGCACCGACAGCGGCGGCGGTGCCGGCCTTTCGGCCGACCAGCGCGCCGCCGACGCCCTGGGTGTGCACCTGTGCCCGGTGGTGGCCGCCGTGACGGCGCAGAACACCGTGGCCGTCACCCACATCCACACCACGCCGCCCGAACAACTCGACGCGCAACTGGCCGCCCTGGCCGACGACCTGCCCCCGCGCGCCATCAAAACCGGCCTGGTGGGCAGCGCCGCCAACGCGCGCGTGTTGGCCCGCTGGGTGGACAGGCTGCGCCAGCGCGGCCCGCTGGACTTGGTGGTGGACCCGGTGCTGCGCGCCAGCACCGGCGCGGCCTTCGCTGATGCCGAGCTGCTGGCCGTCTACCGCAACGAACTGTTGCCACGCGCGAGCGTCATCACCCCCAACCAGCGCGAAGCCCAGGCCCTGCTGGGCACGGCCGAGCAGGACGTGCCGGCCCAGGCCGGCGCCCTGCGCGCGCTCGGCGCCCAGGCGGTCTGCATCACCGGCGGTGACGCCGCCACCCCGGCGCTCTCGCCCACACTCTCACATGACTGGCTGGACACGCCCCACGCGCGCGGCTGGCTCAGCTTGCCGCGTGTGGACACGCCCCACCACCACGGCACCGGCTGCACCTTCGCCAGTGCCCTGGCCGCCGCCCTGGCGCTGGGTTGGGTGGCTGCCGACGCCGCCGTGCTGGCCAAGATGGCCACCACCCACGCCCTGCGCCACGCGCGCGCCGTGGGCAGCGGCGCCGGGCCGGTGGCGGCACGCGCCGGCTTCGGCAACGACCCCACACTGCTGCCCCGCCTCTCGCTGGGCGAGCAACCGGTCGCGTGGCGTGAAACGCGCCAAGGCCGCGATCCGGGCCTTTACGCCATCGTCGACAGCGCCGAACGCGCCGAGGCCGTGCTGCGTGCACGGCCTGGGGTGGACACGCTGCAGCTGCGCATGAAACGCCCGGCGAACATCGATGACACCCGCTGGAGCCAACAACTGCACGATGCCATCGTTCGCAGCCAGCGCGCGGCCGACGCGGCCGGCGTCACCCTGGTCGTCAATGACCACTGGCACACCGCGCTGCGGGCCGGCGCCCGCGCCCTGCACCTGGGCCAGGAAGACCTGCTGACCCTCACGCCAGTCGACCACGCCACCCTGCAGGCCGCGCGCGACCGAGGCGTCGAACTCGGCCTCAGCTCGCACAGCCTGTGGGAGCTGTGCCGAGCCGCCGCCCTGGCGCCCGACCTGATTGCCTGCGGTCCCGTCTGGCCCACCACCACCAAAAACATGCCGTGGCACCCACAAGGCCTGGACAACCTGGCGTGGTGGGCCCACATGGCCCCCGCACCGGTGGCGGGCATAGGCGGTGTGCTCGCGCCTGAGCAGCTGGCTGACATCGCGGCCACAGGCGCGGCTGGCGGCTGTGTGGTGCGGGGGCTGGGCGCGGACCCGGCCCTCACCCTGCCGGCGTGGCGGGCCGCTTGGCGCGAGGGGCTGGCGCGGCGAAAACCGCCGCCTCCCGAGCTGCCGCACCCGACCTTGGCTTGAAGCCCGGGCGCCAGCCCCCGTAACATCGCCCAATGAACACCACCCTCCCCGGTCCCGATGGCCGCCCGCGCTGCCGCTGGTGCGCCTCGGCGCCCGAGTTCCTGCCCTACCACGACGAGGAATGGGGATTTCCGGTGGCCGACGACCACCGCCTGTTTGAGAAGCTGTGCCTGGAGGGATTTCAGTCGGGTTTGAGTTGGCGCACCATCCTGGCCAAGCGTGAGCACTTTCGCCGCGCCTTCGTGGGCTTCGACTTCGAACAACTGACCCACTTCGGCCCGGCCGATGTCGAGCGCCTGCTGCAGGACCCGGGCATCGTGCGCCACCGGGGCAAGATCGAGGCGGCCATCCACAACGCGGCGCGGGCGTGTGAACTGGTGGCCAGCGAGGGGTCGCTGGCGGCTTACTTCTGGCGCCACGAGCCCGATCCGGCCAGCCTGGCCGAGCCGCAGACCCAATCACAATCGCCGCTGTCGCTGGCGTTGTCCAAGGACCTCAAGAAGCGCGGCTGGAAGTTCGTCGGACCCACCACGGTCTACGCTTTCTTGCAGGCCATGGGTCTGATCAACGACCACGCCAGCGATTGTGTGGTGCGGGCCGAGGCGGCAGCCGCCCGCGCGCACTTCAAAGTGCCACAACGGTGACGCGGCCGGGTGGGGGCGACCTCAGGGCATTGGACAATGCCCCCCATGACGACCGACCAAGACCTTGCCCCACTGAACAGCACGCCACCCGGCCTGTACCGCCACCACAAGGGTGGCTGGTACGAGGTGCTGGACACCGTGCGCTGCAGTGAAACGCTGCAAGGCATGACGCTGTACCGCGCCTTGTACGGCGAGCGCGGTCTGTGGGTACGGCCTGCCGCCATGTTTGCCGAAGAAGGCCTGTGGGGCGGTCGACAGCAGCCCCGCTTCACGCCCATAGCCTGGCGCAGCTTGTTCCCCCAGGACCTGCCCACCGCACAGGCTTTGGTGGCCCACGTCTCGCGCCTGCTGGGGGAGGCCGGGGCCACACACCGCCCGCCCCCGCCCGAACCCGACACCTGCTGTGGCCGTGGCTGCAACGGCTGTGTGTGGGAGGGCTTTTACGCCGCACTCGTGTGCTGGCGTGATGACGCCGCCGCGCTGCTGGGCGCCAGCACACCGCCGGGGCATGTTCACCACCTGGGGTGACAGGGAAAACCCACTGCACGAAACCCGTCCCCCAAGGTAATTTCTCGGTCGGGGGCCTGCATCCCGCAGCCACGTCACAACGAAAGCACCCACATGCGCCCTGTCTCGCCCGACCTGCTTGCCCTGCAGCGGCTGTACCACTGGGAGCAGGCCGACCCATCGCGCATCACCCTGACCCAGCCCATGGGCGACGGCAACACCCAGACCTGGACCTGGGGCCAGGTGGCCGACCAGACGCGGCGCATGGCCGCACACCTGCAGGCGCAGGGCTGGGCGCCGGGCTCCAAGGTGGCCATCCTGTCCAAAAACTGCGCCTGGTGGCTGATGAGCGATCTGGCGATCTGGATGGCCGGTCACGTGTCGGTGCCGCTGTACCCCACGCTGGCGGCCGACACGGTGCACCAGATCCTCACCCACAGCGAGGCCAAGGCCTGCTTCATCGGCAAACTGGATGGCTGGGAGGGCATGAAGCCGGGTGTGCCAGCCGGCCTGCCTTGTTTCAGCTACCCGCTGTCGCCCGCCGATGCCGTGGCCGCCTACGACGGCTGGGACGCCATTGTGGGCCGCACCGCGCCGCTGGCCGGCCGGCCCACCCGCCCCAGCGACGAGCTGGCCACGCTGATCTACACCTCGGGCACCACCGGCAAACCCAAAGGGGTGATGCACAGCTTTGGCAACTTTGCCTGGGCCATCACCAGCGGCCTCCAGCGGGTGCCCATGTCGGCCGACGACCGCATGTTGTCCTACCTGCCGCTGGCGCATGTGGTCGAACGGGTGCTGGTCGAACACGGCTGGCTGCAAACCGGCATGAACCTGTACTTTGCCGAATCGCTGGACACCTTTGCCGCCGACCTGCAACGTGCCCGGCCCACCATCTTCTTCTCGGTACCGCGCCTGTGGGTGAAATTCCAGCAAGGCATTCACCACAAAATGCCGCCGGCGAAGCTGCAGCGGTTGCTGGGCATCCCCCTCATCGGTGGGCTGGTGCGCAAAAAGGTGAAGAAGGCCTTGGGCCTGGACCAATGCCGCTTTGCGGCTGGGGGCGCAGCGCCCATGCCGATGGAGCTGCTGCAGTGGTACAGCCACCTGGGCCTGCACATCAACGAAGGTTATGGCATGACCGAAAACCTGGCGGTCTCGCACATCACCGTGCCAGGCAAAAACCAGCAAGGCAGCGTGGGGCCCACCTACGAGGGGGTGGACCACCGCATCGACCCCCAGAACGGCGAAATCCAGATGCGCAGCCCGGCCTTGATGCTGGGCTATTACAAGGAACCCGAACAAAGCCGCGACGCCTTCACGGCCGATGGCTGGCTGCACACCGGCGACAAGGGCCAGATCGATGGCGAGGGCAACCTGCGCATCACCGGCCGGGTGAAAGACCTGTTCAAAACCGGCAAAGGCAAATACGTGGCGCCGGCCCCGATTGAAGACCGGCTGGTGATGCACGAGGCGGTGGAAGCCTGTGTGGTGACCGGGGCCAACCTGGGCCAGCCGCTGGGCATCGTGATGCTCAATGCGGAGGCCGTGGCCACGTGCCGCCAGGCCAGTGCGCGCGCGGCGCTGGAAACCTCGCTGGCACAGCACCTCCAACACATCAACGCCGCCCTCGACCCCCACGAACAGCTGCAGTGCATTGTCGTGGTCACCACCCCGTGGACGGTGGACAACGACGTGATCACGCCCACCTTCAAGGTCAAGCGCAACCGCATCGAGGACCTGTACGCGCGCCACTACCCGGCGTGGGAAGCAGCCGGCCAGAAGGTGATCTGGGCAGACGGCTAAGCACCCGACCAGGCGGTCGGGTGTGTGGCCGTCAGGCGGTGGCGACCGCCGTGTCGGCCTCAGCCCCGCTGCGGCCGGCGGACACGGCCCGGATGATGTCGGCGCCGGCACTGGCCAGCGCCTGTGCCTTGGCCGCATCGCCCATGGCAACACCTTCAGCGCGCACAAAACGCACGTCGGTGATGCCAAAGAAGCCAAACACCGTGCTCAGGTAGCTTTCCTGGTGCTCCAGGGCACGGCCGCCTTCGCTGGTGGAGTACACACCGCCCCGGCTGGAGGCCACGATCACCGTCTTGCCGCCGGCCAGGCCTTGTGGGCCCTTTTCGGTGTACTTGAAGGTGCGGCCCACCTGCGCCACGCGGTCGATCCAGGCCTTGAGCTGGCTGGGGATGGAGAAGTTGTAGAGCGGTGCACCCACCACCACCACGTCGGCGGCCAGGAACTGCGACACCAGGCGCTCGGACACCACGTTTTCGGCGCGTTGCACCTCGCTCAGTTCGGCGGCGTCCACCGGCAGGCGAAAGCCCAGCGAGTCGGCCGACAGGTGGCTGGGGGCGCTGCTGGCCAGGTCCAGGTGCTCGACCTGGGTGCCCGGGTGGG
Source organism: Hydrogenophaga atypica (assembly GCF_042665215.1). Classification (NCBI taxonomy): domain Bacteria; kingdom Pseudomonadati; phylum Pseudomonadota; class Betaproteobacteria; order Burkholderiales; family Comamonadaceae; genus Hydrogenophaga; species Hydrogenophaga atypica. The sequence goes on from NZ_JBHTCA010000015.1 coordinate 61,895, forward strand.
TGGCCACCCACTGGTCAACGATCTGGGCGGTGAGTTGGCGCGAGACGGAATGGGCGCCGAGCACGCTGGCGTCGATGTGAAGCAGTTTCATGGTCTTGTCCTTGGGTGGATACCGCGTGGTGCGGCGATGGATGAAGTATTCCCTATAGAACAATGTTTGATAAGTTGGAAAAATGAGAACTTATCGTTCTACAAATAGGACAATAAACACCATGCAAGACCTGAACGACCTGATTTATTTCGCCGAAGTGGTGGAGCACGGTGGGTTTGCGGCGGCCGGGCGCAGCCTGGGTGTCCCGAAGTCCAAGCTGTCGCGACGGGTGGCCGATCTGGAAACCCGGCTGGGCGTGCGCCTGCTGCAGCGCACCACCCGCAAGCTCTCGCTCACCGCCGTGGGCGAGCAACTGCACCGCCACTGCGTGGCCCTGCGCGAAAACGCCCAGGCGGCCGAAAACGTGGTGGCCCTGGCCTTGAGCGAACCCAGCGGGCTGCTGCGCATCGCCTGCCCGGTCACGCTGGCGCAAACCACCGTGGGACCGTTGCTGCCGCTGTACCTGGAGCGCTACCCCAAGGTGCGGGTGGACATGCGGGTGAGCAACCGCGTGGTGGACCTGGTGGAAGAAGGCGTGGACGTGGCCTTGCGGGTGCGCCAGACGCTGGACGACAGCGGCAGCCTGGTGGTCAAGCGGCTGGCGCTGTCACAAACCGTGATGGTGGCCAGCCCAGCCCAACTGGCGCGCCAGGGCACACCCAACAGCCTGGACGCGCTGCAGGCCATGGACACGGTGAGCATGTCGGCCCACGACGGCTTGGCCAGCTGGACGCTGGTGGGGCCAGACGGGCAGGCGCGGCCGTTCAACCACCGCCCGCGCGTGGTGGCCGACGACCTGCTGAGCCTGCAGTACGCGGTGCGCATGGGCACCGGCGTGGGCATGCTGCCCGACTACCTCTGCCGCGACGATTTGCGCCAGGGCCATTTGCGGCAGATCCTGCCCGGCTGGTCCACACCGCCCGGCATTTTTCACGCGGTGTTCCCCTCGCGGCGCGGTCTGGTGCCCTCGGTGCGCGCCTTCCTCGACCTGCTGGCCGAGCACGTGGCACGGGGTGGCCTGGACCTCGCGCCCACCACTGCGACGCCCGCGCCACACCCAGAAGCTGGCAGCACAATGTGAACATTAATTAACAGTTATAAGCAGGGCTATCGTCACCACACGCCACCCGCACATGACCACGGGCCCCCACAGCGCGAAAACACCTGTTCTGCCACCGCTTCCCGGCTGGCCCATCCGGTTTTCCATCGCTTCGGTGGTGGTGGTGGCCATGCTGGTGCTGGCCGTGGCGGTGCTGGCGCTGGGCAGCTACGGGTCGCGCCAGAACGCGATTGCCACCGCCACACACACCGCGCGCGATGCCGGCAAGCTGGTCACCGAACAGGCCCGGCGCATGCTGGAACCCGCACAGGCCACCGTGCGCCAGTTGGGCTTCGACCCCATCGCCACCGCCACCACGCTGGAGGAGCGGCTGCAACGCATCTACGTGCTGTCGGAGGAGCTGGCGATCAACGAGCTGGTGTCGGCCATCTACGTGGGCTACGACAACGGCGACTTCGTGCTGGCGCGCCCGCTGGATCGGCCCGAGGTGCGGCGACGGTTCGACGCCCCGCCCATGGCCAACTTCCTGGTCCAGTCGGTCACGCGGCAGCCCGATGGCAGCCGGCGGGGCGAGTACCGCTTTTTCACCGCCAACGGCAAAAACATCGAACGCCGCCCCCAGCCCGACTACCACTTCGACCCGCGCACCCGGCCCTGGTACCAGGCGGTGGCCCACTCGGGCGCGTCCGAACTCTCGCTGCCTTATGTGTTTTTCACCACCCTGCAGGTGGGCATCACGCTGAGCCAGCGCAGCCGCGACGGCGGCGCCGTGATCGGCATCGACGTGGTGCTGGACGACCTGGCCAGCAGCCTGAGCGACCTGCGGGTGACGCCGCGCACCCAGTTGGCCCTGGTGAATGCCCAGAACGAGGTGCTGGCATTCCCCGACATGACCCGGGTGCTCAAACGCGGCGACAGCAGCTTCGACTTCAAGACCCTGCAAGAGCTGGACGAACCCAGCCTGACGCCGCTCAACGACTTGTTGAGCGCGGACAGCCCCACGGCCCTGTACCAGGTGCAGGGCCAGGAGTGGCTGGGGGTGAGCATGGACTTTGACGTCTGGCGCAGCCCAGGCATGCGCCTGCTGGTGGCCATGCCCGGCAGCGAACTGATGGGCGAACTCGAACGCCGGCGCCTGCAGGTGATTGCGCTCATCATCGCGGTTGTGTTGCTGTTGCTGCCTCTGGGCTGGTGGGCGGGCGCAGGCATTGGCCACAGCCTGGACCGGTTGTCATGGCGGGCGCACCGCATTGGCCGCTTCGACTTTGCCCGGCCGGCCCCAACAGAACCGAGCTGGGTGCGCGAAGTCAACCAGCTGTCGACCGCCATGGACGGCATGGGCCGCACCATCGAGACGTTTTTGCGCATCAGCGAAACCATGGCCACCGAACCTCACGTGGAGCGCATGCTGGGTGCGGTGCTGCAACAGTTTCTGGCCGCCACCCGCTGTGACGGCGCGGCCGTCTACCTCTGGAACGAAAGCGCGGGCCACATGACCCGGGCCGCCGCCGAAGGGCAGTTGCCCGTTGCGATGGTGGGGCGCTTCGCTTTTGACGCCCAGCGCACGGTGCGTGCCGGCATCCGCCGGGTGGACGAGGACGTGCACCAGATGGAGCTGGAACTGCGTGGGCGCACCGGGCAACTGCAAGGGCTGCTGGTGCTCAACCACCAGGGCGACGACGAACACGCGGACGAGGCCTTCATCGCTTTCGCCAAACGCCTGTCGGGCATGCTGGCCGTGTCCATCGAAACGCGCCAGCTCATCGACGCGCAGAAAAACCTGCTGGATGCGGTCATCCGACTCATGGCCGACGCCATCGACGCCAAGAGCCCCTACACCGGTGGCCACTGCGAACGGGTGCCCCAATTGGCCACCATGCTGGCCGACCGCATGCACGCCGACCGCGACGGTCCCTACGCCAGCTTTGCCATGACGGAAGACGAGCGCTACGCCTTCTACCTGGCCGCGTGGCTGCACGACTGCGGCAAGGTCACCAGCCCGGAGCACATCGTCGACAAGGCCACCAAGCTGGAGGTGATCTACAACCGCATCCACGAACTGCGGCTGCGCTTTGAGGTGCTGTGGCGCGACGCCGAGATCGCCCACCTGCAGCGTGTGGCGGGCGGGGCAAACACACCAGCGTCGGAAGCCGAACGCGACGCCCGCCACGCCCAGCTGCAAGACGACTTTGCCTTTGTCGCCCAATGCAACGTGGGTGGCGAGTTCATGGCCGATGCCGCCATCGAACGCCTGCACACCATCGCCCGCCAAACCTGGCAGCGCCACTTCGACAACCGCCTGGGCCTGTCCAGCGAAGAGCTCAAGCGTGTGCAGGCCGCCGAACCCCAGGCGCCGACCTTGCCGGTGGCCGAAGCCTTGCTGGCCGACCGGCCCGAACACCTGGTGCCCTGGACCAACGACCGCCCCCCGGTGGAAAAAGGCCATCCGGACAACCACTACGGCTTCGACATGGTGCTGCCGCCCCACAAACAGAACATGGGCGAGCTCCACAACCTTGGCATCCGGCGCGGCACGCTGACCGATGAAGACCGCTTCAAGATCAACGACCACATCGTCCAGACCTACATCATGCTCAAGGGCCTGCCCTGGCCACGGCCGCTGGCGCAGGTGCCCGACATCGCCGCCTCGCACCACGAAAAAATGGACGGCAAGGGCTACCCTCGGCGCCTGTCGGCCGAACAGCTGGGCACCGCCGACCGCATCATGGCCCTGGCCGATATCTTCGAAGCCCTGACCGCCGCCGACCGCCCCTATAAAGCGCCCAAATCACTCTCGGAATCCCTCAAGATCATGGCCTTCATGTGCAAGGACCAGCACCTGGACACCGAACTGTTCCGCTACTTCCTGCACAGCGGCGTCTGGCGCGATTTCGCCTTGCGTTTCATGTTGCCCGGCCAGGTCGATGAGGTGGACATCGCGGCCATCGAAAAGCTGCTACCCGCGTCGGCCTGACGGCCCGGCGGCGCCGCACCTGGGTACCATCGGCGGTCCCGCCCCGCCGATGTTCCACCTGCCCTCATGACACCCGCCCCCTTCAGACCCGACGTGCTGATCAGCGAAGTTGGCCCCCGCGACGGCCTGCAAAGCGTGCAGGCCACCATGCCCACCCCACACAAGTTCGCCTGGATAGACGCCTTGCACGACGCCGGCCTGCGCGAGATCGAGGTCTGCTCCTTTGTGCCTGCGCGCTTGCTGCCACAAATGGCCGACGCGGCAGAGGTGGTGGCCCATGCGCTGACCAAACCGGGTTGGACGGTGATGGCATTGGCGCCCAACCTGCGTGGCGCACAGGCGGCCATGGCGGCCGGCGTGCACAAAGTCACGCTGCCCGTGTCGGCCAGCGAAGCCCACTCCCTGGCCAATGTGCGCAAGACCACCGCACAGATGGTGGACGAAGTGCGCGCCGTGGTGGCGCTGCGCAACAACACCGCGCCCGGCGTGCACATCGAGGTCGGCATCTCCACCGCCTTTGGCTGCACCTTGCAAGGTGAAGTGCCCGAAGACGGCGTGGTGCGCCTGGCCGCCGCGCTGGCGGCCTGTGGCGTGGACGAGATCGGCCTGTCCGACACCACCGGCATGGCCAACCCGGCCCAGGTGCGTCGCCTGTTCCAGCGCGTGTTTGCCGAGATCGGTGAGCGCACCGGCGCGGCCCACATGCACAACACACGCGGCCTGGGCCTGGCCAACTGCCTCGCGGCTTTTGACGTGGGTGTGCGCACCTTCGACAGCTCGCTCGGTGGCCTGGGCGGCTGCCCTTACGCACCGGGTGCATCGGGCAACGTGGTGACCGAAGACCTGGTTTTCATGTTTGAAGCCATGGGTGTGCGCACCGGCGTGGACATCACCCGCCTGATCGCGGCGCGCGAGCCCCTGCGTGCCGGCCTGCCCGGCGAGCCGATCTACGGCATGACGCCCGAAGCCGGGCTGCCCCACGGATGGAGCCAACATGTCTGACACGCCCCACACCCTGCCTTACGCGGGCATACGCGTCGTCGAATTCACGCACATGGTCATGGGCCCCACCTGCGGCATGCTGCTGGCCGATCTGGGGGCCGAGGTCATCAAGATCGAACCCGTGGGCCATGGCCGCGAGGGCGATGCCACCCGCAAGCTCATCGGATCGGGTGCGGGCTTTTTTCCCATGTTCAATCGCAACAAGAAAAGTGTGGCGCTGGACCTGTTGACGCCCGAAGGCAAGGAAGCGGCCCTCAAGCTCATCGCCACCGCCGACGTGGTGAGCGAGAACTTCAAACCCGGCACCATGCAGAAACTGGGGCTGGATCACGCCAGCCTGAAAACCCTGAACCCCCGTCTGATTTACGTCAGCCACAAAGGCTTTCTGCCCGGCCCCTACGAACACCGCACCGCGCTCGACGAGGTGGTGCAAATGATGGGTGGCCTGGCCTACATGACCGGGCGACCTGGCGACCCGCTGCGCGCGGGCACCAGCGTCAACGACATCATGGGTGGCATGTTCGGCGCCATCGGCGCCATGGCGGCGCTGGCGCAGCGCGAAAAAACGGGCCTGGGCCAGGAGGTGCAAAGCGCGCTGTTCGAGAACAACGTGTTCCTCGTGGCCCAACACATGATGCAGTTTGCCGTCACGGGCAAGGCTGCCGCCCCCATGCCCGCGCGCATCTCGGCCTGGGCGGTGTACGACGTGTTCCAGGTCAAGGACGGCGAGCAGATTTTTCTGGCCGTGGTCAGCGACACCGCCTGGAAAACCTTTTGTGAGGCCTTCGGTTTTGCCGACCTGCTGGCCGACGAGCGCCTGCGCAGCAACAACGACCGCGTGCGCGCCCGCGAATGGATGTTGCCCGCGTTGCGCCAACGCCTGGCGCAACACAGCGCTGCCGAACTGGCGGCCGTGTTCGAGGCCAATGCCCTGCCCTTCGCGCCCATCACCCAGCCGCAGGATTTGTTCGACGATCCGCACCTCAACGCGACCGGCGGCCTCGCGCCCATCGCCCTGCCCGACGGCCGGCCCGCCAAGGCGGTGTTGCTGCCCCTCACGCTGGACGGCGAACGCCCGCCGGTGCGGCTGTCGCCGCCCAAGCTGGGCGAACACAACGTGGAAGTGCTGACGGCGCTGGGCTACAGCCCCGCGCAGGCGCGGGCGCTGGGCCTACCCGACTGAGGCTCAGGAAACGATGTAGGCGCCGCTGCCGGTGGACAGCAGCTTGCCGTCTGGCCCGCGCATTTCCATTCGGGTGGAGCACACACGCGAGCCCAGGCGCAGCACTTCGGCATAGACATCGAAGTACTCGCCAATGCCGGGCCGCAGGTAGTCGATGCGCAGATCGATGGTGCCGAGCTTGGCGAAGCGCAGCATACGCTGGGCCGGCGCCTCATCCATGTGGCGCGCTCCAATGGCCGCCATCGACGCCAGCCCGCCCATGCCATCCAGCACAGCGCTGTTGACGCCGCCGTGCAGCCGGTTGTAGGCGTAGTGGCCCACCAGCTCCGGGCGCATGAGGATGCGCCCCTTGCACCACTGCGGCTTGATCTCCGTGATCTTCAGGCCCAGCACCTTGTTGAACACAATCTTCTCTTCGAAGATTTCACGGACGCCTTCGATGAACTCGGGCTCGAAGTCCACGGGCACGGTTTCGATCTTGCTGTTTTTGCTCATTGAACTTATCCGTCAGTTATTTGGGGCCGCGCAAGCGTCTTTTTGGGATGGGATGCCAGGCGCAAAACGCAGCTGGGCTGATGCCCAGCAAGGCTTTGCAACGCCGCAGACCGCCCAATAAGACACCTGCCCTTCGGGTTGGGACGAAATCGGGCGATTTGCACACCCAGCCTCTTGCATGGGCCTCCAGCCCATGCTGCGCGGCCTGGGCGCGCAACTCATCCCGATTGCGTCCCAACGCGGCCTCAAATAACTGACGGATAAGTTCATAGCCCCAATTGTCGTGCGGCGAGGTCTTTCATGATTTCCTCGGCACCGCCGCCAATCATCAGGACCTTGACCTCGCGGTAAATGCGTTCGCTCACCGTGCCGCGCATGAAGCCCATGCCCCCCAGGATTTGCACCGCCTGATCGGCGCAAAACTGCATGGTCTGGGTGGCATGGTTCTTGAGCATGCACACCTCAGCCACCCAGGCCGGCGAGGTGTCGCCCGCATCGGCCCGTGCGGCGATGGCCTGCAGCCAGGCCTCGGTGGACGCGATGCGCATCCACATGTCCACCAGCTTGTGGCGGATGACCTGCCGCTCCACCAGCGCCGCGCCAAAGGTCTTGCGCTGGCGCGCCCAGGCCAGAGCTTCGTCGTAGCAAGCCTGAGCAAACCCCAGCGCACCGGCCGCCAGGCCAAAACGCTCGGCGTTGAAGTTGCTCATGATGATCTTGAAGCCGTCACCCTCGCGACCCAGCAGGTGGCTGGCCGGCACCCGCACACCATCAAAACGCAGGTGGGCCGTGTCCGAGCAATGCCAGCCCATCTTCTGCAAGGGGCTGCGGCTCAGACCGGGCGCATCGCCGGGGATGAGCAGCATGGACACACCCCCGGCGCCCTTGCTGCCAGCTTCGCCCGTCCGCACCGCAGCGGTGATCCAGTCGGCCCGTACGCCCGAGGTGATGAACACCTTCTCGCCGTCCACCACGTAGTGGTCGCCCTCCAGATGCGCCGTGGTGCGCAGCGCGGCCACGTCGGAGCCACCGCCCGGTTCGGTGATGGCCAGCGCCGCAATCTGCTCGCCGCGCAACACACCGGGCACCACCTGGGCTTGCAGTGCAGCCGACCCATGGGCCACCACCGGTGGCAAACCGATGTTGTGCGAGAACAGGCTTGCCAGCACACCCCCGCTGCTGCCGTGGCGGCACAGCGCCACCCACACCGGCAGGCGCATGGCGTAACCGGCGGGCGTGCCGCCCAGGTGTTCGGGGTAGCCGATGGCCAGCAGGCCCAGCTCGGCCGCACGGCGGTACAGCGCACGCGGGAATTCGCCCGCCGCATCCCAGTCGTTCACATGCGGCGCAATCTCTTCGCGGGCGAAACGTGCCACGCTGTCGTAGAGGTCTTGCAGCTCGGCAGCGTTCATCGTGGGGGGTGCGGCGGGGTTCATGCGGTTTCCTTCGCCTGCGCCACCAAGCGCAACAGCACCTGCCCCGGCGCGGCCTGCTGGCCGGGCGACACCAGCACCGCCTCCACCACGCCGCTGCGCGGTGCCGCCAGGCTGTGTTCCAGCTTCATGGATTCGAGCACCAGCACCGGCGCCCCCTGCTCGACCACATCACCTGGCGCCACATGCAGCGCCACCACCTTGCCGTTGAAGGGCGCGCGCAGTTGGTCGGCCGCACCCGCCGCCCCGCCCTGGCGTTGCGGCAGCAGCGACAGGTCGTCCAGCCACAGGGCCACACCATCCACCAGCACCTGCCAGCGGGGTGCGCCGTCCAGCGCGGCGCTGCCAGCGCGCACCACGGCCGCATGGCGGCGCAAGCCATCCGCCTCCAACGCCCAGTGCCCACCCGCATCGCGCTGCCAAGTGATGTGGTGTTCGGTTTCGGTGTCACGCAGACGCGCTTGGGCCGGCCCCGTCGCGGTGAAGCCCCAGTGGCTCACCACCCCTTCGTGCCGCACGCGCACCGGACGCTCGTAGCCGCAGCCCAGGCTCAGTGTCGGCGGCGCGTCGGCCAGCAGCATGGCCAACACGGCGGCGGGTATGGCAGCACGTTCGCGCACCAGCAATTGCGCGCGCAGCACGTCGCCGTGTTCGGCCAGGAAAGGGATCAGCGCCTGACCGGCACGGAACACCGGGTGGTCCAGGCAAGCGCCCAGAAAGTCGCGGTTGGTGGGCAGGCCCAGCAACTGCAACTGGCGCAAAGCCACATGCAACTTCGCGATGGCTTCATCGCGCGTCGGCGCGTGGGCGATGAGTTTGCCCAGCATGGCGTCGTAAAAGGGCGAGACCACCGCGCCGTCTTCCAACGCGTGGTCGAGACGCAGGCCTCTGCGCTCGAAAGCGGCGTGTGGCGGCGCGCGGAAGCGGGACACCACACCGGTGTGCGGGCGGAAGTCAGCGTCCTCGGCGCACAGGCGCAGCTCAATGGCGTGGCCTTGCAGGTGCACCTGGTCTTGCGTCAGCGGCAACGCCTCGCCGCGTGCGATGCGGAGTTGCCACTCGACCAAGTCTTGCCCAATAAGCGCTTCAGTGACAGGGTGCTCCACCTGCAAACGGGTGTTCATCTCCATCAGGAAAAACTGAGCCCCCACGCTCCCCGCTTCGCGTGGTTCGCTGCCCCCCAAGGGGGCTGCCCCGCCTTGGGGCGGCCCGGCGGCGGGCCACTCGCCGCCATCAAGCAGAAACTCCACAGTGCCGGCGCCGACGTAGCCGGCTGCTTGGGCCAACGCAACAGCACACGCGCCCATGCGTTCGCGCAAGGCGGCGTCCACAGCCGGGCTGGGCGCTTCTTCGATGATCTTCTGGTGCCGGCGCTGCACCGAGCAGTCGCGTTCGCCCAGGTGGATGCAGTGGCCGTGGGTGTCGGCAAACACCTGCACCTCCACGTGGCGCGGGTTGAGCAACGCGCGCTCGATCAACAGGTCGCCGTTGCCGAAGGCGCTCACAGCTTCGGAGCGGGCGCTATGCAGGGCCGCCGGCAGTTGCGCCGCATCCAACACCAGCCGCATGCCGCGCCCACCGCCGCCCGCCACGGCCTTCACCATGACCGGGTAACCGATGCGCGCGGCCTCGCGCGCCAGCGTGGCCTCGCTCTGATCGGCGCCGAAGTAGCCCGGCAGGCAAGGCACGCCGTGGGCCAACGCCAGCGCCTTGGCGCCGGATTTGCTGCCCACCGCGTGTATCGCGGCCGGCGGTGGCCCCACCCAGGTGAGCCCCGCATCAATGACGGCCTGCGCGAAGTCCGCGTTTTCGCTCAGGAAACCGTAGCCGGGGTGGATGGCGTCGGCGCCGGTTTTTTGGGCGGCTGCTATCAGCTTGTCCATGCGCAGGTAGCTGTCGCTGGAAGCGCTGCCGCCCAGGGCCACGGCCTCACCGGCCTCGCGCACATGCAGGGCTTTGGCGTCGGGGTCCGAAAACACCGCCACCGTCGCGATGCCCACCTTGTGGGCGGTGTGGATGACACGCCGGGCGATTTCGCCCCGGTTCGCGATCAGCAGCTTTTTCATGCCGACGGCTTCTTGGCGATGCCCATGATCTTGGACAGGATGCCCATCATCACCTCGTCGGCACCGCCGCCGATCGACGCCAGACGCCCGTCGCGGTACATGCGCGATACCTTGTTCTCGTAGGTGAAGCCCATGCCGCCCCAGAACTGCAAGCAGGTGTCGGGCACGGTGCGGTTCAGGCGCCCGGCCTTGAGCTTGGCCATGGTGGCCCATTCGGTCACGTCCTCGCCGGCCACGTAGTGCTCACAGGCCTGGTAGGTGAGCGCGCGCAGGGCTTCGACCTCGGTTTTGAGCTCGGCCAGCTTGAACTGCACCCACTGCTGGTCGGCCAAGGACGCACCAAACAGCTTGCGCTCGTGGGCGTAGTCGATGGTCCACTGGATGCAGTTGTTGAGGCTTTGCAGGCAACTGGCCGCGCACCACAGGCGCTCTTCCTGGAACTGTTGCATCTGGTAGATGAAACCGGCGCCCTCCTTGCCAATCAAGTTGCGCTGCGGCACGCGCACTTCGTCGAAGTAGATCAGGCCGGTGTCGCTGCTGTGCATGCCGATTTTCCTGATCTTCTTGCCTACTTCGATGCCCTTGCGCAGCTTGCCGTTTTCACGCATGGGCACCATCACCAGGCTCTTGTTCTTGTGGATCGGCCCTTCGCCCGTGTTGACCAGCATGCACATCCAGTCGGCCTGCAGGCTGTTGGTGATCCACATCTTGGCGCCGCTGATGACGTAGTCGTCCCCGTCCTTGCGCGCCGTGCTCTTGATGCCCGCCACGTCAGAGCCCGCGTCGGGTTCGCTCACGCCGATGCAGCCCACCATGTCACCCGCGATGGCCGGCGCCAGGAACTCGCGCCGCAGCTCGTCGCTGCCGAAGCGTGCCAGGGCCGGCGTGCACATGTCGGTCTGCACACCAATGGCCATGGGAATGCCACCGCAATCGATGTGGCCCAAGGCCTCGGCCATGGCCACGCTGTAGCTGTAATCCAGCCCCGCCCCGCCAAAGGCCTCGGGCTTGGTGAGGCCCAGCAGCCCGAGATTGCCCATCTTCTTGAAGACCTCGTGCGCGGGGAAAATTTCGGCCGCTTCCCACTCGTCCACGTGGGGGTTGATCTCTTCGTCGATGAAGCGCTTGAGCGTCTTCTGGATCTCGCGGTGCTCGTGGGTGAACTGCATGGTGTGTCTCCTCTGTTTATGCGGTCAGGTCGAAATGGCCCAGCGGCTGGCTGCGACCGTTGAGCAGCAGCGCCACCGCGTGGCGGCCGGGGTAATGGGTGCGGGTGGTCATCTGCGCGAGTGACAGCGTCTTGCCCAGCGTGACCGTTTCGCCGGGGGCAAGCTCCAGCGTGCTGAGCTTGAAGACTTTGGGCGATGCTTCGCCGCTGGCCTTGACGTAGTGCACCTGCAAATCGGCGAGCACACGCTGCGGGCGTTGCGTGGGGTTGTGCAGCTCGACCTCGATGCGCAGTTTGCCGCCGATGAGCACATGCGCGGGCGTGATGCGCGCAGCAGCCACGTCCAGTTGCACCGCGTGGCCCACACCCAGTGTTTCGAGCGCACCCGCATGGCATTGCTTGACGAGGAAGCGCAGGCCATGCCGCACCAAGGCCTCGCGCTCAGCGCTGGCACCACGCAGCCAGTTGCGGGCGGTGTCGGTCGCCACGCCGGGGTGGTCCTTCGCGATATCGCCCAGGTGGTTGGCCACCGAGCGGCGCACGTAGCTCGACGGGTCGTCCTTCAAGGCATCCAGCAGCGGCAGCGCGAACGTGGGGTCCTTCTGGAAAGCGGGCAGGCGCGGTGCCCAAGGCAGGCGCGGGCGCGTGCCTTCGCTGGCGGCGCGGCGCACGTGGGCGTTGTTGTCCTGCGCCCAGGCGTGCAAATGCTTGAGCGTGGCCTCACGGTGGTGCAGCAGGTAAGGCCGCAGGCTGAATTCGGCCGTGAAGCGCTGCGTGAGCGCATGCTGCGCGCGCATCGCGTCATCGAGGTGGGGCAAACCGTGGGCGGCGATGTACATGCTGTGTGGCAAATACAAAAAGGCGCTGTAGGACCGGTCGCCCGCGTCGGGCTCACCCTTGGCATCCAGGCCCATGGGCGGGTCCAGCGATTCGGTGAGCACGGCCAGCGCGCGTGGCACGTCGGTCGGCAGGTGCGCGTGCAAGGCCTCGGCGATGCGCTGGCCGCGCTGCATCAGCTCCAGCCCCTCGTAGCCCGGTTCGATCTGGCGCAGAAAAGCGGCGGTGCCGAAGCCACGCCAAGCCCGCTTGAGCATGGCCGCAATGCGCGGTGGCACGCCGTCGTTCAGCAAGTGTTTGAGCGGCTCAGCCATGGCTTACATGCGGGCGACGCCGAACTGCATGGGACGCACAACGCGTCCATCCGCCTCGGCGCAGATGTGTAGGCACTGCGCCAGCACGGCGCGGGTCTCGCGCGGGTCGATGATGCCGTCGTCCAGGCCCAGGCCGCTGGTGTAGAAGGCGTCGGCCTGGCTCTCGAACAGCTCGACGATGCGGTCGTACTGCTGCTGCATTTCGGCCGGGTCGGGTGTGATGCCTTTGCGCAGCAGGCCGGCCTCGGCCACGGTGCGCATGGTGCTGGCGGCCTGCTCGCCGCCCATCACCGCCGTGCGGGCGTTGGGCCAGCTGAACAGAAAACGCGGCGCGTAGGCGCGGCCACACATGCCGTAGTTGCCGGCGCCATAACTGGCGCCACACTGGAGGGTGATCTGCGGCACGGTGGCGTTGGTCACGGCCTGGATCATCTTGCTGCCGTGTTTGATCATGCCGCCCTGCTCGCTGTCCTTGCCCACCATGTAACCGGTGGTGTTCTGCAGGTAGATCAGCGGGTGGCCCAACTGGCACATCTGCTGGATGAAGTGGGTGGCCTTGTTGGCGCCGGCCACGTCGATGGGGCCGTTGTTGCTGATGAAGCCCACCTCGTGCCCTTCGATGCGGGCCTGCACACACAGGGTTGCGGCGCCGTACAAGGCCTTGAACTCCAACAGCTCGGAGCCATCGGCCAGGCGCGCCATGACCTCGCGCATGTCCACCGGCTCGCGCAGGGTTTCGGGCATGAGGGCCAACAGGTCGTCGGCCGGGTACAGCGGCGCGGGGGCCGCCACCAGCGCTGCCCGGTGGGCGAAGGTGGCGCCCAGCCGCCCCACCACCTCGCGCGCCATGCCCAGCGCCTGCCGGTCGTCCTCCGCCAGGTGCTCGCCCAGACCCGACACGCCTGAGTGCATCTCGGCGCCGCCCAGCTCTTCTTCGGTCGCGATCTCGCCAGTGGCGGCCTTGAGCAGCGGCGGCCCGGCCAGAAAAGCGCGCGAGCGACCGCGCACCATGATGACAACGTCGCTCAGGCCCGGCATGTAAGCGCCACCGGCCGTGCCCGAACCGTGCTGCACGGTGATGACGGGCAAGCCAGCGGCCGACAGCCGCGCCAGGTTGCGAAACAACCCGCCACCCAGCACAAAACCCTCGACGCGGTACTTCATGAGGTTGGCGCCCGCGCTCTCCACCAGGTGGATGAAGGGCAGCTTGTTCTGCAGCGCGATCTCCTGCACGCGCAGGATTTTCTCCAGCCCGCCGGCCCCAATGGCGCCAGCATCGATACCCGAATCGCTGGCCACCACCAAACAGCGCACGCCGCTGATGAAGCCAATGCCCGCCACCATGCCGCCACCGGGCACCGTTTTGCTGGGGTCCTTGTAGTCTTGCAGGTAGCCCGCCAGCGAACACAGCGGCAACCAGGGCGAGCCCGCATCCAGCAGCAGAGCCACGCGCTGGCGCGGCAGCAACTGGCCACGTTTTTCAAACACCGGCAGCGACTTGGCCGAGGCGGCGGCGGCGCGTTCCTCCAGGGCACGCCACTGGCCGATGCGCGCCAGCATGGCGGCGCGGCGGGCTTGGGCCACTGGGGTGGTGGCATCAAAACTGGAGACAAAACTCATTGGAAAACCTTGGGGGTGACGTAGCGGTGAAAGCCGTTGAAAGGCCGCACGGCCTCGCGCTGTTGCGCCTCAAGGGGTGCGGCCACCTGGCCCCAGCCCAAACGCACCTGCGGGCGGGCACCATCGATGCGCAGCACCGTGCCGCTGATGAAGCTGGCGGCCGGGCTGAGCAGGAAGACGATGCCGGCGGCCGTCTCGGCCTCGGTGCCAAAGCGGCCCAGGGGCACGGTCTGCGCCATTTCGCGCAGCATGGGGCCCGCCTCGGGCGGGTAATGGTCCATGCCGCTGGAGGCGATGTAGCCCGGCGCCACCGCGTTGACGCGCACGCCGCTTTTGGCCCATTCCACGGCCGCGGTTTCGGTGAAGCTGACCATGCCTGCGCGCGCCGCGCCGCTGTGGCCCATGCCGGGCATGGAGCCCCAGATGTCGGCCACGATGTTGACCACGGCCCCGCCATGCGCCTGCATCGATTGCAGGTAGCACTCGCGCGCCACCAGAAAACCGCCGGTGAGGTTGGTGTCGATCACCGCCTGCCAGCCTTTGGCGCTGATCTTCTCCAGTGGCGTGATGTACTGGCCGCCGGCGTTGTTCACCAGGCCGTCGATCTGCCCGCGCGCGGCCACGATGCTGGCCACCATGGCTTGCACCGCGGCTTCGTTGCGGATGTCGCAGACGTGGAAGCTGGCGTCGCCGCCATCGGCCTGAATTTCGGTGGTGGTGGCTTGCAACTTTTCGGCGTTGCGGCCCACCAGCACCACATGCGCGCCGAGGGCGGCCAGCTCGTGTGCGGTGCAGCGGCCAATGCCCGAGCCACCGCCGGTGACAACGATGGTGCGGCAGGCGAACAGGCCGTGCGCGAAAACCGATTGGTAGCTCATGCTCATGCGGGCTCTTTCAGAAACAGTTGCAAGGCGGCATCGGCCACGTCGTCCAGCGAGGCGCGGCGCCCGGCTTCAAACCACTGAGCCGTCCAGTTCAAGGCGCCGAACATCAGCAGACGCGCCAGCGCCGGGTCGCCGCGCAGCAGGCCGGCCGCGTGCAGCTCGGCCAGCAACGCGCTCCACGGCGCCTCGTAGGTGTTTTTCAAATCGACCACCGCCTCGCGCTGCGCGGGCGTGAGGCTGCGCCACTCGTAGAGCATCACGGGAATGAAGTCGCTGTCCGGGCCCAGCAACACATCGAGGTGGCTGCGCACCATGGCACGGAAACGCGGCACCAGTGGCTGGCCCGGCGCACCCGCGCCGGCCAGCACCTCGGCTTGCCGCGCAATGGCAAAACGCATGCCCTCGGCCATCACCGCTTCGAGCAAGGCCTCTTTGCTGTCGAAGTGGTAGAAGGGCGAGCCCGAGCGCATGCCACAGGCGGCGGCGATGTCGCGTGTGCTGGTGGCGGCAAAACCCTGCTGGCGAAACAGGTGGGCGGCGGCACGGATCAGCTCCTGGCGGCGGTTGCCGTCGTCACGCGCCTCGGGGGATTTGCGCGGCCGGCCACGTGGCCGACGCTCGGCTGGATGGGTCGAAGAGGGTACCGATGCGGTCATGGAAACGGACCATACCAGCTTGATTTATTTTTGACAAGCAAACGCTTTGCAAAAATAAACACCGTGCGCCGCTGCAACACGGTAGCGCCAACCATAGGAAATAACCTATGGATCAAGGGAGCAGGTCGTATTTGTGGCCGGCGCCATCGGCTCCCATACTGCGTTCATGCCTTTGTCACAAATCCCCACACCGGCTTGTGCCGACTTTTTGAGCGCGCTGACCGACACCCTGGGCGCGGATGCGGTGCGCAGCGGCGACGCCATTCCCACCGACCGCCACACCGACTGGAGCGGCACCGCCCCGCTGGCCCCCCTGGCCTGGCTGCGCCCGGACAGCACCGCCCAGATTTCGGCCGCGCTGCGCATCTGCCACGCCCATCGGGTGCCGGTGGTGCCACAGGGCGGCCTCACCGGCCTGGCCGGCGGCGCGGTGCCCACGCCCGGTGCGGTGGTGCTGTCGCTGGACCGGATGAACGCCATCGAATCGCTGGACCCGGTGGCCCGCGTTGTCACCGTGCAGGCCGGCGCCACGCTGCAGGCGGTGCAAGAGGCGGCGTTGGCCGCCGGCTGCCTGTTCGGTGTGGACCTGGGTGCGCGCGGCAGCTGCCAGATCGGGGGCAACCTGGCCACCAATGCCGGTGGCAATGGCGTGGTGCAGTTCGGCATGATGCGCGAGCAGACCCTGGGCCTGGAGGTGGTGCTGGCCGACGGCAGCGTGCTTGACATGCTGCGCCCCATGGTCAAGAACAACACCGGCTACGACCTCAAACATTGGTTCATTGGCAGCGAGGGCACGCTGGGCGTCATCACCCGCGCCCAACTGCGCCTGCAGCCCGCGCAGCCGGCACGCGCCACCGCCCTGGCCGCGGTGCCCGACGTGGCCAGCGCCCTGGCGCTGCTGGGCCAACTGCAAGCGCGCTGCCCTGGCGGCGTGGCCGCGTTTGAACTGATGTGGGACGACTTCGTGCAGCACGCCCTGGCCTGGACCGGCCAGCCCCGCCCCTTTGACCAAGACCACCCGCTGCTGGTGCTGACCGACCTCAGCGGCGCCGACGAAAGTGCTCTGGCGCAGGCGCTGGAAGCCGTGCTGGGCAGCGCCATGGAAGATGGGCGGGTGTTGGATGCGGTGCTGGCGCAATCGCAAACACAGGCCGCTGGCCTGTGGCGGCTGCGCGAGATCACCGCCGAATTCCCCTCGCGCCTGGCACCGATCAACTTCGACATCAGCCTGCCGCAGGCGGCCATTGGCGACTTTGCCGACCGCTGTATTGACGCGCTCTCAAGCCGTTTTCCGGGGCACCGATCGCTGCGATTTGGCCACCTGGGCGACGGCAACCTGCACCTGAGCACCGATGCACGGTCCTTGGGCAACCTCAGCTTTGCCGAAGCCGAACACGCGGTTGAAGCCATCGTCTACGGCCTGGTGGCCGAGGCCGGGGGCAGCGTGTCGGCCGAACACGGCATTGGGCTGCACAAAAAACCCTACCTGGGTGCCAGCCGCAGCCCAACCGAGCTGGCCACCATGCGGGCCATCAAACACGCGCTGGACCCCTTGAACCAACTCAACCCCGGCAAGGTGTTTGACATGGCATGAGCCCGGCACGCCGCTTGCAACCCATTCGGTCTTCTTTCATTTTCATCCCCCTCCCTGGAGTTCCCACCATGAAACGACGCCCCGCTCTCCAAGCCCTTGTGGCTTCTGCTTCTGCCGCCGCCGCGCTGCTGCTGGCCCACGGCCCGGCCCTGGCCGATGGCCCGCCCATCAAAATCCTGGTGGGCTTTCCGGCCGGCGGCAGCAGCGATGCGATTGCCCGCCACCTGGCCCAGGGCCTGCAGCAAGAGCTGGGCCGCAGCGTGGTGGTGGAAAACAAACCCGGCGCTGGCGGCCAGATCGCGGCCCAGACGCTCAAGGGCGCCAAGCCCGACGGCGGCACGATTTTTCTGTCGAACAGCCACACCGTGGCCATGATCCCGCTGACCATCAACAACCCCGGCTTCGACACCGCCAAGGACTTCATCCCAGTCGCCATGGTGGCGGTCAACCCCGACGTGTTTGTGGTCAACACCACCGTCATCGGCAACCCGAACGCCGGCATGAAGGAATTTGCCGCCTGGGTCAAGGCCAACCCTGGCAAAGGCAATGTGGGCGTGCCCGCCCCCGCCAGCGCGCCTGACTTCGCCGTTGGCGTGGTGGCCAAGGCCCTGGGCCTGGACTTGAAGTCGGCCCCCTACCGGGGCGACGCCCCCATCGTGCAAGACGTGATGGCCGGGCAGATCCCGGCCGGCATCGGCTCGGTGGGCGCCATGTCGCAGCCGGCCAAGGCGGGCAAGCTGCGCATCGTGGCGGTCAACGGCACCCACCGCCTGTCGCTGCTGCCCGACGTGCCCACCTACGCCGAGCTGGGCATCAAAGGCTACGAGGACATGATTTTCAACGGCGTGTTCGCACCGGCTGGCACACCCGCCAACCTGATTGAAAGCTACAACAGCGCGATCACCAAGGTGGTCAAGTCCGCCGACTTCGTCGAGAAACTGTCCAACCTCGGTATCCAGGCCCAGGCGGGCAGCGCCGCCGACCTGAATGCCCGCCTGAAAGCCACGCAGGACTTCTCGGCCACCATGGTCAAAAACGCCGGCTACAAGCCGCAATAAGCGCCATGAACGCCATCATCCAAGCCACACCCATCACCGGCCCGGCGGTCTGGAAAGGCCCGGCCATCGCCAACGACACGGCGTGGGTGCATCACCTCACACCCGACACCATCGCCGTGTTCGACGCCGCGCTGGCACATCTCAAGGCCCGTGGTCTGAGCTTTCCCCACTTTGGCAAGGACGACTTCCCCCTGCACGCACTGGCGCCCGATTTCGCGCGCTACGCCGACGAACTGGAAAACGGCCGTGGCTTTCTGCTGCTGCGTGGGCTGCCGGTGCACCGCTACACCGAAGAAGAGATCAACTGCCTCTACTACGGCCTGGGCCTGCACATGGGCACGCCCGTGCGCCAGAACCCGCGCGGCGAGCTGCTGGGCGCGGTGATGAACGTGGGCGACGTGACCAAGAAGTCCACCCGCGTCTACGAAACCAACCTCTACCTGCCCTACCACTCCGACCCCTCCGACGTGGTCGGCCTGCTGTGCATACGCAGGGCCAAACAGGGTGGCCTGAGCAGCCTGGTCAGCGTGGCCGCGATCTACAACGAAATCCTGGCGCGCCGCCCCGAATTCATCGGCCTGTACTACCGACCGATGTACTTCGAGCACCTGTGCGAGCCCATGCCCAGCCTCTCGCCCATCTTCAGCTTCCACCAAGGCAAGCTCAGCTGCCGCTACCTGCGCCAGTACCTGGAGCTGGGGCACGAGATCATGAAGCAGCCGCTGTCGCGGGTGGAGATCGCCGCACTCGACCTGTTCGACGAGGTCATGCACGACCCCGCCATCCGCCTGGACATGATGCTGGAGCCGGGCGACATCCAGTTCGCCAACAACTACGCGGTGCTGCACTCGCGCAACGGGTTTGAAGACGACGAGGACCTGGCCAAGCGCCGCAAGATGATCCGCCTGTGGCTCAAGATGGGCAACGCCCGCGAACTGGCACCGGAGTTTCCGGGCCGCAACGGGTTTCCGGCGCCGGTAGATGCGGTGGCCGCGTGACGAGGCGCCGCCGCGTGCCTACTCGCGCAGGATGCCCAGCACCTCGGAGTGGAACTCGCGGCGGTAGAGGATGAGCACCACCAGCAAGGTGCCACCCACCATGGCCAACGGTGAAAAGAACCAGGCCAGGGCGGCAAACGAAAAGTAGTAGGCGCGCAAACCGTCGTTGAAGGTTTCGGCGGCGGCGCCCACCATGTCGGCCGCACGCTGGGCAAAACGCTCTCGGTCGAACTTGCCCGACTCAAAATCCTTGGGGTCGGGCAAACCACCGATGAGCAAGGACACAAAGGTGTACTGCCGCATCGACCAGGAGAAGCGGAAGAAGGCGTACACGAACACCGCCAGCAGCACCAGCACCTTCAGTTCGAGCACCGCCAGCGAGGTGGCCTGCGCAAACGGCATTTCGCTGACCATTTCGGCGGCTTTTTCTGTGGTGCCCAGCACCGCAAACAGACCGCCGATGATGAGGATGGAGGTGGAGCAGAAAAACGCCGGTGTCTGCGACAGGCTCTGCGTGATCAGGCCGTCAAGCATGCGCGGGTCGCGCGACGTGGCCTGCAGCATCCAGAAACCCCGGTAGCGGTTGGTGGTGACCAGCAGGGACGGCTTGCGCAGGCCCCAGCTTTTGGCAAACCAGGCGTAACCCGCCCACAAGGCCACAAAACAGACCAGCGCCAGCCAGTCTGCCCAGGGGAGCACGGCGATGAATTTCATGCCGCGAATGTTAAGCGCGGTTCAGGGCGCGAGATCGAACACCAGCACCTCGGCGTCCTGGCCCTGCGCCAGCGCCAGCCGCGATTGGCCCTCGATCAGCGCGGCGTCACCGCCTTGCAGGGTTTCGCCATTGACCGACAGGCTGCCGCGCACCAGGTGCACATAGGCCTTGCGCGCCGGGTCCAGCGCCAGCTCGGCCTGCTCAGCGCCATCGAACAGCCCGGCGTACAGCGCGGCATCGGCGTTCATGCTCACCGAACCCTCGGCGCCGGTGCGCGACGCCACCAACCGCAGGCGACCGCGTTTTTCGGCCTCCGCAAACGCCTTTTGTTCGTAGCCCGGCTTGACGCCGGTGAACTTGGGCTCGATCCAGATCTGCAAGAAGTGCGTCTGCTGGTTGGGCGCGTGGTTGAACTCGCTGTGCATGACGCCGGTGCCGGCGCTCATGCGCTGCACCTCGCCGGGCGGGATGCCCTTGACGTTGCCCATGCTGTCCTTGTGCGCCAGTTCACCCGACAACACGTAGCTGATGATCTCCATGTCGCGGTGGCCGTGGGTGCCAAAGCCGGTGCCGGGGGCGATGCGGTCTTCGTTGATCACCCGCAGGTTGCCCCAGCCCATGTGGGCCGGGTCGTAGTAGCCGGCGAACGAGAAGGAATGGAAGCTCTTGAGCCAGCCGTGGTCGGCGTAGCCACGTTCCTGGGATCGTCTGATTGTCAGCATCTGGGTTCTCCTTCGTGTGGGTGGTCGATGTCCATGACTGTAGGCCTCGCTCGCCCTTGCCGGGGGCTGGGGCTTTGATGCCATCATTCAAAACAATTGAATAGAATTTTGCCCATCATGCAAAACCCACGCAGTGCGCTTTCGCCCGAAAACCTCAAGCTCATCGACACGGTTGCCCGCCAGGGCAGCATGGCTGCAGCGGCGCGCGAACTGGGCCTGGTGCCCAGCGCCCTGACCTACCGCGTGCGCCAGGTGGAGGACGCGCTGGACGTGCTGCTGTTCGACCGCAGCGCCCGCCGCGCCCAGCTCACCCCGGCCGGTGCCGAACTGCTGCGCGCGGGCGAACACCTGCTGCTGGAGCTGGACGCCGTGGCCCAGCGCGTCAAGCGCATTGCCACCGGCTGGGAACCCCAACTCACCATCGCTGCCGACGCCATCATCGCGCGCAGCACCTTGTTTGAGCTGTGCGAGGCCTTTTACGCGCTGGGCGCACCCACCCAGCTCAAGCTGCGCGCCGAAACCCTCACCGGCACCTGGGAAAGCGTGCTCAATGGCAACGCCGACCTGGCCCTGGGCGTGGCCGCCGACCTCACCCCCTCCACCGGCATTGCGCTGGCTGACATGGGCCACCTGCCCTTCATTTTTGTGGTCGCGCCCCACCACCCGCTGGCGGCACTGGAAGGCAAACTCAGCGACGCCCAGTTGCAGCCGCACCGGGTGGTGGCCGTGGCCGACTCCACCCAGCGTGGGCGCAGCGTGAGCCTGGGCATCCTGCCCGGGCAAGAGGTGCTGACCGTGCCCACCATGTTGCACAAGCTCGAAGCGCAGTTGCGTGGGCTCGGCTGTGGCTTCCTGCCACAGCCCCTGGTGCAACCCTACATCGATGCCGGCCTGCTGGTGGTCAAACCGGTGGCCCGCCCCACCCGCGTGGTGCGTGTGGCCTACGCCTGGTGCGTCAGTGGCACCGGCCGCAAAGTCGAAGGGCGTGCGCTGAACTGGTGGCTGGACCAATTGCGCCACCGCAACACCCGCCAGGCCTTGCTGGAAAACCACCACCGCAGCTGACGCGGCGGCTGTTACAGTGGCCTCAACAACTCCCCACGGTGACCATGAACAAGAAGCGCCCTTCCGCCCCCAAAGCCACCCGTCCCCCGGACACCGCTGCCACCACCACACCACAGCGCCATATCGCCGTCATTGGCGCCGGCATGGCCGGTGTGGTGTGCGCCCGCACCCTGGTGCAAGCCGGCCACCGCGTCAGCCTGTTTGAGAAAAGCCGGGGTTTCGGCGGCCGCATGGCCACCCGCCACACCGAGTTTGGCGACTTCGACCACGGCGCCCAGTACTTCACCGTGCGCGACCCGCGTTTTGTGACCCTGCTCAAAACCGTGCCAGCCCTGGCCCGCCCCTGGAGCGCCAACACCGTGCGCGTGCTGGACGAACTGGGCCACGTGCTGGCCAGCGCCCCACCACCCAGCGAGGCCCACTTTGTGGGTACCCCCAGCATGAATGCGCTGGTGCGCCACTGGGCCCAACCGCTGAGCGACGGCAGCCTGAGCGCCGACACCCTGCTTGAAACACGCGTCACCCACATCGAACGCGACGCGCTGGATGCCACCCGTTGGCAACTGCGCACCGAAGGCCCGGCCGACGCCCAGCATGTGTACGGCGGGTTCGACCAGGTGTTGCTGGCCCTGCCCAACGTGCAGGCCGACAGCCTGCTGCGCGCCAGCGGCCTTCTGCCCGCGCTGCGCGAAGCCATGGCCCACGTGACGGTGGCCCCCTGCTGGACGCTGATGGTGGCCTACCCCAACGCCATGCAGCCCGGCCTGAGCCACCTGGGGCCGCACTGGAACGCCGCGCGCAGCACCCACCACCGCATCAGCTGGCTGGCGCGTGAATCGAGCAAGCCTGGGCGCAGCCCCATCGAGCGCTGGACCATTCAGGCCAGCCCTGCCTGGTCGGCCGAGCACCTGGAAGACGACGCCGAACGCGTCAAGGCCAAGATGCTCAAGGGCTTTGCCCAGATCACCGGCATCCGCGCCGAACCTGGCCACGCCGTCACCCACCTGTGGCGCTACGCCCAGACGCAGCAGCCCCTGGGCCAGCCTTTCCTGTGGAACGCAGAAGCCGGCATTGGCCTGTGTGGCGACTGGTGTCTGGGCCACCGGGTCGAAAACGCCTTCGTGTCGGGTCTTGAGTTGGCTTTGAAAGTCGCTTGACCAGTAGCTACATCGGTCGGTTTGCGCCCTCCCCCACGGGCGCGCTGCATGCGGGCTCGCTGGTCGCGGCCCTGGCCAGCTGGCTGGATGCCCGCGCCCACGGCGGCGCATGGCTGGTGCGCATCGAAGACGTGGACACGCCGCGCTGTGTGCCCGGTGCCGACCGCCTGATCCTGCAGCAGTTGGCCGCCTGTGGCCTGGTGAGTGACGGGCCGGTGCTGTGGCAGTCCCAGCGAGGCCCTGCCTACCAACAGGCCCTGGACACGCTGATCGCGCGGCAACACGCCTACCCCTGCGCGTGCTCGCGCAAAGACATCGCTGCGGCGCAGACCAACGCCCACAAAGCCCGGCATGGCGAACTCGTCTACCCCGGCACCTGCCGACCTGAAAACGGCGGATTGCGGGGGCATGCCGCGCGGGCCTGGCGGTTTTTCATCCCTTCGGCCCAAGCCCCTGTGCATTGGCACGACCGGCGCTTGGGCGCACAGCAACAAGACGTGGCCCACGATGTGGGCGACTTCGTGCTCCAACGCGCCGATGGCCTGTGGGCCTACCAGCTCGCGGTGGTGGTGGACGACGCCGCCCAAGGCGTGACCCACGTGGTGCGTGGCGCCGACCTGGCCGACAACACGCCACGGCAGATGCTGCTGCAACGGGCACTGGGCCTGCCCACGCCGACCTACCTCCACACCCCGCTGGTGTTGGCGGCCGACGGACACAAGCTGAGCAAACAGACCGGCGCCGCCGCCCTCGACCTGAGCGAACCGCTGGCCGCCCTGAACCGCGCGGCCCAGGTGTTGGACCTGCCCTCTGCCACAGGCGGTGTGGCCGAGGCACTGGCCACCTGGACCACCCAATGGGCCAGCGTTTGGGCACTGGCCTGAGGCCGATAGAATCGGTGCCCCAAACAGGCACCCCCATGACCGACACCCCAGACCCCAGCGACGCCGTCCCGTTCCGGCGCGTCATCAAAAGCTACGTGCTGCGCGCCGGGCGCACCGGCCCCGGCCAGCAACGTGCTTACGAGCAGTTTGGCCCGCGCTTTCTGCTGCCCTACCGGCCCGAGCCGCTGGACACCACGGCCGCCTTTGGCCGCAGCGCGCCGCTCATCATGGAAATCGGTTTTGGCATGGGTGGGGCCACGGCGCACATCGCCCAGGTGCGGCCCGACGACAACTTTTTGTGTTGCGAGGTGCATGAGCCCGGCGTGGGCGCCCTGCTCAAGCTGTGTGGCGAACAAGGCATTGAGAACATCCGCATCTTCCGCCACGACGCGGTGGAGGTGCTGGACCACATGCTGCCGGAGCAGAGTTTGGATGGCGTGCACATCTTCTTCCCCGATCCGTGGCACAAAACCCGCCACCACAAGCGCCGGCTGATCCAGGGGCCTTTTGTGCAGCGCCTGGCACGCCACCTCAAGCCCGACGGCTACCTGCACCTGGCCACCGACTGGGAGCCCTACGCACAACAGATGCTGGAGGTGCTGAGTGCCGAACCGCTGCTCGTCAACACGGTGACCTCCAACAGCAGCGGTTTCGCGCCCAAACCCGCCTACCGGCCACTGACCAAGTTCGAGAACCGCGGCCTCAAGCTGGGCCACGGCGTGTGGGACCTGGTTTTCAAACGCCGCTGAGGCGGCCTC
This sequence comes from Hydrogenophaga atypica, assembly GCF_042665215.1. NCBI lineage: Bacteria > Pseudomonadati > Pseudomonadota > Betaproteobacteria > Burkholderiales > Comamonadaceae > Hydrogenophaga > Hydrogenophaga atypica. The sequence goes on from NZ_JBHTCA010000015.1 coordinate 86,629, forward strand.
AGGTGCTGGACGCCACGCGGTTGCGCCCCGCCAGCTTGGCCTCATAGAGCAAGGCGTCGGCGCGCGCCAGCAAGGTGCTGCTGTCGTCGCCTTCGCGGCAAGCGGTCACGCCAAAGCTGGCCGTGATGCTCAGGTTCAAGCCGCCGTCCAACACGATCAGCTCGGCCGCGATGCGCTCGCGCAAGCGTTCCGCTGTGGCCACCGCCGAGTCCAGCGGCGTCTCGGGCAAGACCACCAGAAACTCCTCGCCGCCGTAGCGAGCGATCCAGTCCACCCCGCTGCGCAACCGCTCGCGCACGCAGTTGGCCATGTGGCGCAGCACCACGTCGCCCACCGGGTGGCCGTGGCTGTCGTTGATCTGCTTGAAGTGGTCCAGGTCAAGGAACAGCACCGACAGGTCGCGTCCATAGCGGTGCGCCCGCTCCACCTCGGACGGCAGGCGGTCGTCTATGGTGCGGCGGTTGTAGGCACCCGTCAGCGCGTCGGTCATGGACAGGCGGTGGATCTCCTCCACCAGCAGTTCCAGCTTCTCGGTGCGCTCGGCCACCAGGTCGTCCAGGTTGGCGATGTGGCCCCGCAAACCGGCCTGCAATTTGCTGATGCCATCGGCCAGCACGTCGATTTCGTCGACCCGCCCCTGGCGCGTGGGCCGCTCGATCTGCAAGGGTTTCGTCAATTGCTCCGGGGTGAGTTCGGCTGCAAAACGCGCCATGCTTTCCAGCGGTGTTTGCAACTCGCGGCGCAACATCACCGCGATCAGCACACACAAGGCGGTCACCAGCACGCCGTAGCCCATCAACATCTGCAGCGCGTTGCGACCCACCACCGAGTGCAAATGGGCCGGGTCGGCCACCAGTTCCAGCTGCCCCACGGGCGGGCCACCGCGTGGCGCGCTGATCTCGACCACATGCGAATGGGGCGCACCCGCCAGCGACGCGTCACCCCCTTCGAACACCTGGCCAGTGGCGGCCCGCACGCGCACATGGCCCACCTCCGGCCAGCTGGCGATGGCGCGCACCTGCAGTTGCACGGCCTGCGGCTCGATGTCCCACAAGGCCACCCCCAACAAAGGCACATGGGTGCTGCCCACGGTTTCCACCACCTCCACCAGACGCTGCCGGTGTTGTTGCCACAACAACCAGGTCTGCAAGGCCAACACCACGGCCACACACAGCGCCGACAACACGATGGTGCGGCGGATCAGGCGGGCCGCAATGGGGCGGAACAGCGGCGAGTCGGTCATGGTTCAGCGCAGCAACTGCGCGAAGCCAAATTCATAGCGCCGCACCTGAGGGTTGAGCACCTTGCTGTAGCGTCGGTAGTCCACTGGCTCGGCGCTCGGACCGAAGCGCGCCAGAAAAACATCCGCCGTGCGCTCATTGAACAGCGTGAACATGGAACGCTCCAGCGCCAGCCCTTCGTCGGCGAAATCGTGGCCGTGGTGGTGGTCATGGATCATGACCAGGGCCCAGGCGCCCGTGATGAAATGCCCACCGGCCAACGCCGCCAGCCGACCCGACTTCAGCGCCGCCATGGCTTCGCTGGAGGTGTTGATGCCACTGAACCAAGCGGTTTTGCCCGGCGTGCCACCCCGTTGCTCCCAGGCCGCCATGGCGCCAAAAGCCATCAAATCGTTGCCAGCCCACACCAGCTTGGCATGGGGGTGGCGTTGCCACAACCAGGTCGCCTGCTCGGTGGCTTTTTCGCGCGACCAGTCGGCGTACACCTCCTGCACCAGCAGCACATCGCCGGCCTCGCGCACGGCGCGGCGCATGCCTTCGTTGCGCAGCACCGAGGCGGTGGTGCTGCGGTCGCCCGCGATGGCCAGCAGGTGCAGTTTGCCATCGGGCGCCTGGGCGCGGGCCGCGCGCCCTTTCTCGATCAAGGCGCGGGCCGTGAGGTAACCCGCATCCTCGGCCCGGGGTTCCAGCGAACCCACCCAGTGCTTGAAATGTTCACGTGGCCGGCCGGCGCCGCTCGGGCCGTCGGGTGGTGGCTTGCTGAAGGCGAGGAAACATCGGATGCCGCTGCCTTCGAATATGCGCAGCAATTCGGCGCCGGTGCCGTAGTCGTTGGAAAACACCGCGTAGTCCGGGCGCTCGCTCGGCGCACGGGCCACCAGTTCGCGCGCGAACGCCAACGCGCGCAGATGCTCACGCTCGGCGTAGAACACCTCCAGCGACTGACCCAGACTGCGCGCCGCCGCCTGCATGGATTGCGCCGCGGCGGCCCAATAGGCCTCGTCCTTTTTGCCCGGATTGATGAAGACCACCCGCTGCGCCCACAGTGGCCCGGCCATCAGCGCCAGCCACACCCCCAGCACACACCACAGTCCCAGTTTCGTTTTTTTCATTTTTTTCACTGCGCCGCGCCCAGCGGACGGATTGTGAAACTGTATCAAATTGGCGCCGACAACACCATGGTGACAATACCGCCTGCACCCCGCACCCGACCCGCCCCACACCATGACCCGCGCCCCCCGCCCCGCCCACATACCCGCCCGAGGTGGCCTGGATGCGAGCGCCGTCGCCTTGCCAGGCGCTGGCCCCTGGCCCGGTGTGGTGGACTACCTGGCGTGGCGGCTGCCGGCGCTGGACCGCATGGGCTGGGCCACGCGCATGGCTGCGGGCGAGGTGTTGGACGAAAACGGGCGCCCGCTGCCCCCGGACACACCGTTCTTGCGCAACACCCGCATCTGGTACTACCGGCACGTGGCCACCGAGCCACCGTTGCACGACAGCGAAACCTTGCTGTTTCAGGACAACTGGCTGGTGGTGGCCGACAAGCCCCACCACATGCCGGTGGTGCCGGGTGGGCGGTATGTGCGCCACAGCCTGCTGGTGCGCCTGCGCGAGCGCCTGGGCCTGCCGGAACTGAGCCCCTTGCACCGCATCGACCGCGAAACCGCTGGCCTGGTGGTGTTTGCGGTGCAGGCCCACACCCGTGCGGCCTACCAAAACCTCTTCCGCGAGCGCGCGGTGCACAAGGTCTACGAAGCCCTGGGCCCGTGGCGCGCCGACCTGCCCCTGCCCCATGTGCAGCGCAGCCGCCTGGCGCCGGTGGAGGGCTTTTTCACCATGCAGGAAGTGGCCGGCGAGCCCAACAGCGAAACCCGCATCGAAATGGTGGAACACGTTGCCGGGCTGGCCCGCTACCGGTTGACGCCGGTGACGGGCAAACGCCACCAACTCCGTGTCCACATGAACGCGCTGGGCCTGCCGCTGCTGGGCGACCGCTTCTATCCTCGCGTGTTGCCGGCCGACCTGGCGGACGACACCGAACGCCCGCTGCAGTTGCTGGCCCAGGCGCTGGCGTTTGACGACCCCTTCACCGGCGAGGCGCGGCACTTCACAAGCCAGCGCCGTTTGCTGCCCTTGAACGCCTGGGCCGATGCAAAAGACGCTCAGCCTGTCAGGCCTTGATCTCGGTGGCCGTGATCTGGTACTTGAAATCGTCGGGCGCGTAGGGGTCCACGCGCTCGCCACCGGTTTCGGCCATGGGGTACATCAAGAAGCCCAGCTCCGGGCCTGCCGAGCCAGGCAGCTTCAGGTCGTGGCCCATGTTCCAGGCCAGCCAGTTGCCCTCCCAGCCACCAAACAGGCGCTGGTTCACCGGGGCCACCACCGGGTGCCGGGTGGTTTTGATCCACTCCGGGGTTTCCAGGCGCATGACCTTGGCCACGTCGGCCGGGTCCATGGCCACCCAGCCGTGGCCGGCCAGGTGCACCTCGGCGCGGCAGTGCTGCGCGCCCTTGAGGCTGCTCGGGTTGCCACTGAGTTCCTTGTAGCCAAAGGCCGAGGGTGCCAGGCGGATGCCATACACATCGCGCGCCGGCAGACCGGCCGCGCGGCACAAGCCCACGAAAATGGCGTTGAGGTCGGCGCACTTGCCGCCCAGGTTGCCGGTTTCCAGCATGGTCTTGATGTCGCCTTCGCCGCAGCCGCGCACCTTGGGTTCGCGGTAGGTGTTGGCCACCACCCAGTCGTAGATGGCCTGGGCTTTTTGCACGTCGGTGCGCGCGCCTTTCGTGGCCTCGCGTGCGGTCTCGCGCACGATGCCGTCGGTGGGCAGCAGGCGGGTGGGCTGGGTCCAGAAGCGCAGCGAGGCCGCATCTTCGGTGGCGGCGGCGGCAACGGTGGTTTTGTGCGACCAGTCGGTGGCGCGGTTGCGGGTGCTCACGCGGCTGCTGAGTTCCACAAAAGGCTGCGACACACCGGCGTCGAACTGCACGTGCAGCATCTTCACGCCATAACGGCCGTCCTCGGTCAGGCGGGCTTGCCCGTTGGTGTGGAAACCGCTGGTCAGCGAACGTTGCCAATCGCTTTCCACCGAGGGCAGCGGCAACCAGACCTGGGTGGCGCCCGAAGGCATGAGCAAATCCACGCGGGTGGTGACGTCAAACGTGCGCCAGTCGCCCGGCACGGGCTTGAACTCGCTGCGGGAGGGCGCCGTCTGGGCCAGTGCAGATGAAAACGGGACAGCGGGCAGCACAACAGCCACGGACGTGGCTGCCGTGCGCCGCAGAAAAGCGCGGCGATCGGTGGTCATCAAAAGAACTCCGGAGTAGGAAAAAACGACCGGCACGTCTGTCAAGGGACACGCCGAAGTCGGGCGCCGATTATCGCCGCAGCAACGCTTCGATCCAGCCCAGCGCCTGGTGGCTGCTCCAGTCCACCTCGCCACGGATGCGCTGGCGCGCCCGGCCACTGGGGTCGATCAACACCGTGGTGGGAAACACCTTGACCCCCCAGGCGCGGGTCACGTCGCCCTGCGGGTCCAACGCCACCGGCAACGTGACACCCGCCGCCTGCGTGAACTGCGCGATGCGCCGGGGCCCTTCCTTGAAGTTGACTGCGAGCACCGCCACCCGGTCTTCGCCCAGCACCTGAGGCAGTTGCTGCAGGGTGGGCATTTCGGCGCGGCAAGGCTCACACCAACTGGCCCAGAAGTTGAGCACCAGCACACGGCCCTTGAAGTCGGCCAGCGTCACGCGCCGGCCCGCCATGTCCAGGGCATCAAGCTGGGGCGTGGGTGTCTGGCGGGGCCACTCGGCGATCTCGTGGGACTGGGCGCGCGCGCTGGCCCAGCCGCCCAGGCCGCCCAACAAGGCCAGCCCCATACAACGTCGTCTGATCATGGGACGGGATTGTCCCCGAAGCGGGCTCAGCCGCCGGCCACGGCGGGCGCCGCCAACACGCGGCGCATGGTCACGGCAAACACCAGCCCACCCAGGTACATCAGCACGCCATACACCGCGCCGGGCACGCCCAGCGCGTCGTTGCCCAGCACGGAGCTGGCGATCAGCAGTGCCAGGGTGGCGTTTTGCACGCCGGTTTCGATGGCCACGGTCACGGCCTGGCGCCGACTCAGGCGGGTCAGCCAGGCCATCACAAAGCCGCCCACCATGGCCGCCAGGTTGAGGGCCACGGCAAACACGGCCAGCGTGGAGAAGTTTTCCACCAGCAAGGCCCAGTTCTTGGCCACGGCGGCGGCCACCACCAGAATGAACAAGACGGTGGCCAGCTTGGTGGCCACGGGTTCGAAGCGCAAGGCCAGCGCCGGCTTGAGATGGCGCGTGAGCATGCCCAGCAGCACCGGCAAGCCCACCACCACAAACACCTGCCCCATCATGGCGCCCACCGGCACCTGCACGGTGGCGGCGGCACCTGTGTAGTGGTTCATGGCCCAGACGACCACCAGCGGCAAGGTGACGATGGTCAACACGCTGGCCACCGCCGTGAAACTCAGCGCCAGCGCCACGTCGCCGCGCGCCATGTAGGTCAGCAGGTTGGAGGTGGTGCCGGTGGGGCAAGCCGCCAGGATCATGAAGCCGACGGCGAAGGTGCCAGTCAGGCCAAACAGCTGGATCAGCCCCACACACAGCAGCGGCAGCAGCACAAACTGGCTCAGCACGCCCACCACCAGCGCACGGGGTTGTTGCAGGATGCGCCGGAAATCCAAGTGGGTGAGCCCCAGGCCCAGCGCGTACATGATGAACGCGAGAATCAGGGGCAGCAGCAGCCCTGAAACGATATCTCCCTGCATGGCGGGGTCTCCTTGTTCGTGAGGATGGGCGGGTTCAGGCCCGCCACACCTTACACGAAACAGGCCCCGTCACACGCGCTCGGAAACCCAGCCCCGCACCGCAGCCAGGGCCTGTGGCAGTGCAGCCGCATCGGTGCCGCCAGCCATGGCCATGTCGGGTTTGCCGCCGCCCTTGCCACCCACTTGGCTGGCCACAAAATTCACCAGCTCACCGGCCTTGACCTTGCCCATGCTGTCGGCGGTCACGCCGGCGGCCAGCTGCACCTTGCCACCGTCCACGGCGGCCAACACGATGGCGGCGGTCTTGAGTTTGTCCTTGAGCTTGTCCAGGGTGTCGCGCAGGGTCTTGGCGTCGGCGCCGTTCAGCACGGCGGCCAGCACCTTGATGCCTTTGACGTCCACCGCCTGGTTCACCAGCTCGTCGCCCTGGCTGGACGCCAGCTTGCCCTTGAGCGCAGCCACCTCTTTTTCCAGCGCCTTGATTTGCTCCAAGGTCTGGCCAATGCGCGTGTTCAGCTCGGCCGTGGGGGCCTTGAGCGCACCGGCGGCCTGGGCCACGGTGTCTTCCAGCGATTGCAGATAGGCCAGCGCGCCGGCGCCAGTGATGGCTTCGATGCGGCGCACGCCCGCCGCCACGCCGCCTTCAGCCACCACCTTGAACAGGCCAATGTCACCCGTGCGTTGCACGTGGGTGCCACCGCAGAGTTCGCGGCTGGAGCCGATGTCGAGCACGCGAACGGTGTCGCCGTACTTCTCGCCGAACAGCATCATGGCGCCCGTTTTTTGAGCCGATTCGATGTCCATGACCCGCGCCTGGGCGGCCGCGTTGGCCAGGATTTCGGCGTTCACCTTGGCTTCGATCTGGCGGATTTCGGCGTCGGTGACGGGCGCGTTGTGCGCGAAGTCGAAACGGGTGCGCTCGGCGTTGACCAGCGAGCCCTTTTGCTGCACGTGGGCGCCCAGCACCTCGCGCAAGGCCTTGTGCATCAGGTGGGTGGCGCTGTGGTTGCGCACGGTGGCCGCGCGCAGGTCGAGGTTGACCGAAGCGGTGACGGCGTCGCCCACCGCCAGGGTGCCCTGCGCCACCGTGCCATGGTGACCAAACACGTCGGACTTGATCTTCTGGGTGTCGCCCACGGCAAAGGTGGCCGAAGCCGTGCTGATCACGCCTTCGTCGCCCACCTGGCCGCCGCTTTCGGCGTAGAAGGGGGTGGTGTCGAGCACCACCACACCTTGCTGGCCCGCTTTGAGTTCGGCCACGGGCGTGCCGTCAAGGTACAAGGCCACCACCTTGGCGGAGGCCTCCAGCTGCTCGTAACCCACGAAGGTGTTGCCGGCGCCGGTGTATTCCAGCGCCTTGTCCATCTTGAACTTGCCGGCCGCGCGGCCCTTGGCCTTTTGCGCCTCCATGGCGGCGTGGAAGCCGGCTTCGTCCACCGTGAGGCCACGCTCGCGGCACACATCGGCCGAGAGGTCGAGCGGGAAGCCGTAGGTGTCGTGCAGCTTGAAGGCCACCTCGCCGGGCAGCACCTTGGCACCGTCGGCCAGGGCGGCGTCCAGGATCTCCATGCCGTTGGCCAAGGTTTCGTAGAAACGCTCTTCCTCGGCCTTGAGCACCTCGGTGATGCGCTGCGCCTGCGACGCCATGTTGGGGTAGGCATCGCCCATCATCTTGACCAGATCGGGCACCAGTTTGTGGAAGAACGGCGTCTTCTGGCCCAGCTTGTAGCCATGGCGGATGGCGCGGCGCACGATGCGGCGCTGCACGTAGCCCCGGCCTTCGTTGCTGGGGATCACACCGTCGCTGATGAGGAAGGACGTGGCGCGGATGTGGTCGGCAATCACCTTGAGCGAGGGGTTGCTCAGGTCGGTCGTGCCGGTCTCGCGGCCAGCGGCCTTGATCAGCGCATCGAAGATGTCGATTTCGTAGTTGCTGTGCACGTGCTGCAGGATGGCGGCCAGGCGCTCCAGGCCCATGCCGGTGTCCACACAGGGTGCGGGCAGCGGGGTGACGGAACCGTCTTCGTGCATGTTGAACTGCATGAACACGTTGTTCCAGATCTCGATGAAACGGTCCCCGTCTTCCTCGGGGCTGCCCGGGGGGCCGCCAGGGATGTGGTCGCCGTGGTCGTAGAAGATCTCACTGCAAGGGCCGCAGGGGCCGGTGTCGGCCATCATCCAGAAGTTGTCGCTCTTGTAGCGGCCGCCCTTGTTGTCGCCAATGCGGATCACGCGCTCGGGCGGCAAGCCGATTTCCTTGGTCCAGATGTCAAAAGCCTCGTCGTCCTCGGCGTACACCGTGGCCAGCAGGCGCTCCTTCGGCAGCTTGTAAACCTCGGTCAGCAACTCCCAGGCCCACTTCAGGCTCTCGCGCTTGAAGTAGTCGCCAAACGACCAGTTGCCCAGCATCTCGAAGAAGGTGTGGTGGCGGGCGGTGTAGCCCACGTTTTCCAGGTCGTTGTGTTTACCGCCCGCGCGCAGGCAGGCCTGCACCGAAGCCGCGCGCACGTAGTTGCGCTTGTCGGTGCCCAGGAAGACGTCCTTGAACTGCACCATGCCCGAGTTGGTGAACATCAGCGTGGGGTCGTTGCCCGGCACCAGCGGGCTGGACGCGACCACGGTGTGGCCCTTGGAAGCAAAAAAATCCAGAAAGGACTTGCGGATGTCGGCAACGGTGAATTGGGTGGTCATGGTGTGAGGGCCAGGGTAAGCAACCCGCCATTTTATCGGCTTGGCCGGGGCCGCCCCGGGTGGCTTTGGGTATAACCCGAAGCTCACGCTTCACCGACGGACAGCTTTTCATGCACACCCCCACCAACCCCTTCAAACAGGCCATGCGCGAGCAGCGTGCCCAGATCGGCCTGTGGGTCGGCCTGGCCGACGCCTACGTGGCCGAGCTGCTGGCCACTGCCGGCTTCGACTGGCTGTTGCTCGACGCCGAACACGGCCCCAACGACATCCGCACGCTGCTGGCGCAACTGCAGGCGGTGCAGGCCTACCCCTCCCACCCCATCGTGCGTGTGCCCGTGGGCGACGTGGCGCTGATCAAGCGCGTGCTCGACATCGGCGCACAAACGGTGCTGGTGCCCATGGTGGACACGGCCGAGCAAGCCGACCTGATGGCGCGCGCCATGCACTACCCGCAACCCGAGGATCCGGATGGCATCGCGGGCATACGCGGTATGGCGGGCGCACGCGGTTCACGCTGGGGCCTGTACCCACGTTATGTGCACGAGGCTAACGCCCAGGCCTGCCTGCTGGTGCAGGCCGAAACGGTGCTCGCCATGGACAACCTTGATGCCATCGCTGCCACCCCCGGCGTGGACGGCGTGTTCATCGGCCCGGCCGATCTCTCGGCCTCCATGCGCCACCCGGGCAACCCCAACCACCCCGCCGTCAAAGCCGCCATAGACGACGGCATCCAGCGCATCCTCAAAGCCGGCAAGGCGCCGGGCATTCTGAGCCTGGACGAAGGCCAGGCGCAACATTGGCTGGATCGGGGCGCGCGTTTTGTGGCCGTGGGCATGGACACCGTGATGCTGGCCAACGCCGCTCGTCAGTTGCGCCAGCGGTTTGCAGGCGCAGCGCCCGTGCCGGTTGTCACCGGTTACTGACCCGCAGACCGACGCGCGGTAAGCTCGCTTTTTTCCATTGGGGTGTGGCCACCCCCCCACACACACAGGACTAGCAACATGGACATGAAGACCTCGCCACTGGCCTTGCTCAAAGACCCCAGCCTGCTCAAGACCGACGCCCTGATCAACGGCCAATGGGTGGCCGGCAGCGCCCGCTTTGACGTGCACGACCCCGCCACCGGTTTGAAGCTGGCCGATGTGGCCAACCTGGGCCCGGCCGACGCCGAGGCGGCCATCGCCGCCGCAGATGCGGCATGGGCGGCCTGGCGCAACAAA
>NZ_JBHTCA010000016.1:0-96262 GCF_042665215.1 Hydrogenophaga atypica
CGCCTCAGCTCTACATCGCCGCGGGCATCTCGGGCGCCATCCAGCATTTGGCGGGCATGAAGGACTCCAAGGTGATCGTGGCGATCAACAAGGACCCTGAGGCCCCCATCTTCTCGGTGGCCGACTACGGGTTGGAGGCCGACCTGTTCACGGCTGTGCCGGAGCTGGTCAAGGCGCTCTGAGCCCACAACACCCTCTCGGGCGTCAACGATCTTGACGCCTTTTTTGTATCTGGAGACCTCCCCATGAGCTACATCGCCCCCCTCAAGGACATGCTTTTTGACATCGAGCACCTGGCCAACATCGCCCAGGTGTCGCAGTTGCCCGGTTTTGAAGACGCTGGTCTGGAGACCGCACAGGCCGTGCTGGAGGAGTGCGCCAAGCTCAATGAAGGGGTGATTTCGCCCTTGAACTGGGAGGGTGACAAATACCCCTCGTCCTTCCACGACGGCAAAGTCAGCACCACCCCGGGCTTCAAGGATGCCTTCAAACAGTACGGCGAAGGCGGCTGGCAAGGCCTGCAGCACCCGGTGGATTTCGGCGGCCAAGGCCTGCCCAAGACCATTGGTGCGGCCTGCACCGAAATGCTCAACAGCGCCAACATGAGCTTTGCGCTGTGCCCGCTGCTGACCGATGGCGCCATTGAAGCCCTGTTGACCGCCGGCAGCGATGAGCTCAAGGCCACTTACCTGGAAAAGCTCATCAGCGGCCAGTGGACCGGCACCATGAACCTGACCGAGCCGCAGGCTGGCAGCGATCTGGCCGCCGTGCGCAGCCGGGCCGAACCCCAGCCGGACGGCACCTACAAGGTCTTCGGCACCAAGATCTTCATCACCTACGGTGAACACGACATGGCCGAGAACATCGTCCACCTCGTGCTCGCCCGTGTGACCGGGGCGCCCGAAGGCGTCAAGGGCATCAGCCTGTTTGTTGTGCCCAAGTTCCTCGTGAACCCCGACGGCAGCCTGGGTGCGCGCAACGACGTGCACTGCGTGAGCATCGAACACAAGATGGGCATCAAGGCCAGCCCCACCGCCGTGCTGCAGTACGGTGACCACGGCGGCGCTGTCGGTTACCTGGTGGGCCAGGAAAACCGCGGCCTCGAATACATGTTCATCATGATGAACGCGGCCCGTTACGCGGTGGGCATGCAGGGCGTGGCCATTGCCGAGCGCGCTTACCAAAAGGCTGTGGGTTACGCACGTGATCGCGTACAAAGCCGCCCGGTGGATGGCAGCCTGAACACCGCCGCACCCATCATCCACCACCCCGATGTGAAGCGCATGTTGATGACCATGCGCGCACTGACCGAAGGCTGCCGCGCCATGGCGCTCACTGCCGCCGCCGCCTACGACGCCTCGCACCACCACCCCGACGCCGAGGTGCGCAAGCAAAACCAGGCCTTCTACGAGTTCATGGTGCCGCTGGTCAAGGGCTACAGCACCGAGATGAGCCTGGAAGTCACCTCGCTGGGCGTGCAGGTGCACGGCGGCATGGGCTTCATTGAGGAGACCGGTGCGGCGCAGTACTACCGCGATGCCAAGATCCTGACCATCTACGAAGGCACAACCGCTATCCAGGCCAATGACCTGGTGGGGCGCAAGACATCGCGCGACGGCGGCCAGACGGCGTTGGCCATCGCGCAGCAGATCACCACCACCGAGGCCGAGCTGGCCCGAAGCGGCAGCGCGCACGCACAGGCGGTGCTCAAGCGCCTGACGGCCGCACGCCTGGCCTTTGAAGACGCGGTGAAGTTTGTGGCCGGCCACACCAAGGCCGATCCCAACGCCGTGTTTGCCGGCAGCGTGCCCTACCTGATGCTGGCGGGCAATGTGATGGCGGGCTGGCAAATGGCACGTGCGCTGCTGGTGGCCGAGCAGAAGGTGGCTGCCGGGGAGGATGTGGCCTTCATGCAGGCCAAGATCACCACCGCGCGTTTCTACGCCGACCACGTCCTGAGCCGCGCCCCGGGCGTGCGCGACAGCATCGTCGAAGGTGCTGCGGGCGTGACCGAGATGGCACTTGAAGCCTTCTGAGGCTGACACGCCGCCCACCCTGTAGCTGCGGCGACAGGGTGGGGCGCGCAGTCACCACCAGAATCACAGACAACATTCCCACGGAGACACCATGTCCAAACTGCCCCCGGTCCTGCAGAAAATCAAGTTCCCCGTCATCGGTTCACCACTGTTCATCATCAGCAACCCCAAGCTGGTGATTGCCCAGTGCAAGGCCGGGGTGGTGGGCTCCATGCCCGCGCTCAACGCCCGACCGGCTGCCCAGCTGGAAGACTGGTTGGCTGAAATCACCGAAGCCCTGGCCGCGCACGACAAGGCCAACCCCGACAACCCGGCGGCGCCTTTTGCCATCAACCAGATCGTTCACAAGAGCAACGACCGGCTGGAGCACGACATGCAGGTCTGCGCCAAATACAAGGTGCCCATCGTCATCACCAGCCTGGGGGCGCGCGAAGACGTGAACCAAGCCGTGCATTCGTGGGGCGGTGTGGTCTTGCACGACGTGATCAACAACGTGTTCGCGCGCAAGGCCATCGAGAAAGGCGCCGACGGTCTCATCCCGGTGGCGGCAGGTGCCGGTGGTCACGCCAGCGTGAAAAGCCCGTTCGCCATGGTGCAGGAAATCCGCGAGTGGTTCGACGGCCCGGTGGCCTTGTCGGGCTCCATTGCCTCCGGCGGCGCCATCCTGGCGGCACAGGCCATGGGGGCTGACTTTGCCTACATCGGTTCGGCCTTCATTGCCACCGAAGAAGCGCGTGCGGTGGATGGCTACAAACAGATGATCACCGAGAGCAATTCGGACGACATCGTTTACAGCAACTTCTACACCGGCATCCACGGCAACTACCTCAAGGGCAGCATCCGCAACGCCGGCATGGACCCCGACAAGCTGCCCGACAGCGATCCCAGCAAGATGAACTTCAGCACGGGCGAAGGCGCCAATGCCGCCAAAGCCTGGAAGGACATCTGGGGTTGTGGCCAGGGCATTGGTGCCATCCGTGAAGTGATGCCCGCTGCCGATTTGGTGGCCCGCTTCAAGCGCGAATACGCCGAGGCGAAGGCGCGCATCTGCTCGGCTTGAGCACCGTTTGCATCTGATGCAAAACGCGCCGTTGGGCGCGTTTTGCTTTTGTGGTGGGCGTACTTGTGGAATACTGATGTTTTAAACAGTAGTTTTAAGGCCACTCACCGTGTCAGATGTCCGCATCCCCGTGCACGCCATCAAGGGGCGCGGCGCCGCTTCCCGGTTGGCGCACCGTTTTTCCGTGGACGAGCGCGCCGGGTTCGACGATGGCTGGGGCACGCTGGACGAAGCCGGCGCAGCCGCACAAGGTATACCGGCCACCCAGGTGACCGACGAGCTGGCCCGCAGCGCCATCAGCCGCAACACCTCGCCCGATGTGCCATTCACCCAGTCCATCAACCCATACAGAGGTTGCGAACACGGCTGCATATATTGCTATGCACGGCCCACACACAGTTACCTCAACCTCTCGCCCGGCTTGGACTTTGAGACCAAGATCATCGCCAAACGCAACATTGCCCAACGGCTGCGCCATGACTTGGGCAAACCCGGCCACCTGCCCGAACCGATAGGCCTGGGCACGGTGACCGATGCCTACCAGCCGGTGGAGCGCGAGCTGCGCTTGACCCGCTCGGTGTTGGAGGTGCTGCAGGAAGCGCAGCACCCGCTGGCCATCATCACCAAGTCCAGCGGCGTGGAGCGTGATCTGGATGTGCTGGCGCCGATGGCCGCGCAGCGCCTGGCGTCGGTCTACGTCACCATCACCACGCTGGATGCCGCGCTGGCCCGCACGCTGGAACCCCGTGCCGCCGCGCCTCACCGCCGCCTGCGCACCATCCGCACGCTGGTCGATGCCGGCATTCCGGTGGGGGTGAGTGTGTCGCCGCAGATTCCGTTCATCAACGAAGACATGGAACAGGTGCTTGCCGCAGCCCGCGATGCCGGCGCCGACCGTGCCTTTTACCAGGTGGTTCGCCTGCCGTGGGAGGTGGCGCCGCTGTTCCGCGAGTGGCTGCAGGTGCACCACCCGCTGCGCGCCGACCGGGTGATGGCGCGCATCCAGGACATGCGCGGCGGCAAAGACTACACGGCCGACTTTGCCACCCGCATGCGGGGACAGGGCATCTGGGCCGACCTCATCCACCAGCGGTTTGAGAAGGCCTGCCGCCGCCTGGGCCTCAACCGCGAGCGACACAGCCTGGACGGTTCGCGGTTTCGTCCCCCGGGGGTGGCCGGGCAGATGCCGTTGTTCTGAGGCGCGGCCACAGCGTCAGCGTATCGACTCTTTCTGGAACGGCGGGTGCCACGCGCTCAACCCGGACTGCAACGCGTTGGCCAGCGCCAGGGCCGTGCCTTGACCTTGCATGAGCCTCTGCAGCCCATCACGCAGCATCACCGAGCCGTTGGGGTCCTGGTAGCGAAAGCCCACGAGCATGATGAACGGCGTGCCTTGCTGCTGGCTGGCGCGGCTGATCTGGGCCAGCAGCGGATCGCTCGGAAACACACCCGGGACCGCCGACATCTGTCGCAACTGATCGCTGAACTGCTGACCGTATTCCTTGCTGGCGAGGTATCGGACAAACCGCAGGGCAGCGTCGCGGTTTTTGCTGTGGGCATTGACCGCGTAGTTGCCGTCGGCGAAGGTGGACATCCAGGTGGCTGCGCCGGGCCTGACCGGTGGTGCCGCCACGAAGTCGAACACGATGTTGGCGTTCAAGGCCTTGATGGTTTCAATGTTCCAGGTGCCGCTCATGAAAAATGCGGCTTGGCCCATCGCGAACAGCGCTCGGGCTTCGTTTTCGGCGATGGTGGGTGCGTTGGGTGGCATGAACGCGCGCAGTGACACCACCTCTTCAATGGCGCGCACGAATTCGGGGGCGGTGAAGTGTTTGCGTCCCGCCATCACATCCTTGAAAAACGGCGTGCCGCCGTAGAAACCTGGCCCCACCACACCAAACATCTGCTCCAGCACCGGCGCGTCTTTGATGCCATTGGCCAGGGCATTCACGCCTTTGGCCTTGAGCTGCCGGCAAATCGCCTTGAACTCGCCCCAGGTGCGGGGCAGGGTGGTGATGCCGTGTGCAGCCAACAAGGTTTTGTTGACGTAGATGCCCAGCGATTGGGTGGCAAAAGGCACACCGTACAACACCTTGTCGTGGGGCGGCTTGTACCCGGCGGCCCCCGCCAGCAGACCATCGCTCATGCGCGCCAGGGCGGGGATCTGGGCCGGGGTCAGCGGCAACAAGTGGCCGGCATCGGCCAGGCTGGAGAGGCCACCATAGGCGCGGGCATGGATGATGTCGGGCCCGTTGCCGGCGGCCAGCGCGGCCGACAGAGCGGTGGGGTAGTCGGTGTTCTCGTGGGCGGTGAACCTGACGTCGTCACCGGTTTTCGCCTTGTATTGTTTGGCGACCTGTTCGTAAAAGGCTTTGTCTTCTACGCGCCAGCTCCAGAAGCTGAGTTCGGTGGCGTGGACAACCGGCGGGAGCAGGGTGGCAGCACCCAGCAGACACGTCAGTGTCCAGCGCATGAGTCGGTGAAGTGGCATGTGACGGTTCCGTGAGCAGATGGTTGTGACCAGGGGCAAGTCAATACATGTGCCGCAGTCCCAGCGCAAAGATGGACGCCTTGCGCTCTGCCTGCCCATGCAACAGCTCGCCGTAGTGGTTGACGCTGAAGGCGCCATAGGCGGTGGTGCGCTTGGACAGGAGGTGGTGCAACTCGGTGCCCACGCCGATGTCTCGGCCCTGCAGTTGTGGGCTGTCGCTGCCCGCGACGCTGGCCTTGAGCAGCCAACTGCTGCCCCATGGCACGGTCACACCCACAGACCATTCGCGCGACTTGGCGCGTTGTGAGAGCACAAACTGGTCGTAGCGCGATTGGCCCAACATGGCCCAGAGCTTGGCGCCGCCGAAGTCGCGGTTGAGGGCCAGTGTCACCGTGTCCAGTTGGCCCCGGCGTGCCGCTGCGGGGTTGTGCCGGCCCGTGGCCGTGTCGTAGGTGCTGAGCGTGTCTTGGCGGTAGTAGCCCAGGCCGGCGCGCCACGGGCTGGCGTCGTACACCAGGGCGTAACTTTGTGCCGACACCGTCTTGCCGCTGGGGTCCAGCATGCCCATCTGAGCCGAGACCGTGAAACCGCCCCAGCTGGGCGCGTCGTACCGCAGGGACTTGTCCATGCGCACGTGGGTGTACTGCTGCGGGCTGTTCATGTCGTTGTTGAGGCCCAACGCGCCAGCCAAGCCGGTGAGCTGTCCATCAGGCGTGGGCGTTTGCGAGCCCAGCGGGCTGGGCCCGCCGATACGCCAGGTGCGAACATAGGGGTCGTAGGTGTCCCCATAACCCACGGCCGAGTTCGAGGCCACGTCGTTCCACGGCGTGTAGACCCGGCCCAGGCGCAGTTGGCCCCATGGGCCAGTCACGCCCAGGTTGGCCTGCCGGTGAAACGCGCGGGCGGGTGTGGCCCCGGTGTCCAGCGACAGTTGGTTCTCCAAAACAAAACCGACCTTGACACCCTGGCCCAGGTCTTCCACACCGCGAAAACCGATGCGCGAAGCGTTGATGCCGTAGGGGATGAGGCCGGTGGATCGCTCGCCGGCCAGCGTGGCGCCCAGCGGCTGGGTGGGCGATACCGGCGCCGCCACGACGCCGCGCCAACTGCCGACCTGTGCCTCAGCGACGCCGAACAGCGTGAGCGATGACTGTGCCCACACGGGGGCCACGTTCAGTGCTGCGCAAGCAAGCAAGACGCTTGTTCTTTTCATTTTTTTCTCCCTGACCTGGTGAACTGCGGGTAAACCCGTCTTGCCTTGATTTTCTTTGATCTTTCTCCGTTGAAACGTCAAATTTGTGACGATTTTGAACGCTTTCCCGAAACATTTCGGGCGAAAAGCGGTGGTTCAGGCAGGCCAGGTGGCCCCATGCTCGGGCACCATGGCCGGCCAGCGCAGTTCCTTTTCGATGCGCAGGCGCAGCGCGTCCGAGGCCTCGGGGTCGCCGTGCACCACAAACACCTGATGTGGGCGGCTGGGCAGGGTGCGCAGCCAGGCCATGAGTTGGCCAGCATCCGCATGGGCCGAGGCGCTTTGCAGTTGCACCACCTCGGCCCGCACCGGTATGTCCTGGCCATGCAGGCGCAGATGGGTGCCGCCCGCAGCCAGCGTGGCACCTCGTGTGCCCGGCGCCTGGTAGCCGGTGAGGATGACCATGTGGCGGTGGTCCCCCAGGTACTGCGCCAGGTGGTGCAGAACCCGCCCGCCGGTGGCCATGCCACTGGCCGCCAACACCACCTTGGGACCGTGGTTCATCGCAATCGCACGCGACTGGTCGGGCGTGACCGTGAAGTGTGCCGCGTGGCCCATGGCCCGGCACTGCGCGGCGTCCAGCCGGTGTTCGCCCAGGTGGTGCTGGAACAGCTCGGTGGTGTGGATGGCCATGGGGCTATCAAGGTAGATGGGCAGCGAGGGTGGGATGGCGTGGCGCGCCTTCAACTCGGCAATGGCATGGAGCAGCGCCTGCGCGCGGCCTACCGCAAACACCGGCACCACGGCGGTGCCGCCGCGTGCGGCCACCCGTGCCAACGCGGGGCCCAGCTCGGCCACTACGTCTTCCTTGGGGTGCTCGCGGTCGCCGTAGGTCGATTCGATCAGCACCGTGTCGGCGGCAGGTGCTGCCTCAGGCGGTTTCATCAGCAGATCGTCGGGACGGCCCAGGTCGCCCGAGAAGAGGATGCGCCGACCCCCCACCTGCAGCAGCACACTGGCCGCACCCAGGATGTGCCCGGCGCCGGTGAAACGCGCCCGCCAGCCGGGCAGGGGCTCGAAGTCTTGTTGCATGGGCACGGTGTGCAAGAGCTTGAGGCTGCGGCGCGCGTCTTCTTCGGTGTAGAGCGGGAGCGCTGGCGCATGTTTGGAGAAACCGTGTCGGTTGGCGAAGGCCGCATCTTCCTCTTGGATGTGCCCGCTGTCGGGCAGCAGGATGGCCGCCAGATCACGCGTGGCCGGTGTCGCCCAGACTTTGCCGTGAAAACCCTCTTTGGCGAGCAAGGGCAGGTAGCCGCTGTGGTCCAGGTGGGCGTGGGTCAGCAGCACCGCACCCAGGTGACGCGGCTCAAAGGGCAGGGGCCGGCGGTTGCGCAGCCGCAGTTGTTTGTAGCCCTGGAACAGACCGCAGTCCACCAGCAAGCGCTGGCCCGCGTGCTCCACCAAGTACTTGGAGCCGGTGACCGTTCCGGTGCCACCGAGGAAGGTGATGTTGACGCTCATGGGCACATCTTATGCCCGCTTGCCACCGCCGTGCCCACCGATTCGTTTACGGGTGACCCCCAACAAAAAAGGCCAGCACGAGGCTGGCCTTTTGGGTGGATGGCGGGGACTCAGCTGAAGAAGTCTTTGGCCTTCTCGAACCAACCCTTGTCGTTGGGGCTGTGCTTGTGGCCACCCTTCTTGAACGACTCGTCCAGCTCCTTGATCAGCTTGCGCTGGTGCTCGGTGAGCTTGACCGGCGTCTCCACCACGATGTGGCAGTACAGGTCGCCCGGGTAGCTGGAGCGCACGCCCTTGACGCCGCGCCCGCGCAGACGGAAGGTTTTGCCGCTCTGTGTGCCTTCGGGGATGTCGATGGTGGCCTTGCCGCTCAGCGTGGGCACGTCGATTTCGCCACCCAATGCGGCCGTGGGCATGCTCACCGGCACCTGGCAATGCAGGTCGTCGCCGTCGCGCTCGAAGATGTCGTGTTTGCGGATGCGGATCTCGATGAACAGGTCGCCCGAGGGGCCGCCGTTGCGCCCCGGCTCGCCGTTGCCGGCGCTGCGGATGCGCATGCCGTCGTCGATGCCGGCTGGGATCTTGACTTCCAGCGTCTTGTGCTTCTTGAGCTTGCCCTGGCCGTTGCAGGTGGTGCAAGGCTCGGGAATGATCTTGCCGCTGCCGTGGCAGTGCGGGCAGGTCTGTTGAACGCTGAAGAAGCCCTGGCGCATCTGCACCGAGCCCGAGCCCTGGCAGCTGGGGCAGGTCTTGACGCTGGTGCCGGGCTTGGCGCCGGTGCCGCTGCAGGTGTCGCAGTTGTCCCAGCTCGGGATGCGGATTTGCGCTTCCTTGCCCTGGGCCGCTTCTTCGAGGCTGATCTCCATGGCGTACGACAAATCGTTGCCACGGTAGACCTGGCGCCCGCCCCGGCCACCGCCGCGCTGGCCACCAAAGATGTCGCCGAAGATGTCGCCAAAAGCCTCGGAGAAGCCGCCAAAGCCCTCGGCCCCTGGTCCACCGCGCATGTTCGGGTCCACGCCCGCGTGGCCGTACTGGTCGTATGCCGCTTTTTTCTGCGGGTCCGAAAGCATCTCGTAGGCCTCCTTGGCCTCCTTGAATTTTTCTTCCGCGTTTTTGGCCGTGTCACCCTGGTTGCGGTCCGGGTGGTGCTTCATGGCGAGCTTGCGGTACGCCTTCTTGATCTCCTCGTCGGAGGCGTTCTTGGGCACACCCAGCACTTCGTAAAAGTCGCGTTTTGCCATGGTCTGTCACTGTTCCTGTTGAACACAAACGCCGCGCCGGCCACCTTGCAGTGTCCGGACGCGGCGGCGGTGGCGGGGCCGAGCCCGATCAGCCCTTCTTCACTTCCTTGACTTCGGCATCCACCACATCGTCATCGACCGGTTTGGACGAGGACGCTGCACCTTCCGCTGCGCCTGCACCTGCTGCCGCCGCAGCTTGCTGGGCCTGCTGGTCGGCGTACATCTTCTCGCCCAGCTTCTGGCTGGTGGTCATCAGCGCGGTGGACTTGGCCTCAATGGCGTCCTTGTCCTCGCCTTTGGCGGCTTCTTCCAGGTCCTTGATGGCGGCTTCGATGGCGTCCTTCTCGGCCGCGTCGAGCTTGTCGCCGTACTCGGTCAGGCTCTTCTTGACGCTGTTGGCCAGGGCTTCGGCCTGGTTGCGGGCCTGCACCAGTTCCACCTTTTTCTTGTCCTCGGCGGCGTTGAGCTCGGCGTCCTTCACCATCTTCTGGATTTCCTCCTCGGTCAGACCCGAGTTGGCCTTGATGGTGATCTTGTTTTCCTTGCCGGTGCCCTTGTCCTTGGCGCCCACGTGCAGGATGCCGTTGGCGTCGATGTCGAAGGACACTTCGATCTGCGGCGTGCCACGCGGTGCGGGCGGGATGCCTTCAAGGTTGAACTCGCCCAGCAGCTTGTTGCCGGCGGCCACTTCGCGCTCACCCTGGAACACCTTGATGGTCACGGCCGGCTGGTTGTCGTCGGCGGTGGAGAACACCTGCGCGAACTTGGTCGGGATGGTGGTGTTCTTGGCGATCATCTTGGTCATCACGCCGCCCATGGTCTCGATGCCCAGCGACAGCGGGGTTACGTCCAGCAGCAGCACGTCCTTGCGGTCACCCGAGAGCACCTGGCCCTGGATGGCGGCACCCACGGCCACGGCTTCGTCGGGGTTGACGTCCTTGCGCGGGTCCTTGCCGAAGAACTCCTTGACCTTGTCCTGCACCTTGGGCATGCGGGTCATGCCACCCACCAGAATCACGTCGTGGATGTCGCCCACGCTGATGCCGGCGTCTTTGATGGCGGTGCGGCAAGGTGCGATGGTGCGCTCGATCAGCTCGTCCACCAGGCTTTCCAGCTTGGCGCGGGTCATCTTGATGTTCAGGTGCTTGGGGCCGGTGGCGTCTGCCGTGATGTAGGGCAGGTTGATGTCGGTGGCGGCCGAGCTGGACAGCTCGATCTTGGCCTTCTCAGCAGCTTCCTTCAGGCGCTGCAGGGCCAGAACGTCCTTGCTCAGGTCAACGCCTTGTTCCTTTTTGAACTCACCGATGATGTAGTCGATGATGCGCTGGTCGAAGTCTTCGCCACCCAGGAAGGTGTCGCCGTTGGTGGACAGCACTTCGAACTGCTTCTCGCCATCGACGTCGGCAATTTCGATGATGGACACGTCAAACGTGCCACCACCGAGGTCGTACACGGCAATCTTGCGGTCACCCTTTTCCTGCTTGTCCAGGCCAAAGGCCAGCGCGGCGGCGGTGGGCTCGTTGATGATGCGCTTGACATCCAGGCCGGCGATGCGGCCAGCGTCCTTGGTGGCCTGGCGCTGGGCGTCGTTGAAGTAGGCGGGCACGGTGATGACGGCTTCGGTCACGGGCTCGCCCAGGTAGTCCTCGGCGGTCTTCTTCATCTTGCGCAGGATGTCGGCGCTGACCTGTTGGGCCGAGATCTTGTTGCCGCGCACTTCCACCCAGGCGTCGCCGTTGTCGGCGGCCACGATGGCGTAGGGCATCAGGTTGATGTCCTTCTGCACTTCCTTCTCGGTGAACTTGCGGCCGATCAGGCGTTTGATCGCGTAGAGCGTGTTCTTGGGGTTGGTCACGGCCTGGCGCTTGGCGGACGCGCCGACCAGCACTTCGCCGTCTTCTTGGTAGGCCACGATGGACGGCGTGGTGCGCGCGCCCTCGCTGTTCTCGATCACCCGCGTGGTGTTGCCTTCCATGATGGACACGCAGCTGTTGGTGGTGCCGAGGTCAATGCCGATGATTTTTCCCATGGTGTTCTCCGAAATACGAAAAGAGTTAAAGCTGTGGTGAATCTGTGGATAAGTGGCTGGATTTCAAGTGCACAGGCTGTGTGTCACTTGGGTGCGGCCACGGTGACCAGCGCGGGGCGCAGCACGCGCTCGGCGATCAGGTAACCTTTTTGCAACACCGCCACCACCGTGTTGGCCTCTTGTTCGGCCGGCACCATGCTGATGGCCTGGTGGTGGTGGGGATCGAATTTGTCGCCAGCAGCGGGTGCGATGGGCAGCACCTTGTGGCGGGCCAGGGCACTGTTCAGCTGCTTGAGCGTGGCATCGGCGCCTTCGCGGATTTGCTCGGGCGTGGCGTCCTTGATGGCCAGGCCCGCTTCCAGGCTGTCGGCGACGGCCAGCAGGCTTTCGGCAAAACTCTCCACCGCAAACTTGCGGGCCTTGCTGACCTCTTCCTCAGCGCGGCGGCGGGCGTTTTCGGCCTCGGCCTTGGCGCGCAGGAATTGGTCGGCCAAGTCGGTGTTCTGGGCCTTCAGCGTGGCCAGCTCATCGGCCATGGCCTGCTCGGCTTCATGCTGATTGGCAGCCAGGGCGGCTTCGGCTTCCTCGGGGCTCACCGGGGCGCCGGTGGCGTGGGGGTCTTGTGCGGGGTGGCTCATGGCGTTCGTGCTGGCGATAGGTAAATCGAAATCAAAAGAGGACATGGGGGCAGCCCGGCGGCTTTCAAGGCCCTCATGACAAAATGGTTGAAAACCCCACAGGAACACCCATGAAGCTCATGCGACACGGCCCGCAAGGTCAGGAAAAACCCGGTCTGGTGGACGCCCAAGGCGCCCTGCGCGACCTTTCGGCCCATGTGGCAGACATCTCATCCGCCACTCTGCACCCGGACACGCTGGCCCGCCTGGCCGCCATCGACCCGGCCACGCTGCCCGTGTTGCCCGCCGACACCCGGCTGGGCGCCTGCGTTGGCCAGGTGGGCAACGTGGTGGCGATCGGCCTCAATTATGCCGACCACGCGGCCGAAGCCGGCCTGAAACCGCCGGGCCAACCGATTGTTTTCAACAAACACAACGGCGCCATCAGCGGCCCCTTCGACGACGTGCTGCTGCCACCGGGCAGCGAAAAGATGGATTGGGAGGTGGAACTTGGCATCGTCGTTGGCCGGCGCGCCTGGCACGTGAGCGAGGAAGATGCCTTGCAATACGTGGCGGGTTTTTGCCTGGTCAACGACGTGTCGGAGCGCGCCTATCAAATGGAATACGAAGGCCAGTGGACCAAGGGCAAAAGTTACCCCACCCATTGCCCCATCGGCCCTTGGTTGGTGACGCCCGATGAGATTGCCGACGTGCAGGCCATCGACCTCTGGCTGGACGTCAACGGACAACGCCGCCAGTCCGGCAACACCCGCACCATGATTTTTGGCGTCGCCCACATCGTGAGCTACCTCAGCCGTTTTATGGCCTTGCAACCCGGCGATGTGATCCCCACCGGCACACCACCCGGGGTGGGCATGGGCTTCAAGCCGCCGGTCTACCTGAAGGCGGGCGACGTGATGGAGCTGGACGGTGGCGTGCTGGGTCGGCAGCGTCAGAGGGTGGTGGCGGTGTGAGCCGCCGCAGCTGAACGCCCCTCAGCCCCCGGAGTTGTCGCTGCCCGTCAGCCCGCCGTGTGCGTGCAACCTGGCGTACAGGCCATCGAGCTGGAGCAGCTCGCGGTGGCTACCTTGTTCGATGATGCGGCCTTCGGCCAGCACCACCACGCGGTCGGCGTGTTCGATGGTGGACAGCCGGTGGGCGATGACGATGGTGGTGCGGCCGGTCATGAGCCGGCCTATGGCGTCCTGCACCAGCCGCTCGGATTCGTTGTCCAGCGCCGAGGTGGCTTCGTCCAGGATGAGGATGGGGGCGTCTTTGTATAGGGCCCGGGCGATGGCCAGGCGCTGGCGTTGGCCACCCGAGAGTTCGGTGGCGTTGTGCCCCACCTTGCTGTGAATGCCCTGGGGCAGGCGGTCCAGCAGGTCGCCCAGATTGGCGGCGCGCAGGGCGTGTTCTACCCGCACAGGGTCTGGGTCGCTGCCCAGGGCCACGTTGAAGGCCAGGCTGTCGTTGAGCATGACCACATCCTGGCTGACCATGGCGAACTGGCGCCGCAGGGTGCCCAAGTCCCAGTCGGCCAGCGGGTGGCCATCGAGTTGTACCTGCCCGGCCGAAGCCTCCACGAAGCGAGGCAACAGGTTGGCCAGCGTGGTTTTGCCTGACCCGGACGGACCGACCAGCGCCACCACCTGGCCGGGTGCGATGTCCAGGCTCACGCCTTGGAGCGCGGCCGAGCCTTCTTCACCGTAGCGAACCCAGACGTCTTGCAGATCGATGTGACCCGTCACGTGGGTGGGTGCGTGCTGGCCGCCTGCCTGGCTGGGTGTTTCTTCAATCAGGGCCAGGCCGCGTTCGAGCGCCGCCAGCCCGCGCGCGATGGGGCCGGCGATTTCGGCCAGGTGGCGTATGGGCGTGACCAGCATCAGCATGGCGGTAACAAACGACACAAAGCCCCCCACGGTGACGCCACTGCCACCGCTTTGCACCAGGGCCACGGCGATCACGGCCGAGAGCGCGGCTGCGGCCAGCATTTGGGTGAGGGGCGTCATGGCCGCCTGGGCGATGGTGGTTTTCAGTGCCAAGCGCCGCAGGGCCACGCTGAGCACGTCAAAACGGCGGGCCTGCTGGGCCTGGGCACCGTGCAGGCGCACCATGCGGTGGGCCAACACGTTTTCTTCCACCACGTAGGCCAGGTCGTCGGTGGCCTGCTGGCTGGCTTGGGTCAGCCGGTACAGGCGGCGCGAAAACACCCGCATGATCCAGATCAGGCCTGGAAACAGCAGCAGCACGATCAGGGTGAGCTTCCAGTTGAGGTACAGCAGGTAGCCCATCAGCGCCATCAGCGTCAGGCTGTCTTTGGTCAGGGTGAGGAATGCGTTCACCAGGGTGGTGGAGCCGGTCTGAACCTCATACACCAGGGTGTTGGAGAGCTTGCTGGCCGTCTGCTGCGAAAACAGCGACAACTCGGCAGCGTTGAGTCGCTCGAACATGGCGCGGCGCAGGTTCAGCAGCCCCAGGCTGGCGGTGTAGGTCAGCGCGTACTGGGCCACAAAGCCGGCCAGGCCCCGTATGCCAAACAGCCCCAGCAGGGCGGCGGGCACCGCCCACAGCGGGATGCCGCGGTCCACAAAACCTTTGTCGAGCAACATCTGCAAGAAGGCGGGAATCAGCGGTTCGGTCAGCGCGCCGATCAGCGTGCCCACGGCCGCCAGCGCAATGCCCCCGCGTGCCGAGCGGAAGTAGGGCCAGAGCCTGGAAAGACGCTGGGTCAACGTGGATGTGGAGGCGTCGGTGGTCAAGGCGGATGCAACAAAAGGGCAAAAATGGCTGATCTTGCCAAACGGACGGGAACCTGGGCGTGCGCGGGCGCTCCATTGGGGCACAACTTGTCACGCTCGCGTGCTGGCCGGTCCAGTATTATCGGCGCCATGCCGGTGGCCTCCCGCGCCGGGTACCCGGCCCCGACCGTTCTATAAACGATGATTCCTTCCCAACTCCCTGCCCATTCTCATTTTCTGCCCGTTGTGGATCGCCGCCGCATGGTGGCGGGTGTGTCCGCGCTGATGTTGACCGGTGCGGCGTCCACGGCACATGCGCAATTTCGCGTTGAGGTGTCGGGTGTGGGCCTGACGCAGATTCCCATTGCCATCGCGCCTTTTCGGGGCGGTGAGGCGGCGCCCCAGAACGTGGCGGCCATCGTGCAGGCCGACCTGGAGCGCAGCGGCCTGCTGCGCGCCGTGCCGCCCGTGGGTGGTGCGCTCGACGAAACTTCGCGTCCCGACCTGGCGCCATGGCGCGAGCGCCAGGCCGACGCGTTGCTGACCGGCAGCATCACCCGCCTGGCCGATGGCCGCTACGACGTGCGCTTTCGCCTGTGGGACGTGGTGCGTGCGCAAGACCTCGGCGGCCTGAGCTTCCCGGTGCCGGTGGGCGACCTCCGGCTCGCTGCCCACCGCGTGGCCGACCACGTGTACGAAAAACTGACCGGCGACAAGGGTGTGTTTTCCACCCGCGTGGCCTATGTGTCCAAACAGGGCGCGCGCTACAACCTGTGGGTGGCCGATGCGGACGGCGAAAACGCCCAGGCGGCGCTTACCAGCCCAGAGCCCATCATCTCGCCGGCGTGGTCGCCCAACGGCTCGCAACTGGCTTACGTGTCGTTTGAGGCGCGCAAGCCGGTGATTTACGCCCACGATGTGGCCACCGGTCGGCGGCGTTTGCTGGCCAATTTCCGTGGGTCCAACAGTGCCCCTGCGTGGTCGCCCGATGGGCGCCAGGTGGTGGCCACACTCACGCTGGGCGGTCAGTCGCAGCTGTACGCACTTGATGCCAACGGCGGCGAGCCTCGCCGGCTCACGCAATCCAGCAGCATCGACACCGAGCCGGCGTTTGCGCCGGATGGGCGCACGATTTATTTCGTCAGCGACCGTGGCGGCTCGCCCCAGATTTACCGCATGCCCGCACAAGGCGGCAATGCGGAGCGGGTGACCTTCACAGGCAACTACAATATTTCGCCTTCGCCGAGCGCCGATGGCCGCTGGCTGGCCTACGTGTCGCGGGTGGGTGGCGCGTTCAAGCTCTACGTGCTCGATCTGCAGTCCGGGCAATCCAACCCACTGACCGATACCACCGCCGACGAGAGCCCCAGTTTTGCGCCCAACAGCCGCATGATCGTGTACGCCACGCGGCAACAAGGCCGTGA
This sequence comes from Hydrogenophaga atypica, assembly GCF_042665215.1. NCBI lineage: Bacteria > Pseudomonadati > Pseudomonadota > Betaproteobacteria > Burkholderiales > Comamonadaceae > Hydrogenophaga > Hydrogenophaga atypica. The sequence continues at coordinate 16,353 of NZ_JBHTCA010000016.1, forward strand.
AGCCTTGATGACCATCACCGTGGACGGCCGCATCAAAGCCCGTCTGGCCAGTGCGCAGGGCGATATCCGCGAGCCCGACTGGGGTCCGTTCCAGCGCTGATCTGTTCGTTTTTGTTTTCTTGCCATTTTTTCCTCCCCATTTGCCATGAACTCCTCACATCCGATGCCCCGTTTGTCCAAATCCTCCTGGTCCGCGCGCCTGGGCTTGCTTGTCCTGGCCGGTGCACTGGGGGCGTGCTCCAACGTCAAGCTGGACGATGTGGCCGTGGAAGACCGCAACGCAGCCCCCATCACCGGTGGTGTGGGCGGTGCCGGCGGCGGGCAGGGCAGCACGGGGGCTGTTGATCCACGCGGTGTGACCGGTGTGCAGGTCGGCCAGAATCCGGCAGGCCAGGCGCCGGTGGGCGTGGCCCGGGTCGTGTATTTCGACTACGACAGCTTCGCGATCAAGCCCGAATTTGCGTCGCTGCTGGAGGCGCATGCCCGTCACCTCAAGGCGGACACCCGCCGCCGCATCGCGCTGGAAGGCCACACCGATGAGCGTGGCGGACGCGAGTACAATCTGGCCCTGGGCCAGAAACGTGCCGAGGCGGTGCGCCGCGCGTTGGGCTTGCTGGGTGTCAACGACGCCCAGCTGGAGGCGGTGAGTTTTGGCAAGGAAAAGCCGGCGGACGCGGGCGCCGATGAAGCCGCGTTCGCCAAGAACCGCCGCGTCGAGATCACCTACCGTTGAGCGGTTTCACCATGCGCGCAGTCCGTCTGTTGCTTCGCACCTCTGTTCTTGGGGCAGCGGTGTTGCTTGCCTTGCCTTCGCACGCGTTGTTTGGCGACGACGAGGCACGCAAGGCCATCATCGAGTTGCGTGACAAGGTGGAGGCCAACCGCCAGGCATCGGACGCGGCCAACCGCCGCCTGGAAACGGAGCTCTCGCGCCTGACCGAGGAAAGTGCGGCGCCCACCCGGCGCAGCCTGCTCGAGTTGTCCAACCAGATCGAGACCTTGCGAGCGGAGCTGGCGCGCCTGCGTGGGCAGAACGAGCAACTGGCACGCGAAGTGGCTGATCTGCAGCGCCAGCAAAAAGACGTGCTGGCGACGCTGGACGAGCGGCTGCGCACGCTGGAGCCGACCAAGGTCCAGCTCGACGGCGCTGAGTTCAATGCCACGCCGGCAGAAAAGCGCGACTTCGAGGCCGCCATGGCCGAGCTGCGCAAGACCGAGTTCCCGCGTGCGGCCCAGCTCTACCAGCAGTTTTTGCAACGCTACCCAGACAGCGGCTACACGCCCGCTGCGCAGTACTGGCTGGGCAACACCCACTACGCACTGCGTGAGTACAAGGAAGCCATTGCCATTTACCAGCGCTTGATCGCGGGTTCGCCCCGGCATGCGCGGGTGCCCGAGGCCATGTTGGCGATCGCCAACTGCCAGATCGAGCTCAAGGACGTGCGCGCAGCCAAGCGCAGCCTGGAAGACTTGGTCAAGGCCCATCCTCAGACCGAAGCCGGCGCCACGGCGCGCGACCGCCTCGCGCGTCTGCGCTGACCACCCCCACCGGCGCGCCGCCGCGCTGCGCTTGCCTGCCCCGGCCCACCCTCATTGGGTGGGCCTTTTACAATCTCGCCCCATGGAAATTGCCGATTTCGACTTGCTCAAGTCCCAGGTGCTGTGGGCCGCGTTTGTGGTGTCCGCGCTGTTTGGTGTGATCGCCCAGCGCACCCATTTCTGCACCATGGGTGCCATCAGCGACATCGTCAACATGGGCGACTGGACCCGCATGCGCATGTGGGGTCTGGCCGTGGGGGTGGCCGTGCTGGGTTTTGCCTTCATGGTGTGGCTGGGCTGGATCGACCCCACCAAGACCATCTACGCCTCTGGCCGCGTCATCTGGCTGTCGGCCCTGGTGGGCGGGGCACTGTTCGGTTTGGGCATGGTGCTGGCGTCCGGTTGCGGCAGCAAAACCCTGGTTCGCATCGGTGGTGGCAGCCTCAAGTCGCTGGTGGTGTTTGTGGTAATGGGCGTGGCTTCTTTCGCCACATTGCGTGGTGTGACCGCCGTGCTGCGCAACGAGACCGTGGACCAGGTGGCCTTTGATCTGGCGCCCGGAAGTGGTCTGCCGCAGTTGCTGGCCGCAGCCAGTGGGTGGTCAGCCACCCACACCACGCTGTGGCTGGGCTTGGCCGTGGGCGGTCTGCTGGTCATGTGGGCCGTGCTGGGCAAAGGTTTTTGCACTGCCGACAACCTGCTGGCGGGTGTGGGCATTGGCGGCACGGTGGCCGCGATGTGGTGGGTGAGCGGGCGACTGGGTTTTGTGGCCGAACACCCTGAAACCTTGGAGGCGGTTTACCTGGCCTCCAACTCCGGGCGCATGGAGTCGTTGACTTTCACGGCACCCATGGCTTATGCCCTGGATTGGCTGATGTTCTTCAGCGACCGCAGCAAGGTCCTCACATTGGGTGTGGTGTCGGTGGCGGGTGTGGTGCTCGGGGCTTTTGTCCATGCCTTGTTGACCCGCAGCTTCCGTTGGGAGGGCTTTCGCGACACCCGCGACACCGCATTGCATCTGGCGGGCGCGGTGTGTATGGGGGTGGGGGGTGTCACCGCCATGGGCTGCACCGTGGGCCAGGGCCTGTCGGGTTTGTCTACCTTGAGCGTGACCAGCTTCATCGCGGTGCTGGGCATCGTCGCGGGTGCGCTCGCGGGCTTCCGTTTCCAGCTCTGGTTGCTGGAACGCGACTGAGCACCCGTTCTATGTCGGCCGATTTCGAACGCCGTTTTGGCGGCTTGCGCCGACTCTATGGCGTGGCCGGTGCGCAGCGCATCTTCGACGCGCATGTGATGGTCGTGGGCATCGGGGGCGTGGGTTCCTGGGCCGCCGAAGCGCTGGCGCGCAGTGGGGTGGGGCGCATCACCCTGGTGGACATGGACCACATCGCCGAGTCCAACGTCAACCGCCAGGTGCATGCACTCGATAGCACCCTGGGCCAAGCCAAGGTGCTGGCCATGCGCGAGCGCATGCTGGCCATTCACCCCGGTGTGCAGGTGGTGACCATCGATGACTTTGTGGATGCCTCCAACTGGACGCGCATCGTGGGTGATGCGCAGGCGGCCAATGGGCCGCTGTCGGCCGTGATCGACGCTTGTGATCAGATGGCCGCCAAGACGACCATGGCCGCCTGGTCGTTGTTGCAGCACACGCCGCTGGTGGTGGCGGGTGCCGCCGGAGGCAAGCGCCTGGCACACCTCGTGGAGGTGGACGACCTCGGGCTGGCCACCCACGACCCGTTGTTGGCACAGCTCCGTTACCGCCTGCGCAAGCACCACGGTGCCGCACGCGATGGCCGCATCAAGGTGACGTGCGTGTTCAGCCGTGAGGCCGTCGCGCCACCCGACCCCTCGTGTGACGTGGCGGGAGACGGGTCGCTGAACTGCCATGGGTATGGGTCGAGTGTGGGTGTCACGGCGACCTTTGGCCTGTGTGCGGCGGGGTGGGTCATGGACCGGTTGGCTTCGGGTGCAGAAAAATTTCAGGCAGTTTCAAAATCAAGAAAAATGACGCTATAATTTGAGGCTTCGCAGGCAACGACGCAAGAAGTTGAATGTGGTGAGTGGGACGTTAGCTCAGTTGGTAGAGCAGCGGACTTTTAATCCGTTGGTCGTGGGTTCGAATCCCTCACGTCCTACCATTCTCATGTTCGGGTTCTTAGCTCAGTTGGTAGAGCAGCGGACTCTTAATCCGTAGGTCGAGTGTTCGAGTCACTCAGGACCCACCAAGCATCAGAAAAAAGCACTTGAAGGTATTGCCTTCAAGTGCTTTTTTTATTTCTCCATGCATCTATCCTGTCCAGTCGACGGCGCACAATCCCCACCCATGAACAGGGAATTGCTCTTGCCGCGCCTGCGGCCGCTGTGGGTTGTTTTGCTGCTGGTGCTGACGGCCTGGCTGTTGGCCTGGTGGGCCGTTCCGGTCTGGCTCAAGGGCGTCATTCAGGATCAGGGCCGCGCCGCTTTGGGCCGCGAGGTGCGGGTCGAAGCCGTGTCCTTTCGCCCGTGGTCGCTTGAGCTGGACATCCAGGGCTTGCAAGTGGCTGGGGCCACGCCCGATGAGCCTGCCTTGTTGGACGTCGCGCGGCTGTACGTGGACGCCGAGGCGCAGTCCCTTTTTCGCTTGGCCCCGGTGGTGGATGCCCTCGTGGTGGAGCGGCCTGTGCTGCGGCTGCGGCATCTGGGCGACGGGCGCTACGACATCGATGACCTGTTGACCCGCTGGGCCGAACGCCCCAAAAGCGAAGGCAGTGTCAGTTTTGGCTTGTTCAACCTGGCGCTCACCGACGGCGAACTGACCCTGGATGACACATCCACCGGCAGTGAACATCGCCTGCGCGGGCTTTCGGTCGCGGTGCCGTTTCTCAGCAACTTGCCAACCCAGCGCGACGTGCACACCGAGCCGCGCATCGCATTCGAGCTCAACGGCAGCCGCTTCGACACGCAGTTGTCCACCCTGCCATTTGCCGAGACGCTGGCCACGCGCGCGCAGTTGCACCTGCCTGACCTGGACCTGTCCCCGTATTTGCCTTATTGGCCTCAAAACATGCCCTGGCGGCCTTTGCAGGCCCGGGTGCAAGCCGATCTGAGTGTGGCGTTCGAGCAGTTGCAGCAACGCCCCGTGGTCCAGTTGTCGGGGCGGGTGGCGCTGCACAACCTGAAGATCGCGCGGACCGCCAAAGGCAGCGCTGGCGAGCCGCTGCTGTCGTGGGAGGCTTTGTCGTTGGTGTTGGGCACGAGCGAACCGCTCGCGCGGCGCGTGCATGTCGAGAAGCTGTCGCTCCATGCGCCTCAGCTGCACCTGGCACGCGCGGCAAATGGCCGCCTCAACCTGTCGGATCTTTTGCCAGCGGCCGGTGCCAATGAGGCCGATCCGGCTCCGGCGCCACCGTGGGACGTCAAGCTCGATGGCTTCGAGCTCAGCAATGGCGCTTTGCACTGGCGCGACGCTGCCGTGTCGCCGGCCTGGGAAACCACGGTAGATGCGCTCACGCTGTCGGGTGGCCCGTTGGTCTGGCCCAACCACGCGCCCACACCGTTGGTGCTCAGTGGCCGCTGGCTCGAAGCCTCGTTGACGGCAAAAGGCGACATCAGTCCGGTGGCGGCCAACCTGAGCCTGAACTGGCGCGACCTGCCTTTGCAGGGCCTGGCACCTTATGTTGGCCAGGTGCTCAAACCCGCCCTGGCCGGGCGCAGCGCCGCCGACCTGGGGTTGCAGTGGCGGGCCGCCGTTCCAGCGTCCGCCCAGTCGTCGGGCGCTGCACCAGCATTGCAGCTTCAGCTGCGCGATCTGTTGCTGCAAGACGTGGCATTGGGCCCGACCGCCCGGCCCCTGCAGACCCTGCGCGAGCTGCGGCTGCAGAACGGCAGCATCGACTTGAACGCACGCAGCGCCGATCTGGGGCAGATCAGCCTGTCCCGACCCGTGGTGCACTTGGCGCGCGATGCCACTGGCCGCTGGCTGTGGGAAGACTGGCTTCGCTCAGAAGTCGGCCAGTCCAGTGACGCCGTGCAGGCCAGCACCGTGGCCACGCCCTGGCGCTTGGGCTGGCAGGGCTTGCGTTTGGCTGACGGCAGCGGGCGGCTGGACGATGCTGCCGCGCCCACCACAGTGGGCTTGCGCTGGAGCGCCCTCCAGTTGCGTTTGGGCGCCTGGCGCAGCGACGTGGTCGTGGATGCGCCTGTGTCGGTGGCGATGCGGCTGGCCGCGGACGGCCAGACCACCAACCCCGGTACGCTGGCTCTGGACGGACGACTGGGGCTAACCCCTGCGACCGCATCGGCGGCCATGGGCGGCAAACTGAGCGCCCAACTCAAACTCCAGCGCGTGCCTGCCCACGCGCTTGCGCCCTACATGGCAGACCGCCTCAACCTCGTGCTGAGACAGGCCGACACCAGCTGGAGCGGCGACCTCGAACTCAGCCACAACGCCAGCGGCCTGGCGGTGGTGGCCAAGGGTGATTTCACGGTCGATGATCTTAAGGCCCTGGATGCCAACGACGGCTCACCGTTGCTGGACTGGAAGTCCCTGCACCTGCGTGGCCTGCAACTGGCGTTGGCACCGGGCCAAGCGTTCAAGCTCAGTGTGGCCGACACCGCGCTCAGCGACTACTTCGCACGCATCGACATCGACCCGACCGGGCGCGTCAACCTGCAAGACGTGGTGCGTTCACCTCCCAAGGGCAGCTCTGCACCGGACCCTGCGGCCAATTCAGCAGCCGGGGCAACGGCGCAGCCGCCCGCGCAGCTGAGTTTCGGGCCCATCGCGCTCGTCAACGGCAACATCGCTTTTTCCGACCGTTTCGTGAAGCCCAACTACAGCGCGCGGCTGAGCGAAGTCAGCGGGGGATTGGGCGCGTTCAGCAACCACAGCGGCGCGGGCTCGGCGCCCGCACAAGTCAGCCTGCGTGGGCGGGTCGAGGGCACGGGCACGCTGGACATCGGGGGCCAGCTCAATCCGCTGCTCACCCCGCCGGTGCTGGACGTTGTGGGCAAGGTGCGCGAGCTGGAGTTGCCACCGCTGTCCACCTACGCATTGAAGTACACCGGCCATGGCATCGAGCGCGGCCAGCTCAGTGTGGATGTGCGCTATCAGGTGGGCGCGGACGGGCAGCTCAACGCCAGCAACCAGCTCACCTTGAACCGCTTGGCGTTTGGCGAGCGCGCTGCGGACAGCGATGCCCCCAACCTGCCTGTCAAGCTGGCGGTGGCCTTGCTGGCCGATCGCAATGGCGTCATCGACATCAACCTGCCCATCAGCGGTTCGCTCAACGACCCCCAGTTTCGCCTCGGTCCCGTCATTGGCCGCCTGATCCTGGGGCTGATTGGCAAAGCGGTGACGGCACCGTTTGCGCTGCTGGGCAACCTGCTGGGCGGGCCGGACGCGCAGCCCGGGCGCATTGATTTTGTGGCCGGCACCGACCGTTTGGCTGACACCGCCAGCCCGGCCTTGGCGGCCATTGCCAAGGCGCTGAACGACCGGCCCGCGTTGCAAGTCACGGTGGTGGGGCGCAGCGACGTGGAAGGCGAGCGCTCGGCCTTTCAGCGCGAGCGCCTTCAGGAAGCGGTGCGGGCCGAAAAGCGCCGCCAGGCGATGCGCGCGGGGCAGGGCGCCGAGACCGACACCGAGGTGTCGCCTGAGGCTTACCCGGCGCTGCTGCGCGAGGTCTATCGCAGGGGGGATTTTCCCAAGCCGCGCAACGCCATCGGCCTGCTCAAGGACCTTAGCGTGGCTGAGATGGAGGCCTTGTGGCTGGCCCATGCGCCATCCTCTGATGAGGCCTTGCGGGCGTTGGCCACCCGACGTGCTGTGGCTGTGAAGGAGCGGCTGGTCGCTCAGGGGCTGGCAGGCGCGCGGGTGTTTGTCGAGGTGGCCAAAGCCGGGTCAGATGCCGCTGGGTCACACGCTGATCTGCGGCTTTCCGTGCCTTGAGACAGGGTGTCGCGAAAACCGGCACCGACTGAGGCGACAATACGCGTTTGCCCAACCAGACACGCCTTGTGGCCATTGCGACCGTGAACTCCGCTCAAACGAACCCCTCTTCCGCCAAAACTGCAGACACCCAAGCGCTGGATGCGCTGACCGGCGGGGTGTTCTCGGCCGCCACCTCCGGCGACCGCGCCGCGCGGGTGCGTGAGTGGCTGGCCACCGATCCCTCGCCCGAACGCATGGCCGAGGTGTTCAAGGAACTCTCGCACCGCGACAAGGGCGCGGCCAAGCCGCTGCGTGAAAAGCTCGAAGAGTTGCGCCGCGCGAAGGCCCAGGAAACCATGGCGGTGGAGTGGGCCGAGAAAGCCAACACCTTGCTCGCCCTGCCGCGCTTGAACATGGCCGACGCGCTGGCCTGGCAGCGCGATGCCGCCAAGGCCGGTGCGCCCTTGTCGCGCGAGCCGCTGGCCGGCCTCAAGCAGGCCTTGGCCGAACGCGTGAAAGCGATCGAAGACCTGCAACACCGTGTGCAGGTCGAGCGCGAAGCCGCCGTGTTGCTGGCCCAGCGCATCGAGGTGCTGTCCACCAAATCCTGGCGCGACGCCCAGGGTGCCGCAGAGGTGCTGGGCGCCGACGTGACCAACTGGCAGGGCCAGGCCTCCAGCCTGAGCGCCGACGCCCACTGGTCCAGCATGGATCCCAAGTTCTCGCCCATGATCGACAGCGCCCGGCAGCAGCTCACGCTGGTGTGGGAGGCCTTCCAGGCCGCGCTGGCGCAGGCCGTGGTGGCATCGACCGATGCCCAGGCGCCGCTGCCCGCCGTGCCCGTGTGGGCCGACGAGTTGCGCACCGCACGGGGCGAAGCCGCGCCTGAAGCCCGCACGGCCGCCGCACCGGTGGAGAACGCCGCTGCCCAGGCCCGCCGCACCGAAGCCGCAGAGGCTGTGGGGGCCGCGCTCAAGGTGTTGGTCAAAGAGTTGGCCGAAGGCCATGGCAAGGCCACACCCAAGGCGGCGGCCGATGTGCGCGCCGCGCTCAAGCAGCATGGCCGCCACATCGGTGCCGAGTTGGAAGGCCAAGTTCACGCCGCGCTGACCCAGGCCGGCGAACTGGAGGGCTGGCAGCGTTGGCGTGCCGACCAGCTGCGCGAAGAGCTGCTGGCCAAGGCCGAAGCCCTGACCGCCGCCCCCGAAGGCCAGCGTCTGGGTGGCCGCAAGATGCAGGAAACCCTGCGCCAGCTGCGCGAGCAGTGGAAGGCCACCGACCAGGGTGGCGTGCCCAACCACGGTTTGTGGAAAAAATTCGACGAAGCCTGCACCCGTGCCCATAAGCTGGTGGAGGCTTGGCTGGACAAGGTGCGCGAGCAGGCCGAACAACACAAGGCCCAGCGCCTGGCGCTGCTGGACGAGGTGCGCGCCTGGACCGATGCCCATGCCGAGAGCTCCGACTGGAAAAAGCAGATCCGCGAACTGCACCAACTGGCCGAGCGTTGGCGCGAGGCTGGCCACCTGAGCGAAAAGCAGTTCGCCGAACTGCAGCCGCAATGGAAAGACGCCATGCACCTGGCGCACGCCCGCCTGGAGGCTGCGCAGGCCGAAAGCCTGGCACGACGCCGCGCGATGATCGAAGAGGCTGCGGCCCTGGGCGCTGCACCCAGTTTGCGCATCGACGCCGTGAAGGCGCTGCAGCAGCGCTGGCAGGCCGAAGCGCAGGCCGTGCCGCTGGACCGCAAACAGGAACAGAAACTGTGGGAAGCCTTCCGCCAGCCGATTGACGAAGCGTTCAACCGCAAGGGCGCGGACCGTGAAAAGGCCGCCCAAGCTGTGAGCGAACACGATCGCCGCGTGCTGGAAGCTGCCAAGGCCGTTGATGCGGCCAACCAGAGTGGTGACGCGCAGCAGATTCGTGCCGCCGTGGCCGCACTGGAGGCCGCTTTGCGTGGTCAGGCTCAGGCGGTTCAGGCTGCCGCACCTGCTGCAGCATCTGCTGACGTGCCAGCGTCCACTGCAGTGGATTCGGGTGTGTCGGCAGCGGCCGAAGGTGATGCGCCCGCAGAGGCTGCTGCGGATGCCCAGGACGAGAGCGCAGAAGCGCCTACTCCCGCGCCCGCGCCTGTGGCGCCGCCCAAGAAGATCGTGGCCGTGCGTGGCGATGACCGCCCGGGCATGAAAAAGGCAGAGCCCGCAGGCAACGACCGTGGTCGCCCGGGTGACCGCGATCGCAAGCCCGGTGGCCGTGACGGTGGCCGTCCCGGTGGCGACCGTGGCCCGCGTGGTGACAACCGAGGCGAAGGCCGTGGCGATTTCCGCATGGGTGAACGCCCCATGCGCGAAGACCGTGGCCCGCGACTGGGCGATGCCGCCTTCCGAGCCCAGCGTGAGGCCTTGGAGCGTGCCGACATGGCCCTGCGCAAGCTGGCCGCACAAGCCCATGGCGAAGTGCTGTCGCGTGTGATGACGGCCTGGGAAAAACGCGACGCCGAAGCCCTGCCCAGCGTGCAGGAGCTGGGTGGCCGTGTGGCTGCGCCCGTGCGTGGCGCCTGGGTTCAGGCACTGCAGGCTGGCAACGGCCAGAGCGACCAGGCCGCCACCGCGCTGTTGCGGCTGGAGATCGCAGCCGATGTGCCCACGCCGGCCGAACAGCTGAGCGCTCGCCGCATGTACCAGTTGCAGTTGCTGACCAAGCGCAACGAAGCCGCGCCCACGCAGACCTGGGGCCAGGATGCGGCCCAGGTGCTGGCCAGTGGTTTTGACGCGACCGCCGCGCGCCGCTTGCAAAATGCCCTGAAGGCGCTGCTCAAGAAGGCTTGATGGGGGATGACGGCACGAAAAAGCCGTCGAACAGCCGCAGCAGTTCAGGGAACGCTTGCCCGAAACGCTCGCGGCTGACCCAGTAGGCCTCGCAAGCCACGGCAAAAAATTCGGCCGGCGAGTGGGCACCGTAGGCGTCCAGCCAGGGCGGCGCTTCGCCAAAGCGCTGCGCCATCACGACCTTCTCATTGAAGGCCGCGTATTCGTGGCCAAGCACCGTGCGCCAGTGGCGGCGGGCTTCGGCTGCGGTGCGCAGGCCCAAAAAACCCTTGGGCAACACCGGGCAACCATCGGCGCCTTGCCCAGGCGCTTTGCCGCGCATGTCGAACTTGTGGGCAAATTCGTGGATGACCAGGTTGTGGCCACGGTCGGTGGTGTCGCCGGCCTGGGCCACATGCTGCCAGCTCAACATCACCGGGCCGCGCTCCATCGCTTCGCCCAGCAGGGTTTCCTGGTAGCGGTGAACCACACCCGCACCATCGGTCACCTCGCGCTGTGCCACGGCTTCGGCGGGGTGCACCACGATGGTCACGAAGTCGTCGTACCAGCCCAGTGCGTCGTCGCGCCAACGGCCCTGGCCAGGCAGGTAGACCAACGGCAGGCAGGCCTGCGCCGCAATGGCCAGCGCGATCTCGTCGGTGATATGGAGGCCGTGGGCGCCGTGAAATTCCTTGTCGGTCAGGAACTGTGCGCTGAGGCTGCGCAGGCGTTGCTGCACCGGCAAGGGCAGGGCGGCCAGGAAGGGGTAGCGCACCAGGGTGTGCAGCCACAGGCCGTCGGGGATGGCTTCGGCCTGGCGGCGCAGCATGGGCAATTGCTGCCGGGCACGCCGCCACAGGCGTGAGAGGTTCAAAGTCATGGCCTCACACCTGAGGGCTGGGGCGCTTATTGCAACAGCGGCAGGCGTTCTGCGCGGCCGTCGTGGTGCAGGCGCAAGACCTCGGCTCTCGGCGGTGAGGCCAGTGCGTCCCAATCGCTCAGCACATGCCGCATCAGGCCGGGCGCGAGCTGTTGGTCGGCCGGTCGGTGCGTGTGGCCATGCACGAGCACGGTGGCCTGGCGTTGTGCCAAGGCGGCCATGGCGCTGGGCGCGTCCACATCGGCATAGGCGGCGCCGCTGTGTTTGCGGGCCTCGCTTTGCTGGCGCAGGGCAAGGGCGGTGGCTTCACGCTGCGCGATGGGTTGTGCCAGGAAGCGAGTTTGCCAGGCGGCAGAGCGCACCTCGGTGCGAAAACGCTGGTAGTCGGTGTCATCCAGGCACCACGCGTCACCGTGGCTTAGCACGAAACGGCGTGTGCCCATCTGCAGGGTGCTGGGGTCGGTGAGTGCCCGAACCCCAGTGTGTGCAAAAAAACGCTCGCCCACCAGGAAGTCGCGGTTGCCGTGCAGGAAGTGCACCGGCCGTTGCCCGGCGGCTTTTTGCAGCACGGCAGCGCATTCGCGCAGAAAGGCGGCTTCGCCCGTGCCGGTGCTGTCCAGCACGTCGTCGCCCCACCACACCTCAAACAGGTCGCCGAGGATGAAGACCGCCTCGGCTTCGGGCTGGGGCGCCAGCAGGTAGCGGCGCCAACATTCAAAGGTGGCCTGGTCGCCGGAATGCAGGTGCAGGTCGGAGATCAGGTCCACCGCGCGCCAGCCTGGCGACACAATGGTGTGAGCGGCAGGCATGGCACGAGGCGTGGCGGGGATCAGAGCGCCACGGCCTTTTCGATCACCACGTCGTTCAGCGGAACGTCGTCGTGGAAGCCCTTGCGGCCGGTCTTGACGGCGCGGATCGCGTCGACCACCTCGGTGCCTGCCACCACTTTGCCGAACACAGCGTAGCCCCAGCCTTGTGCGGTGGGGGCGGTGTGGTTGAGGAAGCCGTTGTCGGCCACGTTGATGAAGAACTGCGCGGTGGCGGAGTGGGGCGCCTGGGTGCGCGCCATGGCCACGGTGTACTTGTTGTTCTTCAGGCCGTTGTTGGCCTCGTTCTCAATGGCTTCTTGCGTGGGCTTCTGGTTCATGCCGGGCTCAAAGCCGCCACCCTGGACCATGAAGCCGTCGATCACGCGGTGGAACACGGTGTTGTTGTAGTGGCCGCTGGCCACGTAGGCCAGGAAGTTGGCGGTGGACTTGGGCGCTTTTTCAGCGTCGAGTTCCAGCGTGATGACACCGTGACCGGTGATGTGCAGTTCGACTTGGGGGTTGGCCATGTTCATTTCTCCAGGCTGGCTTTGAGGATGGTGACGGGGGTGGTGGGCACGTCGCGGTGCATGCCACGGCTGCCGGTGGGCACGGCGCGGATCTTGTCGACCACATCCATGCCAGCGGTCACCTTGCCGAACACGGCGTAGCCGTTGCCCGGGCCGGTGGCGTTGAGCATGGCGTTGTCCACCACGTTGATGAAAAACTGGCTGGTGGCCGAGTCCGGCACGTTGGTGCGGGCCATGGCGATGGTGCCGCGTTCGTTCTTGAGGCCATTGGTGGCTTCCAGCACGATGGGTGTGCGCGTGGCCTTTTGCTGCATGTCGGCGCTGAAGCCGCCGCCCTGGATCATGAAACCGGGGATGACGCGGTGGAACACCAGGCCGTCGTAGTGGCCATCCTTGACGTACTGCAGGAAGTTCTCGACCGTCTTGGGCGCCTTCTCGGCATTGAGTTCCAGAACGATGTCGCCCAGCGAGGTGCTGAGTTTCACCTTGGGCAGCGCCGATTGGGCGTGCGCGGCAACGTTGAGGGTGAGGCCCAGCACGGCGCCGCCAATCAACGCCAGGCTGCGGCGGCGGAGGGAGAAAAATGACATGGTGAGGGTGTCCTGTCGGAAAGAGGAAAAACCACACTGGCCGCAGATGCAGCGTGTGTTCGGCCGATCAAGGCCCGCTCAGCGGGCCACTTTTTTGGCGGGCGGCGTGAGCATGGCATTGACCGCCTTGAGCTTGGCCGGCGCCGAGGTGTTGCCGCCGTCAAGCTGCAGGGCCTTGCCGTACGACTGGGCGGCCAGCCGCGCATACACGTCGCCCAGGTTCTCGTGGGCGGTGGCGTAGTTGGGGTTGGTGCGCACCGCCATTTCCAGCGCAATGCGCGCCTTGTCGTACTGGTTTTGTGCGGCGTGGATGACGGCCAGGTTGTTGTAGGGCTCGGGCAGTTCGGGGTAGTCCTGCGTCAGCTGGGTGAAGGTGGCCAGCGCTTCGTCGGCCTGGCCGCGCTGCTGCTGGATCACGCCCTTGAGGAAACGCATTTGTGGGTCTTTGGGGTTGCCGACAAGGTACTGTTCGGCCTTGGCCTGCGCCTGGTCCAACTGGCCCGCACGCACCATGCGGCTCACGTTGTCGTACTCGTTGCTCTGGGGGGCCTGGGCCACCACCACTGTGGCGCAGCCGGCCAGCAGCACCGCAGCGAGTGCGCGCGTAAGGGGGGACATGGGTTTCGAAATCACGGACAGGAGCATGGAGGCCTCAGTGGACTTGGCGTTAACCGTGGCGGATCGTGCCGCGCGACGCGCGGGGCCGGCGGAGGGCTGCCGGGCGGGTCGATATACTGGCGGGATTGTATCTGAGGGCCTGTCCTGTACCGATGCGCCACGTGGCCCTCCTGGCGCCTTCGCAGCGGCAACCTGTCCGCATTGTGTCCACCCCGTTCGCGGACCCTCGGCCCTCCTGCCCCCAAGCCTGTTTCATGAGTTTGCGTATCTACAACACGCTCACGCGCCGCGTCGAGCCTTTTTCTCCCATCGAAGCCGGCCACGTGCGCATGTACGTGTGTGGCATCACCGTGTACGACCTGTGCCACGTGGGCCATGCGCGCTCGGCCGTGGCCTTTGACATCGTGCAACGCTGGCTGCGTGCCCGTGGCCTGCGGGTCACATTTGTTCGCAACATCACCGACATCGATGACAAGATCATCAAGCGCGCGCTGGCCAACGGCGAAACCATACGCGGCCTGACCGACCGCATGATCGCGGAGATGTACCGCGACTTCGATGCGCTGGGCATCGAGCGCCCCACACACGACCCGCGCGCCACCGATTACGTGCCCCAGATGCTTTCGATGATCGCCACCTTGGAGCACAAGGGGCTGGCCTACCGCGGCGCCAACGGTGACGTGAACTACGCGGTGCGCAAGTTCCCGTCCTACGGTCAGCTTTCAGGCAAGTCGCTCGATGAGTTGCGTGCCGGTGAGCGCGTGGCGGTGGACGACGGCAAGCTCGATCCCCTGGACCCCGTGCTCTGGAAGAGTGCCAAACCCGAGGAGCCCGAAGAGGCCAAATGGGCCAGCGAATTTGGCCCTGGCCGCCCGGGCTGGCACATCGAGTGCTCGGCCATGGCCTGCGATCTGCTGGGCGAGACCTTCGACATCCACGGTGGCGGGGCTGACCTGCAGTTCCCGCACCACGAAACCGAAATCGCGCAGAGCGAAGGGGCCACCGGCCAGCGCTTCGTCAACGTGTGGATGCACAACGGCTTCATCAACATCGACAACGAGAAGATGTCCAAGAGCCTGGGCAACTTCTTCACCATCCGCGACGTGCTGGAAAAGTACGATGCCGAAACCATCCGCTTCTTCGTCGCACGCGCCCACTACCGCAGCCCGCTGAACTACAGCGATGTGCACCTGGACGACGCGCGCAGTGGTCTCAAGCGCCTCTACACCACGTTGGATGCGGTGCCCCCTACAGCAGTGAGCATCGACTGGGCGCAGCCGCAGGCGGCGCGTTTCCAGGCCGCGATGGACGAGGACTTCGGCACGCCTGAAGCCGTGTCGGTGTTGTTCGAGCTGGCTGGCGACGTGAACAAAACCCGCTCACCCGAACTGTCTGGTTTGCTCAAGGCATTGGGCGGTACGTTGGGCCTGTTGCAAGGTGACCCCAAGGCGTTTTTGCAGGCGGGTGCCGGGCTGGACGAAGCCGCCATCCAGGGGCTGATTGGCGAGCGTGCGGCCGCCAAAGCCAGCAAAAACTTTGCCGAAGCCGACCGCATCCGCAAGGTGTTGCTGGAGCAGGGCATCGTGCTGAAGGACAGTGCCGCTGGCACCACCTGGGAGCGTGCTTGATGGTCACCGCCGTTTTGCCCATGCCCGCCAACGCGCCGAGCTACTGGGCCGACGCCTGCAAGCACCTCATGAAACGCGACCGCGTGATGAAAAAACTCATCCCGCAGTTTCCGGGGGCCACGCTGCAATCGCGCGGTGACGCCTTCACCACCCTGGCACGCAGCATCGTGGGCCAGCAGATTTCGGTGAAGGCCGCGCAGTCGGTGTGGGAGCGTTTCGAGAAGCTGCCGGCCAAGATGGTGCCCGCCAATGTGCTCAAGCTCAAGGTGGACGATATGCGCGCCGCCGGCCTGAGCGCCCGCAAGGTGGAGTACCTGGTGGACCTGGCGCTGCACTTCGACAACGGCGCGGTCCACGTCGACCAGTGGACCGGCATGGACGACGACGCCATCATCGCGGAGCTGATTGCCATCCGCGGCATTGGCCGCTGGACGGCCGAGATGCTCCTGATCTTCCACCTCATGCGCCCCAACGTGCTGCCGCTGGACGACGTCGGGCTGATCAATGGCATCAGCCAGGCCTACTTCTCAGGCGAGCCCGTGAGCCGCAGCGATGCGCGCGAGGTGGCCGCCGCGTGGTCACCGTATTGCAGCGTCGCCACTTGGTATATTTGGCGCTCGCTGGACCCCCTGCCCGTGGCGTATTGAGCCACGCCGCGCCAGCCGCAAGAACACCGCCCAAAGGAGTGAAACCTTGGCCAAAAAGAATTTTCTGGATTTCGAGCAGCCCATCGCCGAACTCGAATCCAAGATCGAAGAACTGCGTTACGTCCAGACCGAGTCGGCGGTCGACATCTCTGAAGAAATCGAGCAGCTGAGCAAAAAGAGCCAGCAACTCACCAAAGATATCTATAGCGATCTGACCCCTTGGCAGATCACCAAGATCGCCCGCCACCCCGACCGGCCTTACACGCTGGACTATGTGCGCGACATCTTCACGCACTTTGTTGAACTGCACGGTGACCGCCATTTCTCCGACGACCTGAGCATCGTCGGCGGTCTGGCCCGCTTCAACGGCCAGCCCTGCATGGTGCTGGGCCAGCAAAAAGGGCGCGATACGAAAGAGCGTGGCCTGCGCAACTTCGGCATGACCAAGCCCGAGGGCTACCGCAAGGCGCTGCGCCTGATGAAGCTGGCCGAGAAGTTCAAGCTGCCGGTCTTCACCTTCGTGGACACACCCGGCGCCTATCCCGGCATCGATGCCGAGGAGCGTGGCCAGTCCGAGGCCATCGGCCGCAACATCTTCGAGATGGCGCAACTCGAAGTGCCCATCATCTCCACCATCATCGGCGAGGGTGGCTCTGGTGGTGCGCTGGCCATCTCGGTGGCCGACCAGGTGCTGATGCTGCAGTTCTCGGTTTACTCGGTGATCAGCCCCGAGGGCTGCGCGTCCATCCTCTGGAAGACCAGCGAGCGTGCGTCCGATGCGGCCGATGCCTTGGGCATCACCGCCCACCGCCTCAAGGCCCTGGGCCTGGTCGACAAGATCGTGAACGAGCCCGTGGGCGGTGCCCACCGCGACCCCAAACAGATGGCGGCTTTCCTCAAGCGCGCCCTGGGCGACGCCTACCGGCAGGTGGCCGACCTCAAGGTCAAGGAACTCATCGAGCGCCGCCATAACCGCCTCAACAGCTACGGCCGTTTCACCGACACCAAGGCAGACAGCAAGGCCGACGGCAAGCGGTGAACACCGCCGCGCCGGCCAACCCCTGTGCTGCCCCGGTGGCTGCGTGGTTGGCGGCCGCGCCCGCCGGTTGTCGTCACGCGGTGGCATTCAGCGGTGGTGCCGATTCCACCGCGCTGCTGCTGGCCGCCCACGCGGCTTGTCCGGGTCAGGTGGTCGCGCTGCATGTGAACCATGGCCTGCAGGCGGCTGCCAATGATTTCGAATCACACGCGCAGCGTTTCTGCGAAACACGCGGTATGGCATTTTTCAGCGCCCGGGCGCGGGCGGCTCATGCCGCCGGCGAAAGTCCTGAGGACGCGGCCCGTCGGGCACGCTACAGATGCCTTGCGGACCTGGCGCTCGCCCAGGGCTGTGGCGAGGTCTGGCTGGCCCAGCACGCCGACGATCAGGTGGAGACCTTGCTGTTGGCCTTGAGCCGAGGGGCCGGCCTGCCGGGCCTGGCATCGATGCCAGCTCGCTTTGAGCGCCATGGCATGGCATTTGGCCGCCCGGTGCTTGAGGTGGACGGCGCGGCAATCCGCGCTTGGCTGGTCGACATCGGCGAGCCCTTCATCGACGACCCAACCAACACCGACACCCGCTTTACCCGCAACCGCATCCGCCAGCACCTGTTGCCAGCGTGGCGTGAGCAGTTTCCGGCTTACCAGCAGACCCTGGCGCGCAGCGCGCGCCATGCCGCGCAGGCGCAGCGGCTGCTGGACGAAGTGGCCGCGCAAGACCTGCTGGCCGTGGGGCAGCCACCGCAGATCGCGCGCTTGCGTCTGCTCTCGGTGGAGCGGCAGGCCAATCTGCTGCGCCATTGGCTGCGCTTGGGCTGGCAGGCCTCGCCCAGCGAGGCGCAGATGACCGCGCTGCTGCGACAAATTGCGGCCTGCACCACACGGGGTCATCACATCCGCCTCAAGGTGGCCAATGGGCATGTGCTGCGCGATGGCCAGGTGCTGCGCTTCGAGCCCTGAAGCCACGCCGCGTGAGGGCCAGTTCCGAGGGTCTTCCCGGACGCGCTGGCTATAATTGATGGGTTTTGCGCGGTCCTGCGCAGTGCATGGCTCATCGCCCCAGACAACCCGTCTCCATCACCGCTTCCATCTCCCAATGGCACTGATCGTTCACAAGTACGGTGGCACCTCCATGGGCTCCACCGAGCGCATCCGCAACGTCGCCAAACGCGTCGCCAAATGGCACCGCGCCGGCCACCAGATGGTGGTGGTGCCCAGCGCCATGAGCGGCGAGACCAACCGCCTGCTGGGCCTGGCCAAAGAACTGGCCCCCAGCCTGCAAAACGCCGCCTACGGCCGCGAACTCGATGCCCTGGCCGCCACTGGCGAGCAGGCTTCGTCCGCGCTGCTGGCCATTGCGCTGCAGGCCGAAGGCATGCAGGCCGTGAGCTATGCCGGCTGGCAAGTGCCCATCAAAACCAACAGCGCCTACACCAAGGCCCGCATCGAATCCATCGAAGACCAGCGCGTGCGCGCCGACCTGGACGCGGGCAAGGTCGTCATCA
The DNA here is from genome assembly GCF_042665215.1 of Hydrogenophaga atypica. NCBI lineage: Bacteria > Pseudomonadati > Pseudomonadota > Betaproteobacteria > Burkholderiales > Comamonadaceae > Hydrogenophaga > Hydrogenophaga atypica. The sequence continues at coordinate 34,852 of NZ_JBHTCA010000016.1, forward strand.
TCACGGGTTTCCAGGGCATTGACGGCACGGGCAACGTGACCACCCTGGGCCGTGGCGGCAGCGACACCTCGGCCGTGGCCGTGGCCGCCGCCATCAAGGCCGACGAGTGCCTGATTTACACCGACGTGGACGGCGTCTACACCACCGACCCGCGTGTTGTGCCCGAGGCGCGTCGCCTGCATCGCGTGAGCTTCGAGGAAATGCTGGAGATGGCCAGCATGGGCTCCAAGGTGCTGCAGATCCGTTCGGTGGAATTTGCCGGCAAGTACAAGGTGCCGCTGCGCGTCCTGTCCAGTTTCACCCCGTGGGACATTGATTTGGCCGAGGAAGCCTCCTCCGGCACCCTGATCACTTTTGAGGAAAACGAGCAAATGGAACAAGCCGTTGTGTCTGGCATCGCCTTCAACCGCGACGAAGCCAAAATTTCCGTCCTGGGCGTGCCCGACACCCCGGGCATCGCTTCCCAAATTCTGGGCGCCGTGGCAGACGCCAACATCGAAGTCGATGTGATCATCCAGAACCTGAGCAAAGACGGCAAGACCGACTTCAGCTTCACCGTGCACCGCAACGACTACAGCAAGACCATCGACCTGCTCAAAGGCCAGGTGGTGCCCAAGCTGGGTGCGGCCGACGTGGTGGGTGATGCGCGCATTTGCAAAGTCAGCATCGTCGGCATCGGCATGCGCAGCCACGTCGGCGTGGCCAGCAAGATGTTCCGCTGCCTGGCGGAAGAGGGCATCAACATCCAGATGATCTCCACCTCCGAAATCAAGACCTCGGTTGTGCTCGACGAGAAGTACATGGAACTCGCCGTGCGCGCTTTGCACCGTGTGTTCGACCTCGACAAAGACGAAGAAGCCGATTCCATCGCCTGATAGAGGAATTCGGCGTTGCGAGGCTGCTATAATGCAAGGCTTCGCGGAGAGGTGGATGAGCGGTTTAAGTCGCACGCCTGGAAAGCGTGTGTGGGCTAATCCCCACCGCGGGTTCGAATCCCGCCCTCTCCGCCAGTATGCAAACCCAAGTGATTGACGTCACTTGGGTTTTTTGCTTTCTGAGGCCTGTTTTTGGTGTGAACTTGCCGCTGCGGCGATATGCAAAAACGCTTCGGCAGGCAAGAAAAAACCCCTGCCACTTTTCACAGTAGACAGGGGTTTTTGTTTGGCGGAGCGAGAGGGATTCGAACCCTCGATGAGACTCTACATCCCATACTCCCTTAGCAGGGGAGCACCTTCGGCCACTCGGTCATCGCTCCGTAAGCCCTCTATTATGCCCCAAGAATGAGGCAATTCTGTTGGCGCCTGTTTTCGGCTTCAAGCTTTGCTCTGAACGGCCTTGACCATGGTCATGGCCGAGCCGATGAGGCTGGAGACTTCGGTCATGTTGCCCGGCACGATGAGGGTGGTGGTCGCGTCAGCCGCCACCTTGGCATAGGCGTCCACGGCTTTTTCAGCCACCTTCAACTGCACCGCCTGTTCACCGCCAGGCTGGCGTATGGCGGCGGCCACCCGCTCGATGGCCTGGGCGGTGGCTTCGGCCACAGCCATCAGCGCGGCGGCCTCGCCTTGTGCGTTGTTGATAGCGGCCTGTTTTTCGCCTTCGGAGCGGGCGATGAAGGCTTCGCGTTCGCCGGTGGCGATGTTGATCTGCTCCTGGCGGCGGCCTTCGGACGCGGCGATCAGCGCGCGTTTTTCGCGCTCGGCGGTGATCTGTTGCTGCATGGCATGCAGGATCTCCTTGGGCGGCGTGAGGTCCTTGATCTCATAGCGCAGCACTTTCACGCCCCAGTTCAAAGCCGCTTCGTCGATGGCCTGCACCACCTGGGCGTTGATGATGTCCCGTTCTTCAAAGGTCTTGTCCAGTTCCAGTTTGCCAATCACCGAACGCAGCGACGTTTGTGCCAGTTGCGTGACGGCCATGATGTAGTTGGACGAGCCGTAGCTGGCGCGCATGGGGTCGGTGACCTGGAAATACAGGATGCCGTCCACCTGCAACTGCGTGTTGTCGCGCGTGATGCAGACCTGGCTGGGCACATCCAGCGGAATTTCTTTCAGGCTGTGTTTGTAGGCAACCCGATCGATGAACGGCACAAGGAAGTTGAGGCCGGGCGTGAGTGTGCCGGCGTACTTGCCCAGCCGCTCCTTGACCCAGGCGTTTTGCTGCGGCACCACCTTGATGGCACGCACGATGAAGATGATGGCGACGATGAACAGCAGCAGGGCGATTTCCATGAGGGTTCCTCTCTAGGTGGCGTGAAAACGGTCAGGGGGCGGGCACGACCAAAAGCCGGTTGCCCACGACTTGCTCGATGCGGTAGGTGCCTTCGCCAATCGCGGGTGCCACACCTGGCATGAGCGCGGCGGTCCACTGCGCGCCACGGTACTTGACCTGGGCTGTGCCGTCGGCGTCCCAAGCGGCGACATGCAGCGTTTCGCCGATATCGAGGTTGACGTCTCGGTTGGCGCGGGCGGGCAACCGCCCGGGTGAGTTCTTGCGCACACGGTACCAAAGCGCCACCGCGCCACCGCTGACCACGGCGGCGCACACCAACTGCCAGGCGAGTGGCAGCCCCAGATGGGCCGCAAGGGCACCACTGGCCAGGCCCAGGGCGATCATCAAGAGATAGAAGGTGCCGGTCACCAGCTCCACCGCCACCGCCACACCGGCCAGCAGCCACCACAGGGTTGATTCCGCCATGCCATCACTCCTTGTTGGTTGATCGCCAGCGGCACGTGCCGGCGAATTGCGCTTTTTGATTTTGAGGCCAAATGGGGCTCACGGTCACGGGGGCGCCGCATTATTTCCGTACACTTCGCGCTCTGTTTCGCTGAACCGGGCCACGCTCATGAAATTCCGCTTTCCCATCGTCATCATCGACGAAGACTACCGCTCCGAAAACACCTCGGGCCTGGGCATCCGCGCGCTGGCGCAGGCCATTGAGGCCGAGGGTTTTGAGGTCTTGGGTGTTACGAGCTACGGTGATCTGTCGCAGTTTGCCCAGCAGCAGTCGCGGGCCAGCGCCTTCATCCTGTCGATTGACGACGAAGAGTTCACGCCGGGCCCGGACCTCGATCCCATTGTGCTGAGCCTGCGCAGCTTCATTGAAGAGGTGCGCCGCAAGAACGCCGACGTGCCCATCTACGTGTACGGCGAGACCAAAACCAGCCGCCACCTGCCCAACGATGTGCTGCGCGAACTGCATGGCTTCATCCACATGTTCGAGGACACGCCCGAGTTCGTGGCGCGCCACATCATCCGCGAGGCCAAAAGCTACCTCGAAGGCATTCAACCGCCGTTCTTCAAGGCCTTGCTCGATTACGCCGAAGACGGTTCGTACTCGTGGCATTGCCCAGGGCACTCGGGCGGTGTGGCCTTTCTGAAGAGCCCGGTGGGCCAGATGTACCACCAGTTCTACGGTGAAAACATGCTGCGCGCCGACGTGTGCAACGCGGTGGAAGAACTGGGCCAACTGCTGGACCACAATGGCGCGATCGGCGCCAGCGAGCGCAACGCCGCCCGCATCTTCAATGCCGACCACTGCTTCTTCGTCACCAACGGCACCAGCACCAGCAACAAGATGGTGTGGCACCACACGGTGGCGCCGGGCGACGTGGTGGTGGTGGACCGCAACTGCCACAAGTCCATTCTGCACAGCATCATCATGACGGGCGCCGTGCCCGTGTTTTTGAAGCCCACGCGCAACCACTACGGCATCATCGGGCCCATCGCGCAAAGCGAGTTCGAGCCCGAGGCCATCAAAGCCAAAATCCGCGCCAACCCGCTGTTGGCGGGTGTGGATGCCGACGCGGTCAAGCCGCGCGTGTTGACGCTGACCCAGTCCACCTACGACGGTGTGCTCTACAACACCGAGACCATCAAGGGCATGCTGGACGGCTACGTCGACAACCTGCACTTTGACGAGGCCTGGCTGCCACACGCTGCCTTCCATCCCTTCTACGGTCCGTACCACGCCATGGGCAAGAAGCGCGCACGGCCGAAGAGCTCGGTGGTGTACGCCACGCAGTCCATCCACAAGTTGCTGGCCGGCATCAGCCAGGCCAGCCATGTGCTGGTGCAGGACTCGCAGACCACCAAGCTGGACCGCCACCTCTTCAACGAGGCCTACCTGATGCACACCAGCACCAGCCCGCAGTACAGCATCATCGCCAGCTGCGACGTGGCCGCTGCCATGATGGAGCCGCCGGGCGGCACCGCGTTGGTGGAGGAGAGCATTCTGGAGGCGCTGGACTTCCGCCGCGCCATGCGCCAGATCGAGAACGATTTTGGCGCTGACGACTGGTGGTTCCAGGTCTGGGGACCCGATGAGTTGGCGGATGAAGGCATTGGCGCGGCAAGCGACTGGGTGCTCAACCGCGGCAAGGATGACACAGCGACCGCCAAGGATTGGCACGGTTTTGGCGACATGGCGCCGGGCTTCAACATGTTGGACCCGATCAAGGCCACCATCGTCACGCCGGGCCTCAATCTGGATGGGCGTTTCGAGACCTCCGGCATCCCAGCCTCCATCGTCACCAAGTTCCTGGCCGAGCACGGTGTGGTGGTCGAGAAAACGGGCCTGTACAGCTTCTTCATCATGTTCACCATCGGCATCACCAAGGGCCGCTGGAACACGTTGCTGACCGCTTTGCAGCAGTTCAAGGACGACTACGCCAAGAACCAGCCCATGTGGCGCATCATGCCGGAGTTCTGCGCCAAGCAGCCGCGCTACGAGCAAATGGGCCTGCGCGACCTGTGCCAGCACGTGCACGCCCTCTACGCCAAGTACGACATCGCGCGCCTGACCACCGACATGTACCTGAGCGACCACACGCCGGCCATGAAACCCAGCGACGCGTTTGCTCACATTGCCCACCGCAGCACGGAACGTGTGGCCATTGACGACTTGGAAGGGCGCATCACCACCAGCCTGGTCACGCCGTACCCACCGGGCATTCCACTGCTCATCCCGGGCGAGGTGTTCAACAAGAAGATCGTGGACTACCTCAAGTTCAACCGCGAGTTTGCGCGCGAGTGCCCGGGTTTCGAGAACGACATCCACGGTCTGGTGGTGCAGGACGGCCCGGACGGCCGCCCGGCCTACTTTGCCGACTGTGTTAAAAAGTCCTGATACCCCAGGGGGATGGTCCCCTTGGGTTTGTTGAGGAGCGACCGATGTTTCCCGAATACCGCGACCTGATCACCAAGCTCAAGGGCCACGACGCACATTTCACGCGCCTGTTCGACAAACACAACGAGCTGGATCAGCTGATCAAGAACATGGAGGCCCACATCGTTGCGGCTACCGAGGTTGAGATCGAGGTCAAGAAAAAGGAAAAACTGCAGCTCAAGGACCAGATCTATGCCCACCTCAAAAAGGTGGAGGCTGGCGCGCAGTGATCAGCGGGGTGAAGGCGCTGCAGTGCGTGGCCCATTGAGGGCCAAGTCCTCACGAACCCGCAGGAACGTGGCGAAGCGAGGCACACCGCTCTCGGTGATGCCCCTGTAGCGGTAGGTCACCCAGGTGCCCTGCGGTGGCGGGTCACGTCGCTGGGCGTCGGTCAGGCCGCTGCCCAGTTTGAATCGCTGGCCCTGGGATGTTTGAACCAGCAGCGCGCCCACCATACCTTCGTATTTGCCCTTGCCGGGTTCCCATCCCAGCACCTGTGCTTCGGCGTCCTCGTGGGTCTTGAGCTTGAGGATGTCGTGGCTGCGGCCTGCCTGGTACACGGCCGCGCCCCGGTGCAGCATCAGGCCTTCGCCCCCTTGGCGCTCGGTCTGGCGCAGCAGGGCCATCAAGGCCTTTTCATTGCCAACGCGCTGCTGGGGGACCACCTGCAGCCAAGGTGTGGTTGGCAACGAGGCCATGGCCACCACGCGCTCGTCAAAGCTGCCAGGGTGAGAGGGCAGGTCGAAGACCATGAAACGGATGTGTCGCCAGGCGCCATCGTCCGGCGTTTCGCGGCGCACGGTGGACACGGTGTCGCTGAAACGCCCGCGCCCTGCCCAGAGTTCGCCGTCCATGGCAACGTTGGGCCAGCCTGCGGTGAACCAGGCGGGCGCCGCGACGGGCAAACCACCTCGCGTGATGAGCTGGCTGCCGGTCCAATGGCCGCGCACGCCGTCCAGCTTTTCACTCACCCAGTAATCCGGCAGGTGGATGCCGGTCTTGAAGGTGCCCGCCAGCATCAGGGCGGGCGGGGCGGTGGGCGTTTGTGCAGCGCTCCAACCAACCACCAGCAACAGGCCCGCCAGCAGAAATCCGCGGCGAGCCAGCTTCAGCATAGGTGGTGCTTCAGCTCTCGGCGGGCTCGGCAATACCGCCCACCACGTTGCTGAAGCCACCGTCCACATAGGTGATTTCGGCACTCACACCTCCCGCCAGATCGCTCAGCAAGAAAGCGGCCACGTTGCCCACGTCTTCAATGGTCACGTTGCGGCGGATGGGCGAGGTGTCGGCGACCACGCTGAGGATCTTGCCAAAGCCCTTGATGCCGCTGGCGGCCAGGGTCTTGATGGGGCCGGCGCTGATGCCGTTGACGCGGATGTCCTTGGGGCCCAGCGAGTCGGCCAGGTAGCGCACGCTGGCTTCCAGGCTGGCCTTGGCCAGGCCCATGGTGTTGTAGTTGGGCACCACGCGGATGGCGCCCAGGTAGGTCAGTGTCAGCAGCGCCGATTTGGGGTTGAGGTAGGGTAGGGCGGCCTTGGCCATGGCCGGGAAGCTGTAGGCGCTGATGTCGTGCGCAATCTTGAAGCCTTCGCGCGACAGGCCATCGAGGAAGTCGCCCGCAATCGCCTCGCGCGGTGCGTAACCTATGCTGTGCACAAAACCGTCGAAGTTGGGCCAGTGGGCCGACAAATCCTTGAACAGCTTGTCGATCTGGGCGTCATCGCCGACATCGCAGTCAAACACGAGTGAGGAGTTGAAGTCGGCGGCGAACTCGGTGATGCGGTCCTTGAAGCGCTCACCCACGTAGCTGAAAGCCAGCTCGGCACCTTGTTCGTGGCAAGCACGAGCAATGCCGTAGGCGATGGAGCGGTTGGACAACACGCCGGTGATGAGCAGCTTCTTGCCGGTGAGAAAACCCATGGATCAGTCTCCAGAAAAATATCCTGCAGAATTGTCTCATGCGTCGTTTGTTGCTCTCTTGCTTGCTGGCCTTGGCTTCGCCCGTGTGGGCTGCCCACGGCTATGCGTTGTGGGGCGATCTGAAATACGGCCCCGGCTTCAGCCACTTCGATTACGTGAACCCGCAGGCGCCCAAGGGCGGCGAAATCCGTCTGGTCAGCAACCTGCGCACCTCCACCTTCGACAAATACAACCCGTTCACCATCAAAGGCAGTGCGCCAGCTTATCTGTCGGGGTTGATGTTTGAGTCGCTGCTGATCGGCGCACTGGATGAAACCGCCAGCGGCTATGGCCTGCTGGCCGAAGACGTGGCTGTGGCACCAGACGGCATGAGCGCCACCTTCAAGCTGCGGCCACAAGCGCGGTTCCACAACGGCAAGCCCGTGCTGGCGCAGGACGTGAAACACAGCTATGACACGCTGATCGGGCCGCACGTGTCCCCCGCCTACAAGACCTTGCTGGCCGACGTGGCTGGGCTCGACGTGCTGGACGACCGCACCGTGCGCTACCGCTTCAAACAACCCAACCGAGAGTTGCCGCTCACGGTCGGTGGGTTGCCAGTGTTCAGCCGCGACTGGGGCGGGGGCAAGTCCTTCGATCAAGTGGTCACCGATGTGCCCATTGGCAGCGGCCCCTACAAAATTGGCCCGGTGCGGTTTGGCAAAGACATCACCTACCTGCGCGACCCCCAGCACTGGGCGCGCGATCTCAACGTGCGGCGCGGCAGCGCCAACTTTGACCGTATCACCGTCAAGATATACAAGGACAACACCGCTCGGTTGGAGGCGCTCAAGGCGGGCGAATTCGACCTCATGCGCTTTTTCTCGGCGGGCGACTGGGCACGCCGCGTCAACGGCCGGCGCTTTGACAGTGGCGAGCTCGTCAAAGGCGAGTTCAAGCACCAGTTGCCCTCGGGTTTCCAAAGCTATGTGCTCAACACCCGCCGCCCGCTGCTGCAGGATGTGCGCGTGCGCGAGGCCTTGGGCCTGGCCATGGACTACGAATGGATGAACCGGCAGTTGTTCTACAACGCCTACCAGCGCGTCAACGGCTTGTTCGGCAACACCGCATGTGCGGCTTCAGGCGTGCCCGGTGCCGACGAGCTGGCCTTGCTGGAACCATGGCGAAAGCAAGTGCCTGCGGGTGTGTTCGGGCCCATGGCGTTGCCACCACGTACCGATGGCGAATCGTCACTGCGTGCGAACCTGCGCCGTGCCAAGGCCTTGCTGGCCGACGCCGGATGGACGGTGCAGGGTGGGGTGCTCAAGAACGCACAGGGCCAAGCCATGACGCTGGAGTACCTGGACAGCAGCGAGGGTGGTATTCGTACCGTGACGCCGTGGATACGCAACCTCGAAAAACTCGGCGTCACCCTGCGCTATCGTGCGGTGGACTTTGCGCTGTATCAGCAGCGCGTTCAAACTTTCGACTTTGATATTGTGGGAGTTGGGTTTCCTGGCACCCACAACCCCGGCCAGGAATACGCCGACATCTTTGGCAGCCAGGCCGCCAAAACACCCGACTCAGGCAACTACGCCGGCGTGAGCAGCCCCGCCGTCGACGACCTGATTGCCCGCATGGTGAGCGCCAAAACCAAGGCCGAATTGTTGCCCGCCTGCCGGGCGCTGGAGCGCGTGATCACCCACAGCCACTACCTCATCCCGCAGTGGACCGCCGGCACCCACCGCATGGCCTACAACCAACGCCGCCTGGCCAAACCCGATGTGGTGCCGCCATACTTCCAGGGTGAAGCCTGGGCCATTGACACCTGGTGGAGCCGTTGACCATGTGGCTGTACATCCTCAAGCGCTTGCTGCTCATGATCCCCACCTTGCTGGGCGTGTTGTTGCTGACCTTTGTGGTGGTGCAGTTTGTGCCCGGTGGCCCGGTGGAGCAATACCTGGCGGAGGCACGCGCTGCGGCCGGGGGCAGTGCCGAAGGCGGTGGCAGTGTGTACCGTGGCGCGCAGGGTGTGGACCCCAAACGCATCGAGCAGATCAAGGCTTTGTACGGGTTCGACAAGCCGGCGCACGAGCGGTTCATCGACATGCTGGGCCAGTTCGCGCGTTTTGACCTGGGTAAGAGCTTTTTTCAGAACAAGGACGTGTGGACGCTGATTGTTGAGAAGTTGCCCGTCTCCATCAGCCTGGGCCTGTGGACCTTCTTCATCAGCTACGGCATTGCCGTGCCGCTGGGCGTGGCCAAAGCCGTGCGGGCGGGCTCGCGTTTTGACCTGGTCACCACCTTGCTGGTGCTGGTGGGTTACGCCATCCCGGGCTTTGTGTTGGGCGTGGCCTTGCTGGTGATTTTTGGTGGGCAGTTGCAGTGGTTTCCGCTGCGTGGCCTCACCTCCAGCAATTGGGAGGAGTTGAGCTGGGGCGCCCGTGTGGTGGACTACCTCTGGCACATCACCCTGCCGGTTGTGGCCATGGTGCTGGGCAGTTTTGCCGTCACCACCATGTTGACCAAAAACGCTTTTCTGGAAGAGATTCGCAAGCAGTATGTGCTGACGGCCCGCGCCAAGGGCCTGAGCGAGCGCCAGGTGCTCTGGAAACACGTGTTCCGCAACGCGCTCATCCCCATCGTCACCGGCTTCCCTGCTGCCTTCATCGGCGCCTTTTTCACCGGCTCGCTGCTCATCGAAACCCTGTTCTCGCTGGACGGCTTGGGCTTGCTCAGCTACGAAAGCGTGATCCGGCGAGATTACCCCGTGGTGCTGGGCACGCTGTATTTCTTCACGCTGATCGGTTTGGTCACCAAACTCATCAGCGATCTCTGTTACGTCTGGGTGGACCCGCGTGTCAAGTTCGATTGAATGTGGACATATTGAATGGATAATATGGACATGAAACATGTGTCTTTTAGGGGGTCGCCATGACGTGGAACATTGCCAGCGCCAAACAGCAGTTCTCGGAGGTGGTGCGGTTGTCCGCCCAGGCACCGCAGGCGATTTACAACCGGGACAAGCCGGTGGCCGTGTTGGTCTCGGCCAAGGATTACGAGGATTTCCAGCGTTGGCGCGGCGAGCGTGATCGCCCCACGTTGGCACAGCAGTTCGACGAAATTCGGGCCTTGCTGGCCGCAGAAGGCATGGATGGCATTGAGCTGCCGCCGCGCGTGGACCGGCCCAACCCCATGGACGAGCCCGGCTACTGGGGCGGATAACCATGCAACTGGCCGATACCAATGTCATCAGCGAACTCATGCGTCAGCGGCCCCACCCGGCCCTGCTGGCGTGGCGCGATATGGCCAACGCGGCCTATGGGCGCCTGACCATCTCAGCGGTGACCGTGGACGAAATCGCTTGTGGCCTGGCGCGCCGCCCCCACGGCGCCATGCTGGCCTGGTTCGACTTTTTCTTGGAGCGCAACCAGGTGCTCGCCATCTCGGCACCGATTGCCCGCCGTGCTGGTGAAATGCGCGCTCAACTTGCCGCACGCGGCCACGTGCGCACGCAGGCCGACATGCTGATCGCAGCCACCGCCCAAGTGCATGCGCTCACGCTGGTCACGCGTAACGTGCGCGATTTTGATGGCTGCGGCATCGCCGTGCTTGACCCTTTTGTCTCATGAGTGCGGTGGGCCTGGTCTCCCTGTCGCCCTCGCGCCGCGCGTGGCAGCGCTTCCGCCGCAACCGCCTGGGCTTCACCAGCCTGGTGGCCTTTGTGGTACTGGTGGTGTTGAGCCTGGGCGCCGAGTTGTGGTCCAACGACAGGCCTTTGCTGGTGAAGTACGAGGGGCAGTACTACGCGCCTGTGCTCAAGGACTACCCCGAAACCACGTTCGGGGGCGACTTTGAAACCGCCACCGATTACCTCGACCCCTTCATCCGCCAGCAGCTGACCCAGGGTGACAACTGGGCCATCTACCCGCTCAACCCCTACGGCCCGCGCACCATCAACTACTTTGCGCCATCGCCCAACCCGTCGCCACCCACCTTTGAGAACTGGCTGGGCACGGACGACCGGGGCCGCGATTTGCTGGCGCAGCTCGTGTACGGTTTCCGGGTGAGTGTGTTGTTTGCGCTCGCGCTCACCGCCATCGGCGTGGTGCTGGGCGTGCTGGCCGGGGCGGTGCAGGGCTATTTCGGTGGCAAGACCGACCTGGCTTTCCAGCGTTTCATTGAGGTCTGGGGCTCCATGCCTGAGCTGTATTTGCTCATCATCTTCAGTGCCGTGTTTGCCCCCAGCATCACGCTGCTGCTGGTGTTGCTGAGCCTGTTTGGCTGGATGGGCCTGTCCGACTACGTGCGTGCCGAATTCCTGCGCAACCGGCAAATGGACTACGTGCGTGCCGCGCGTGCGCTGGGCGTGGGCAACCGCCAGATCATGTGGCGCCACATCCTGCCCAACAGCATGACACCCGTCGTGACGTTTTTGCCCTTCCGCATGAGTGCGGCCATCCTGGCGCTGACCTCATTGGACTTTCTCGGCCTGGGCGTGCCCGCCGGCACGCCCAGCCTGGGTGAGCTGCTGAGCCAGGGCAAGGCCAGCATCGACGCCTGGTGGATCTCGCTGTCCACCTTCGGCGTGCTGGTGCTCACCCTGCTGCTGCTGACCTTCATGGGGGACGCATTGCGCGATGCGCTCGACCCCCGAAAGGCCGACAAATGATGGCCCCCACGCTCGCCGCTGCGCAGGTTTCGCTGCCCCCCGAGGGTGCTGCCCCGCCTTGGGGCGGCCCGGTGGCGGGGCGCAAGCCGCTGTTGGAAGTCAAAGACCTGCGCGTGTCGTTCGCCGGACGCGAGGTGGTGCACGGTATCGACTTTCACCTGCACGCGGGTGAAAAGCTGGCGCTGGTGGGGGAGTCCGGCTCGGGCAAGACGGTGTCGGCTCTGGCGCTGTTGCGGCTGGTGCAAAACGCCGACATCAGCGGCAGCGCCGCGCTCAATGGTCGCGACCTGTTGCGTTTGAGCGAACGCGAGCTGCGTGGCGTTCGAGGCGATGACGTGGCCATCATCTTCCAAGAGCCCATGACGGCGCTCAACCCCGTCTACACCGTGGGCGACCAGATCGCGGAAATCCTGCAGCTCAAAAAAGGCCTGACGCGCCAGCAGGCGCTGGCGGGGGCGGTGGAGCTGCTGGCGGCCACCGGTATACCCGAGCCCGCGCGGCGCGCCGGCAGCTACGCCCACCAGCTGAGTGGGGGGCAACGCCAGCGCGTGGTGATCGCAATGGCATTGGCCAGTGCGCCTAAGCTGCTGCTGGCCGACGAGCCCACGACCGCACTGGACGCCAGCCTGCGCAGCCAGATGCTGGAGCTGCTGAGCCGGCTTCAGCGCGAACATGGCATGGCCTTGTTGCTCATCACCCACGACCTCAATCTGGTGCGCCGCGTGGCCGACCGGGTGGCTGTGATGGAACTCGGGCACTTGGTGGAGCAGGGGCCGGTGCAGGAGGTGATGTCTCGTCCGCAGCACGCCTACACCCGCCTGTTGATCGACAGCCAGCCGCAGCGCGATGTGCCGCCGCCGCGCAGCGATGCGCCGGTGGTGTTGGAGGCCGAAGGCTTGACCGTGGACTACGCGGTGCCGTTGGGTGGTTTTGCTGGGTGGTGGAAAAAAGGCCAGTTCCGGGCCGTGCAGCCCACCCGCTTCAGCCTGTGCGCAGGCCAGACGCTGGGCGTCATTGGCGAGTCGGGTTCGGGCAAATCCACCCTGGCGCTGGCGGCGCTGGGCCTGCTGCCACATGGTGGCCACTTGCACGTGGCCGGCCAATCCTGGGCCGACGCCCGACGGGCGAACAGCGAGCGGGCCTTGCGGCGTGTGGTGCAGGTGGTGTTTCAGGACCCGTTTTCCTCGCTGTCGCCGCGCATGACGGTGGAGCAGCTGGTGGGGGAAGGCCTGCTGGTCCACGAACCGGCGTTGTCGGTGGCGCAACGGCGCAAACGGGTGGTGGCTGCCCTGACGGACGTGGGGTTGCTCAAGGCCGTTGCCGACGCCGACCCCGGCGATACACAGGCGGACGCGTTTCTATCGCGCTATCCCCACGAGTTTTCGGGTGGGCAGCGTCAGCGCCTGGCCATCGCGCGTGCCTTGGTGGTGCAGCCGCAGGTGCTGGTGCTCGACGAGCCCACCAGCGCACTCGATGTCACGGTGCAAAAGCAGGTTGTGGCCCTGTTGCAGGGCTTGCAGCGCGAACGCGGCCTCAGCTACCTCTTGATCACCCACGATGTAGCGGTGGTGCGCGCCATGTCGCACGTGGTGTTGGTGATGCAACACGGTGAGGTGGTGGAGGCCGGTGATTGCCAGCAGGTGCTTGAGGCGCCACAACACCCCTATACGCAGCAATTGCTGGGTGCGGCAATTTGATATTTTTGCTGTATCACAGGCGCAACTCTGTTGCCGACTCATGCCGGTAAAATTAATAAATCTGGACCATGCCCGGACGAGTGGCTTTGCTCTTCTGATCAGCGGCTGGTTGGTCCTTTCAAGGTGCGCGGCCCATGAAAAGTTTTGAATTCCCACTCCCGCCTTCGGGCCTGGTGACCGTCGATCCGGCCAACAGCAAACGTTGGCCCTGTGAGGTCGCCGGCTGGGGGGCCAACAGCTTGCAAGGCCGTTTGTTGACACTGGATGTGGAGCAGCAACTGCTCAAGGTGCAGGGCCAAGCCAGCAAAGCGCCTACGGCCATCCGTTTCAACCAGTTCAAGTCCTTGCGCATCGACGGTGGCATGACCGTGGTGGGTGGCGCCAGCCGAGGTGCCCGGTGGGATGAGTTGTTGAATTTCCAGCCATTTGCCATCCGGCTCATCGATGGCTCCCGGCTCGCCGGTGACAGCGCCGGTGTGCAGGATTTGCCCTCGGGGCTGTGGCTGTTTGTCAAAACGGCAGACGGCTTGGGCCTGTCGCGCCTGTTTGTGCCACGCGCGGCACTCGAAAGCTACGAGGCGTCCGATGTGGCCACCGGTGGCGCTGATCCGGACAGCTACGCTGCCACCGATTTTTCGCACACCGTCTCCCACGGGTTTGCCGACACCACGCTGGATTTCCACTCGGGTCTGGCGAACACAGTGGTCGAGACCCGCGGCGAGCTGCTCAATGCGCTGGAGCGTCAGGCGCGCATCAAACCCGTGCCCATTGGCGAAGCCTTGATTGGCCTTGGCAAGATCACGGCGGCCCAGTTGGCGGTCGCGCTGAAAAAGCAGAAAGACACCAAGAACGTCCCGCTTGGACAGATTCTGGTGGAGCTGGGCATGGTGTCCACCGCCGATCTGCAGACCGCCTTTGCACGCAAGATGGGCTACCCCATGGTGGAGCTCAAGTCGTTTGAATACGATGTGGCGGCGCTGCGCATGGTGCCGCTGTCGCTGGCATTGCGTCTCAAGGTGCAGCCCTTGATGCTCAACAAGGGGCTGCTGGTGGTCGCCATGCCCGATCCTTTGCAGTACAAGGTGCTGGAAGAGATCGAGTTCACCACCCAGCTCAAGGTCATGCCTGTGTTGTGTTCGGGTGATGAGATTGCGGCCAAAATCAGCCGCACTTACCGCGAAGTGGGCCTGGCCGAGCACCTGCACGACAGCCATCCTGACACGCAGTCCCCACCTGAGCCGGGCGACGCGCAGCAGCATGACGTGTTCCAGCTGGCGTCCGAACTGGTGGTGGACAGCCGCGACACCGAGGAGGAGCGGCAGATTGAGCAGTCGGACAACACGCTGGTGCGCCTGATCAACTCCATGATCCTGGAGGCCTACCAGCAGGGCGCGTCCGATATCCACATCGAGCCTTACCCAGGGCGGCAAAAGCTCAAGATCCGTTTTCGCATCGACGGCAAGATGCGGCCCTACCTGGAGTTGCCGGCAAGCTACCGCAGTGCCCTGATCGCGCGCATCAAGATCATGTGCGACCTCGACATCTCCGAAAAGCGCAAGGCCCAGGACGGCAAGATCAACTTCGCCAAATTCGGCGGGCTCAAGCTGGAGTTGCGGGTGGCCACCATCCCCACCACCCAGGGCCTGGAGGATGTGGTGATGCGCATCCTGGCGTCGTCGCGCACCATGGCGCTGGCGGACGTGGGCCTGACCCAACGCAACCTGGCGCTGTTCACCGACGCCATCGAACGCCCCTATGGCATGGTGTTGTGTGTGGGCCCAACCGGCTCGGGCAAAACCACCACGCTGCATTCCGCGCTGCACCACCTCAACAAGCCCGAGCGCAAGATATGGACCGCCGAAGACCCGGTGGAAATCACCCAGCACGGTCTGCGTCAGATCCAGGTGAACCCCAAGATCGGCTGGAGTTTTGCCACCTCGCTGCGCGCGTTGTTGCGTGCCGACCCCGACGTCATCATGGTGGGGGAAATCCGCGATCAGGAAACGGCAGAGATCGCGGTGGAGGCGTCTCTGACCGGCCACTTGGTGATGTCCACGCTGCACACCAACACGGCGGCCGAAACCATCACCCGTTTGATCGACCTCGGACTCGATCCGTTTTCCTTCTCTGATTCCATTCTGGCCGTGATGGCCCAGCGCCTGGTGCGGCGCCTGTGCCCGCACTGCGTACAGCGTCGTGACATGAGCGACGAGGAGCTGGAGCAACTGACGGTGGATTTTCAGTCGTCGCTGGCTGAGGGCGATGACCTGCGCGACTCAGGCAGGCTGCATCAACTCTGGCGCGACACCTATGGTCACGAAGGCAAACTGCTGTCGACGCACGCACCGGGTTGCGACAAGTGTGGCCGCACCGGCTTCCGTGGGCGCCTGGGCATACACGAGCTGCTGGTGGTGTCGCCCCAACTGCGGCACATGATCCAGGTGCGCTCGCGCTCGGAGGACCTGTTGCAGCAGGCTTTGATCGAGGGCATGCGGACCTTGCGCCAGGATGGCATTGAAAAGGTGCTGCTGGGGCAGACCAGCCTGGCAGAGGTGCGCGCCAACAGCAACGCCTGACCCGAGGCACCTCAGGGCGATCCCTGGTTTCTATTCTTAAGCCTGCCTTACACTTCAGCGCATGCAAGAGGAAACCGAATCGAACGCGGACGCCGGCCACGTGCCACGCCGCAGCAAGGGCATCTACATGGTGCCCAACATGATCACACTGGCCGCGCTGTTTGGCGGCTTTTACGCGGTGGTGATGTCCATGAACGGCCGCTATGACCTGGCCACGATCGGCATTTTTGCGGCCATGGTCCTCGACAGCCTCGATGGCCGTGTGGCGCGGCTGACCAACACCCAAAGCGCCTTTGGCGAGCAGATGGACTCCTTGTCCGACATGGTGTCCTTCGGCGCGGCACCCGCGCTGATTGCCTACGAATGGTCGCTGCGCGGCCTGGGCCGCTGGGGCTGGATCGCTGCATTTGTCTACTGCGCCTGCGCGGCGCTGCGCCTGGCCCGCTTCAACGTCAACACCGGCGTGGTGGACAAACGCTATTTCCAGGGCTTGCCATCGCCTGCGGCGGCGGCGCTGGTGGCAGGCTTCATCTGGTTGACCACCGAAGCCGGGTGGCAAGGGGAAGATTTGGAGTGGCCCATGTTTGCCATCACCCTCTACGCTGGGCTCACGATGGTGACCAACGTTCCTTTCTACAGCTTCAAGGATCTCAGCCTGAAGAAGAGCGTGCCCTTTGCCGCCATCGTTCTGGTCGCGCTGGGCATTGCCATCATCAACATCCACCCGCCCACCGTGTTGTTTGGCCTGTTCGTGTGCTACGGCCTGTCGGGGTATGTGGTGTACGCGTGGCGCAAGTCCAAGGGCCGGCCCGTGAGTGTGGTCAGCACGTCAACCGATGAACCCGACGAGCGCGGCCTGCACGACTGAAGGCATGAGGCCAGATTTTTTGTGATACATTGACACGCATGAAATTCGTTGCACGTACCCTACTACTGTTGTCCTTCACGGGCAGGTAGAGTTTCGCGCGCACTTTTTTCGCCAAACCACGGCCCGTATGCACCAGCAACGGGCCGTGGTTGTTTTTGGGCGTTGCTGGCTCACCTTCGAGAGAGCACCATGTTGAAGCAAGCCGCCAGCAAGTACCAAGCCTTCCGCCCCATCGGGCTCACCGACCGCACCTGGCCCGACGCCGTTCTGGCGCAGGCCCCCGTGTGGCTGAGCACCGACCTGCGTGATGGCAACCAGGCCCTGATCGAGCCCATGGACGCGGCGCGCAAATTGCGCATGTTCGAGCTGCTGGTGCGCATCGGTTTCAAGGAGATCGAGGTTGGCTTCCCGGCCGCCTCGCAGACCGACTTCGATTTCGTGCGCAAGCTCATCGAGGAAGATCTGATCCCCGCCGACGTGACCATCCAAGTGATGACGCCGGCACGCGCCGAGCTGATCGAGCGCACTGTTGAGGCCGTGGCCGGCGCCCGCCGCGTCATCGTGCACGTCTACAACGCTGTCGCGCCGGTGTGGCGCCGCGTGGTCTTCGGGCTGGAGGTGCCGCAGGTCATGCAACTGGTGGACGAGCATGTGGGCCTGGTGCGCCGCCTCACCGACGACCGCCCCGACACCCAATGGGTGTTGCAGTATTCGCCCGAGACCTTTTCGTTGGCCGAGCTGGAGGTGTCGCTTGAAGCCTGCGAAACCGCCATTGCCGCCTGGGGTTTGGGTCGGCCCATCATCCTCAACCTGCCCACCACGGTGGAGAACGCCACACCCAACGTATTCGCCGACCAAGTGGAGTGGATGGTGCGTCGTTTCCGCGACCGTCCCGAGATCGTGGTCTCAGTGCACCCGCACAACGATCGCGGCACCGGCACCGCCTCGGCCGAGCTCGCGCTCATGGCCGGCGCCCACCGCGTCGAGGGTTGCCTGTTTGGCAACGGCGAGCGCACGGGCAACCTCGACCTGGTCAACGTCGCTCTCAACCTCTACACCCAGGGCGTGGACCCTGGGCTGGACTTCTCCGACATCGACGAGGTGCGCCGCACTGTGGAGCACTGCAACCAGTTGCCCGTGCACCCGCGCCACCCCTACGCGGGCGATCTGGTCTACACGTCCTTCTCGGGTTCTCACCAGGACGCGATCAAGAAGGCGTTTGCCCAGCGACGCGACGGCGACGTTTGGGCCATTCCCTACCTGCCCATCGACCCCAAGGACCTGGGCCGCAGCTATGAGGCGGTGATCCGCGTGAACAGCCAGTCGGGCAAGGGCGGCATCGCCTACCTGCTCGACAGCGAGTACGGGCTGGATCTGCCGCGCCGTTTGCAGATCGAATTCAGTCAGGCGGTGCAGCAGGTCATGGACACCGAGGGCCACGAGTTGACGGCGGACGATCTCTGGCGGCTGTTTGACAGCGAGTACCACGTCAGCGCCACCGCTTTGCCGCGCTACCGGCTGCAGGCCAGCGAAGGGCAGGGCGCCCAGGCGGTGCGGCTCGAAGGCGAGTGCGAAGTGGCGGGCCGTTCCGTGGCGTTTGCCGGCCACGGCGATGGCCCCATCGACGCCTTTGTGCAGGCCATGGGAGCAGCCCTGGGGGTCTCGGTGCGCGTGCTGGACTACCACGAACACGCCATCGGCGCCGGGGCCGATGCCCATGCGGTCGCCTACCTGGAGCTGCGCATCGGCGCTTCGCAGACGGTGTACGGCGTGGGCCGCGACACCGACATCGTGGCTGCGTCGCTCAAGGCCGTACTTTCAGGCTTGCAACGCGCGACAATCACAGTTTCCCCGGCTTCGGCCGACGTCCCCACCGCCAACGAGTTGGCCGGCGCTTGAGGCCCGGTTTCACGCATTCCCAGGAGATAAGCCATGTCTGACCAACTGATCATTTTTGACACCACCTTGCGCGATGGCGAACAGTCGCCCGGCGCCTCCATGACCAAGGACGAGAAGCTGCGCATCGCCCGCCAGCTCGAGCGCCTCAAGGTGGACGTGATCGAAGCCGGGTTCGCCGCCAGCTCCAACGGCGATTTTGATTGTGTGCAGGCCATCGCCAACACCATCAAAGACTCCACCGTCTGCTCGTTGGCCCGTGCCAACGACCGCGATATCGCACGTGCGGCCGAGGCCTTGAAAGGCGCCAACCGCGCGCGCATCCACACCTTCATCGCCACCAGCGCGCTGCACATGGAGAAAAAGCTGCGCATGACGCCCGAAGAGGTGCTGGAGCAGGCCAAGCAATCGGTGCGTTTTGCCCGCAACCTGTGTGCCGACATCGAGTTCAGCCCCGAAGACGGCTACCGCAGCGACATGGACTTTTTGTGCCGCGTGCTGGAGGCGGTCATCGCCGAAGGTGCGACCACCATCAACGTGCCCGACACCGTGGGCTACGCCGTGCCGGAGCTGTACGGCAACTTCATCAAAACGCTGCGCGAGCGCGTGCCCAACTCCGACAAGGCCATCTGGAGCGTGCACTGTCACAACGACCTGGGCATGGCGGTGGCCAACTCCCTGGCTGGCGTGAAGATTGGCGGCGCGCGCCAGGTGGAGTGCACCATCAACGGCCTGGGTGAGCGTGCCGGCAACTGCTCGCTGGAAGAAATTGTGATGGCCGTGAAAACGCGCCGCGATTACTTTGGCCTGGACCTTGGCATCGATGCCACGCAGATCGTGCCTGCCAGCCGCATGGTGAGCCAGACCACGGGTTTTGTGGTGCAGCCCAACAAGGCCGTGGTGGGTGCCAACGCGTTTGCGCATGCCAGCGGCATCCACCAGGACGGCGTGCTCAAGGCGCGCGACACCTACGAAATCATGCGAGCCGAAGACGTGGGCTGGGCCGCCAACAAGATCGTGCTGGGCAAGCTCAGCGGCCGCAACGCCTTCAAGCAGCGCCTGCAGGAGCTGGGCATTGAAATGGCGTCGGAGAGCGAAGTCAACACCGCCTTCGCCGCGTTCAAGGAACTGGCCGACCGCAAGGCGGAAATCTTCGACGAAGACATCCTGGCTTTGTGCAGCGACGAAAGCGTCACCGCCGAGAAGGAGCAGTACGGCCTGGTGTCGCTGGCCCAGCGCAGTGAAACCGGCGAACGCCCGCACGCCGAGGTCGTGTTCACCGTGGACGGCAAGGAGTTTCACGGCACGGCCGATGGCAATGGGCCCGTGGACGCGTCGCTCAAGGCCATCGAAAGCCACGTCAAGAGCGGTGCCGAACTGGTGCTGTATTCGGTGAACGCCATCACCAGCGGCTCCACCGAAAGCCAGGGCGAGGTGACGGTGCGCCTGCAACATGGTGGGCGCGTGGTCAATGGTGTGGGCGCCGATCCCGACATCGTGGTTGCATCTGCCAAGGCTTACCTGAGCGCGCTGAACAAGCTGCACAGCAAGGGCGAGCGGGTGGCGGCCCAGGGATGATTTCACCAAAAAGGTGCAAACTGGAGCCAGTTAGGACCACGTCTTAAGGCTCTTTTTGAACAAGTAAACGCAAGCAATTGATATTGCTTGCGTTTTTTTTCATGCGTATACTCCGTTACATAAAACTTCACTTTTAAGGTTTCCGCATGATGCAAACAACAGGTCGGACGCTGAAATGGGTGGGTGGTGCCGCTTTGTTTGTGGCCTTGTCCCTGTTGAATGTCTCTCACGCTCAGACCCAAAAGACGCGCAGCGCCCAGGCGGCCAAGACGAGCACAGTCAACAAAGCCAAAAAGCCGGTGGCTGTCAAACCAGTGGCAGGCAAAAAAACCGCTCAAGCCAATACGGGCCGCACCAACAAGGCCGCTGTGGCGCAACGCAAATCAGGTACGCGCGTGGCGTCCGCCAACAAACGGGTGCGCAAATCGGTGGTTGCTGCTGCTGCGGTCACTTCTGCCGCCACGTTGGCCGTGGCGCGGCCCTCAATGGGTGAAAAGCTGGGTCTGCGTGAGCGCGACGATCCGCTGGACCTGAATTCGAGCGTGGCACTGGTGGTTGACCAAGACACGCACGAAGTGCTGCTGCGCAAAAATGAAACGGCGGTGCTGCCAATCGCGTCGCTGACCAAGCTGATGACGGGGCTGGTGGTGGTGGACGCGCAGTTGCCTATGGACGAGATGATCACCATCACCCAGGCCGACGTGGACACGCTCAAGGGCAGCAGTTCGCGCCTGGCCGTGGGCACCACCTTGTCGCGCGGCGAGCTCATGCACCTGGCGCTGATGTCGAGCGAGAACCGTGCAGCCCACGCGCTGGGACGCACCTTTCCGGGCGGCTTGTCGGCGTTTGTGACCCTGATGAACGCCAAGGCCGGCGAGCTGGGCATGAACGACACGCGCTATGTGGAGCCAACCGGCCTGTCCAGT
This sequence comes from Hydrogenophaga atypica, assembly GCF_042665215.1. NCBI lineage: Bacteria > Pseudomonadati > Pseudomonadota > Betaproteobacteria > Burkholderiales > Comamonadaceae > Hydrogenophaga > Hydrogenophaga atypica. Next base: position 56,131 of record NZ_JBHTCA010000016.1, read on the forward strand.
GACAACCGTTCGAGTGCCAAGGACCTGGCCACGCTGGCCGCTGCGGCCTACAACCGACCGATGTTGCGCGACCTGTCCACCTCGCCCAGCCACCAGGTGGATGTGGGTCGGCGCACCGTCCAGTTCAACAACAGCAACCGCCTGGTGCACAACCCGGAGTGGAGCATTGGGCTTCAGAAGACCGGCTACATCTCCGAGGCGGGTCGCTGCCTGGTGATGCAGGCCAACGTGGCCGGTCGTCAGGTCATCATGGTGTTTCTGGACGCCGCAGGCAAGGCGGCGCGTATAGGTGACGCGGAGCGTGTGCGCCGCTGGGTGGAACAACGCACCGACACCCTGATGCAGTTTGCCAAGCCACAGAGCTGAATTCGTGCGCGACGTGCGCGCGCCACACAACAACCCCGGCGCCAGATGGTTGCCGGGGTTTTTTTATGGGCGTTGGTTCAGGTTGCCCAAGGCCGCTGAAATGCTGGCGGCGGTGGCCTTGAGCTTGGGCAACCAGCCATCGTCCAGGCGGTCGGCAGGCGCTGAAATCGACAAACCGGCGACCAGTTTGTTCTGGTCATCGTAGATGCCTGCGGCCATGCAGCGCACACCCAGCTCCAGCTCCTCGTTGTCGCGCGCCACGCCCAGTTGGCGGCACAGGCTCAATTCGCGCTCCAGTGCGGCCACTTGCGTGAGGCTGTTGCGGGTGTTGCCTTGCAGCCCGGTGCGGGTGGCGTAGGCGCGCACGCGCTGTGGGTCGTCGGCCGCCAGAAAGAGCTTGCCCACCGAGGTGAGGTGCAGCGGCGCACGGCCACCAATGGCGCGCACCACCTGCATGCCTGAGCGTTCGCTGTAGGCACGTTCCACGTACACAATTTCATCGCCTTGGCGCACGCTCAGGTTCACCGGCTGCTGGATGAGTTTGTGCAGCTCGCGCATGGGGCCTAGGGCGGTGTCGCGCACGCTCAAGCGGGCTTTCACCAGGTTACCCAACTCCAGCAGGCGCATGCCGAGCCGGTATGCGCCGGCTTCCGGGCGGTCCACAAAACGACCGATGGTGAGGTCGTTCAGGATGCGGTGTGCGGTCGAGGGGTGCAGGCCGGTTTTCTCGCTGATTTCTTTGAGTGAAACCGCTTCCTCGCGGGAAGCCAGCACCTCCAGCAAATTGAACATGCGCTCAATCACTTGGACGCTGGGGTGGCTGGGGAGGGTGTCTGAGCGTTTGGTCATGGTGCCTATCAATGACCGTATTTTACGAGATGAAATCTCAGGCTCACCGGCAGATGCCGTGTGGGCCGGGTGTCATGGGGCTCTCTGCCATTGCCCGTCGCGCAGGACTTCGTGTGGCTCGAACAGCGCCTTGTAGCGCATCTTGGGACTTTGTTCGATCCAGTACCCCAGATAGACGTGTGGCAGGCCCAGGCTGCGCGCCTGCTCAATCTGCCACAACACGTTGTAGGTGCCGTAGCTGGCGCGTGCCTCAGGCTCAAAGAAGGTGTAGACGGCGGAAATGCCATCGTTGAGCACATCGACGATAGACACCATCTTGAGCTGTGCTGGCCGGTCCTCGGTCGCGGGTTCGAAGAATTCCACCAATCGCGAATTGACCCGGCTTTGCAACAGGAACTGGGTGTACTGGTCGATGCTGTCGTGGTCCATGCCGCCGCCGGCGTGGCGGTGGTTTTGGTAGCGCAGGTAGAGCTGGTAGTGCTCGGGCACAAAACACAGCTTGAGCACGCGGGTGTGCAAGTGGCCGTGCTTGGCTTGCGCCCGCTTCTGGCTGCGGCTGGGCTTGAAGTCGTGCACCTTCACCCTCAGCGGCTCGCAGGCGCTGCAGCCATCGCAGTAGGGGCGGTAGGTGAACATGCCGCTGCGGCGAAAGCCGCGTGCCACCAGGTCTGAGTAGGCGTCGTTGTGGATCAGGTGGCTGGGGGTGGCGACTTGCGAGCGCGCCTGTCGGCCGTCCAGGTAGCTGCAGGGGTAGGGCGCTGTGGCGTAGAACTGCAGCGCCTGAAGGGGAAGCTCTTTGGGATGCGTCACGTGAATTCGTGTGCGGGCAAGAGATGTTTCCAGTATACGGACAAGAAGCGCCATGCCGGTGCCGGTGTTGCCAGCGTGCCATGCACATGGTGAACAAAATCGCTGCGAGTGATCTCGCGCGCACCCAGTGACGCCAGATGGGCGGTGTTTTGCTGGCAGTCGATGGCGGTGATGCCGTGTTGACGGCAAAAGGCCACCAGACCCGCCAGCGCCATCTTGGAGGCGTTGCTGCGGTGGCTGAACATGGATTCGCCAAACACCATGCTGCCCAGGTTGACGCAATACAGGCCGCCGGCCAGCTCGCCGTCCCACCAGGTCTCCACGCTGTGCGCGTGGCCGGCGCGGTGCAGGGCCTCGTAGGCGGCCACCATCTCCGGCAGTATCCAGGTGCCGTGCTGGCCGTGGCGGGGCGTGGCCGCACAGTGCCGGATTACCGCCGAAAAATCGTGGTCAAAACGGATTTCGATGCGCTGCTGGCGCAGCCCGCTGAACAGGGGTTTGCGCAGCGAGTCATGGAGCCGGAAGTCCGTCACCTGCAGCACCATGCGCGGGTCGGGGCTCCACCACAGAATGGGCTGGCCTTCGCTGTACCAGGGAAAAATGCCTTGCGAGTAGGCCGCCAGCAAGGTGGGCACGTCCAACGCGCCACCGGCGGCCAGCAGGCCCGGGGCCGGGTCGTGTGCGCCCCAGGCGCTGCTCAGCGGGGGAAAGGCTTGGCCTGGCTCCAGCCAAGGCAGGGCGGGCGCGCGCCGCGTCATGCGCGTGTTTTGGGCTGAAAGTCGCAGGTGTGCGCCACCGCACACTGGTGGCACAGCGGCTTGCGCGCCTGGCACACGTAGCGGCCGTGCAGGATGAGCCAGTGGTGGGCGTCCACCAGGTAGGCTGGCGGAATGCGCTTGAGCAATTGCTGCTCCACCGCCAGCGGCGTTTTGCCAGGTGCCAGGCCCGTGCGGTTGCCCACGCGGAAGATGTGCGTGTCCACCGCCATGGTGGGTTCACCAAAAGCCACGTTGAGCACCACGTTGGCCGTCTTGCGGCCCACGCCGGGCAGGGCTTCCAGCGCCTCGCGGGTGCGCGGCACCCGGCCACCATGTTGCTCCACCAGAATGCGGCAGGTTGCCATCAGGTGTTTGGCCTTGCTGCGGAACAGGCCAATGGTCTTGATGTGCGACTCCAGGCCCTCCAGCCCCAGCGCCAGGATTTTGTGGGGCGTGTTGGCCACCGGGAACAAGCGCCGCGTGGCCTTGTTCACCCCCACGTCGGTGGCCTGGGCCGAGAGCAGCACGGCGGCCAGCAGCTCGAACACGCTGGTGTACTCCAGCTCCGTCACCGGCATGGGGTTGGCGGCCTTGAGGGTGGCGAAAAAGGTCTCGATGGCGGCGGGCTTCATGCGTCGGATGATAAACACGCGCCGTGCAAGCCCATGGCCGAAGCGGGACAATCCATGGCATGAAAGCTCTATCCGACATCGCCCTGTCCATGCTCGATCTGGTGGCCGTGCGCGAAGGTGGCACCGTGCGCGAAGCGCTCGACATCGCCGTGCGCACCGCCCAGCACGCCGAACGCCTGGGTTTCACCCGCTACTGGCTGGCCGAACACCACAACATGGTGGGCATTGCCAGCTCGGCCACGGCCGTGCTGGTGGGGCACATCGCCGCTGCAACCTCGCACATGCGTGTGGGTTCGGGCGGCGTGATGCTGCCCAACCACGCGCCGCTGGTGGTGGCCGAGGCTTTTGGCACCCTCGCCGAGCTGTACCCCGGCCGCATCGACCTGGGCCTGGGCCGCGCGCCCGGCACCGACGGCCCCACCATGCGCGCCCTGCGCCGCGAGCGTGTGGAAAGTGAAGACGACTTCCCGCGCGATGTGGCAGAACTGCAGCGGCTGCTGGCACCTGCTCAGCCCGGTCAGCGCCTGGTGGCCATGCCCGGGGCGGGCACCAACGTGCCCATCTGGTTGCTGGGTTCCAGCCTGTTTTCGGCGCGCCTGGCGGCCGAGCGGGGCTTGCCCTACGCATTTGCCTCGCACTTTGCGCCGCGCCTGCTGCTGCAAGCGCTTGATGTTTACCGCAGCCACTTTCAGCCCTCGGCCACACTCCAGCAACCCTACGCGGTGGTGGGTGTGCCGGTGATTGCCGCCCCCACCGACGAGGAGGCTGAGTTCCTGGCCAGCAGCACCTACCAGCGGGTGCTGGGCATCCTCACCGGCGACCGCCAGCGGCTGCAGCCGCCGGTGCCACATTTCCGTGCCAGCCTGCACGCCCAGGCGCGCGCGGCGGTGGACGATTTTCTTGCCGTGGCCGCCATAGGCGGGCCTGCTGCTGTGGCGGCCCACTTCGAAGAGCTGGCCCGGGTGACCGAAGCGGACGAGTTCATGATCGTCAGCGACGTGTTCGACCCCGCGCTGCGTCTGCGTTCGCTGGACATCGCGGCCCAGGCCATGCGTGTGCCGTCCCCGGTGGCCTGAACTACAATTCGTGCCGCACGTTGTTGCAACGTGTTTTCGCTAGGGGTGTTGCCCGCCACACGGCGGGCGACTGAGAAAGTCCCTTTGAACCTGATTGAGGTAATCCTCGCGCAGGGAAGCAAACGCAGTTACCGGGCGCCCACCACACGTGGGTATTCTGCTCGGTGCCATGCCCAGCCGACCTGCCATTTCGCGACCACCACGCCATGGCACACACCCGTTCTCTATTTCGCTCTTTGCCCCGCCGCAGCTTCATGCTGACGCCCGTGGCCGCCGCCTTGTTCAGCACGGCGGCCTTCTCGCAAACCCAATCCCTGGCCCCTGTCACCGTCAGTGACGGCACGGCAGCGCCCAGCGTGGACGTGGGCGGCTTTGGCGACGCGCCCCTGGCCCGCACGCCCATCAGCGCCACCGTCATCGACGCCGCCCAGATCGAGGCCAGCGGCGCGCGCAGCGTGCGCGACCTCTACAAGTTCGATGCCTCGGTCTCCGACGCCTACAACGCCGTGGGCTACTGGGACTACGCCACCGTGCGCGGCTACGTGCTGGACGCCAAATACAACTTCCGTCGTGAAGGCCTGCCCATCAGTGCCGAAACCGTGATCGGGCTGGAAAACAAAGAACGCGTGGAAGTGCTCAAGGGCACCAGCGGCATCCAGGCCGGCACCAGCGCGCCGGGCGGGCTCATCAACTACGTGGTCAAACGCCCCACCGAAAAAGACCTGCGCAGCCTGCGCACCGAAGTCACCAGCGAGGGCGGCGTGCTGGCCCACGTGGACCTGGGGGGCCGCTTTGGCGAGTCGCGCGAGTTTGGCTACCGCTTCAACTTGGCCGGCGAACGCATTGGCAGCCATGTGGACGCCGCCGATGGCCGCCGCCACCTGCTGGCCCTGGCCATGGACTGGCGCATCAGCCGCGACAGCCTGCTGGAGGTGGAATTCGAGCACAGCCGTCGCAGTCAGCCCGGCGTGCCCGGGCTGAGCTTGCTGGGCAACCAACTGCCCGCCGCCAACCCCTTCGTCAACATCAACCACCAGCCCTGGAGCCAGCCCGGCGTCATGCGCAACTTCAGCGGCAGCGTGCGCTTTGAGCAGGCCCTGGCCGAAGGCTGGAGCTGGACCGCTCAACTGGCCTCGCAGCGCCTGCAGGCCGACGACCGCCTGGCCTACCCCTACGGCTGCTTTGATGCGGGCAGCGACACCTACTACGCTGACCGCTACTGCCCCAACGGTGACTACGACCTCTACGACTTCCGCAGCGACAACGAGCGCCGCACCACCCAGGCGCTGCAGCTGGCCGTGAAGGGTGAACTCAAGACTGGCGCCATCAAACACCAACTGCGCCTGGGTATGCAGGCCAACCGCCACACCGACCTGGGCCAGCCCCAGGCCGACAACAACGCCGCCGTGGGCACCGGCAACATCTACACCCAGCCCGCGCTGCCAGCAGACCCCACCTACGCCGACCCGTACACCAACCTGCGCGAGCGAAGCACCGAGTTCTTTGCCTACGACGCCATCGAATGGGCGCCCGGCCTGAGCACCTGGCTGGGCCTGCGCCACACGCGCCTGAACCGCCACAGCGTGCGCACCGACGGCTCGCGCGAGACCGACTACCAACGCAGCTTCACCACCCCCTGGCTCGCCGGCAGTTGGCAACTCACGCCCGCCCACATGCTCTACGCGAGCTGGGGCAAAGGCGTTGAATCGGAAGTGGCCCCTGGCCGCAGCCGCTACACCAACGCCGGCCAACCCCTGCCCACGCTGGAGAGCCGCCAGTGGGAAATGGGCCTCAAACACGACGACGGCCGTGTGCGCTGGAACGCCACCCTGTTCAACATCACGCGGCCGCTTTCTGGCGATGTGGGCACCTGCGACGATGCCGCGACGTGCACGCGCGTGATCGACGGTGATGCGCGTCACCGTGGCCTGGAACTGGGCGCAGGCACCCGTCTGGGCGCCTGGAGCCTGCAAGGCAGTGCCAGCTTCATGCACGCGCGCCGACGCGGCGGCGTGATCTTGCCCGAACTCAATGGTCAGGCCCCCACCAATGTGCCCGAGTGGGTGCTGCGCGCCAGCGTGGGCTACCGCTTCGCCGCCGTGCCCGGCCTGAGCGCCATTGCCAGCCTGTCGCACGAAGGCCGCCGCAACGTGCTGCCCGATACCTCCGTGCGCCTGCCCTCATGGACGCAACTGGACGCCGCTTTGCGCTACGACACCCAACTGGGTGGCCACAAAGCCACCTGGACGCTGGCCGTGGAGAACCTCGCCAACCGCCGCTTCTTCAAAGAGTCGCCGTACCAGTACGGCCACATCTACCTGTTCCCCGCCGCGCCACGTACCCTGCGCCTGGCCCTGCAGACCAACTTCTGAAAAAAATCGGGCTGCTTGCAAAAAACCGAAAAATATCGATATACTTCAAGGCTTGTTCCCCGATAGCTCAGTCGGTAGAGCGCCGGACTGTTAATCCGTAGGTCCCTGGTTCGAGCCCAGGTCGGGGAGCCAAACAAGGCGAAAAATGGGAACCACCCCGGTTCCCATTTTCTTTTCTGCCTTGGCTGCCGGAAGCAAGTATTTTTCCCCGATAGCTCAGTCGGTAGAGCGCCGGACTGTTAATCCGTAGGTCCCTGGTTCGAGCCCAGGTCGGGGAGCCAAACACGACAAGGTTCCGTACGCAAGTACGGGACCTTTTTCGTTTGTGCGCCACCCCCCCATGGATGGCCCCTGGAAGGGCCACTGGTCGGGTCGTTGCACATTGCACAGGGTACCCCCACGTGTTGCACAAGCCATCCCCAGGTTTGTCCACAGGCCCGGCTGCGAGCTGACATACCATCAACATTTGCTCAGGATGCCCATGAACACTGCTTTGCCCGCCCCGTTTGAAGCCCTTGAAGACAGCAGCTACGGCGCAGACCGCGAGGTGGCGCAGCTGCGCATTCCGCCGCACTCCATCGAGGCCGAATCGAGCGTGTTGGGTGGTTTGCTGTTGGACAACGGCGCCTGGGACCGTGTGGGCGATCTGATCAAGGACACCGACTTTTACCGATACGAGCACCGCCTTATCTTCACGGCGGTGGCCGCGTTGATCAATGGTTCCAAGCCGGCGGACGTGATCACGGTGTTTGAGCAGTTGCAAAGCCAGGGCCGGGCCGAAGAGGTGGGTGGGTTGGCGTACCTCAACTCCCTGGCGCAGTACGTGCCCAGTGCGGCCAACATCCGCCGCTACGCTGAAATCGTGCGCGAGCGGGGCATCCTGCGCAAGCTGTTGTCGGCCAGCGATGAGATTGCCACCAACGCCTTCAACCCGCAGGGCAGGGCGGTGGCACAAATTCTGGACGAAGCCGAACAGAAGATCTTCAACATCGGCGAAGAAGGCTCGCGCATGAAGCAGGGTTTCCAGAGCATGGACACCCTGGTGGTGCAGCTGCTGGACCGTGTGCAGGAGATGGCCGACAACCCCAACGACGTGACGGGCGTGCCCACCGGCTTCATTGACCTGGACCGAATGACATCTGGCCTTCAGGCGGGCGATCTGGTGGTGCTGGCGGCGCGCCCTTCCATGGGCAAAACGGCGTTCGCCATCAACATCGCCGAGCATGTGGCGCTCAATGAAGGGTTGCCGGTGGCCGTGTTCTCCATGGAAATGGGCGCATCCCAACTGGCGGTGCGTGTGGTGGGTTCCATCGGTCGCATCAACCAAGGCCACCTGCGCACCGGCAAACTCACCGACGACGAGTGGCCGCGACTGACCGAAGCCATCGAAAAGCTGCGCACCGTGTCGTTGCACATCGACGAGACGCCGGGTTTGACGCCAAGCGAGCTGCGCGCCAACGCGCGGCGCCTGTCGCGCCAGTGTGGCAAGCTGGGTTTGATCGTGGTCGACTACCTGCAGCTCATGAGCGGCTCCAGCACGGCGGGTGGCGACAACCGTGCCACCGAACTGGGCGAAATTTCGCGCGGTCTCAAGATGTTGGCCAAGGAGTTGCAGTGCCCGGTTATCGCGCTGTCGCAGCTCAACCGTTCGGTGGAACAGCGCACCGACAAGCGCCCCATGATGAGCGACCTGCGCGAATCCGGCGCCATCGAGCAGGACGCGGACATCATCATGTTCATCTACCGCGACGAGTACTACACCCGCGAGGCCTGCAAAGAGCCGGGTGTGGCCGAAATCATCATCGGCAAGCAGCGCAACGGCCCCACGGGCACGGTGAAGCTGGCCTTCCTCAACGCGTTGACGCGCTTTGAGAGCTTGGCGCCGGGCTACGGCGGCGGCGATTTCTAACACGCCTGTCGGCCCCGGTGTCAGGGGCGGCGGTGCCGCTCAAAGAAGCGCCAGATCTCGCGTGTCGCATCAAACGCTGAAGTAGGGTCGTCGGCGCCGGGAGCGCCACGCAAACCGCCGGGCCACGCATGCCCGAGGCCCGTGACCAGCACACGCTCCACATCTCGACCTTTGGCGCAGCTGTATTGCCAATGCACGTGGGTGGGCAAAAACTGCTTGTCGGGGCCGGGCTGACAGCCGTTGGCTTGCGCCCAGTACAGGCTCTGAGCTGACACCGGCAGCAGCGGCCGTCCGCTCCACGCCTGCCGGAACCGCCCACCAGGCGGTCCGCCATCCACCGGAATGGACGCGTCAAGCTCACCATTGACGATGAAGGTCGGTACGGGCAAGGCCGCAGGGGGTTCGTCACCGAACAAAGAGGCCATCACCGGCGCGATGGCCGCCCAACGTTGTGGGTAGGCGGCCGCCACCCGGTGCACCATCATGCCGCCGTTGGATAGGCCGGTCGCGTAGAGGCGTTTGGGGTCAAGGGGGTGCTGCCTCAGCACGTCATTGAGCAAGGCCTCTATGAAGCCGGTGTCGTTCACACGTTGGCGCATGGCCGTACCACAACAATGTTGGGCGTTCCACGTGCCCAGCCGTTGCCCCGCCGCCGATGTGCCTTGGGGGTACAGCACGGCAAAGCCTTGCTGGCGTCCCAGCTCGGTGAAGCGGGTCATGCGCTCTACGTTCAGCGCATCGCCGCCACCGCCGTGGAACACCACCACCAGCGGCCAACCGCTGGCGTCTGCCGGTTTGCCCGGCGGCAGCCGCAACAAGTAGAGCCGTTTCTGACCTTGAAACGTCAATGGCTGTGTGGCGCCTTCCGCGCGAGGCCCGACGCCAGACGTGGCGTGCACCTGAGTCGCCAGACATAGTCCGGCGCCCAGCACCCATGCCCAGCGTCGCGCCATCGGGTGTTGCCAGGTGTCAGAGCACGTCGCTGGCAAAATCCGCCAGCCTGGAGCGTTCACCCCGCGCCAGCGTGATGTGACCGCCATGGGGCCAACCCTTGAAGCGGTCCACTGCAAAGGTCAGGCCGCTGGATCCTTCGGTGAGGTAGGGCGTGTCGATCTGTGCCAGGTTGCCCATGCAGATGATCTTGGTGCCCGGGCCGGCACGGGTGATCAGCGTCTTCATCTGCTTGGGCGTGAGGTTTTGTGCCTCGTCGATGATGACGTACTTGTTCATGAAGGTGCGCCCACGCATGAAGTTCATGCTCTTGACCTTGATGCGGCTGCGGATCAGCTCGTTGGTGGCCGCGCGGCCCCACTCGCCCGCGTTGCCGCCGTCGCCCTTGGCCAGAAATTCGAGGTTGTCGTCCAGTGCGCCCATCCAGGGGCCCATCTTTTCTTCTTCGGTGCCCGGCAAAAAGCCGATGTCCTCGCCCACGCTCACGGTGGCTCGGGTCATGATGATTTCGGTGTAACGGCGGTCGTCCAGCACCTGTGTGAGGCCGGCGGCCAGGGCCATCAGCGTTTTGCCGGTGCCGGCCGTGCCGGCGAGCGTGACAAAGTCCACCTCCGGGTCCATCAGCAGGTTGAGGGCGAAGTTCTGCTCGCGGTTGCGGCTGCTCACGCCCCACACCGCGTTTTTCAGGTGGGTGTAGTCCTTGAGGGTCTTGAGCACCGCGGTTTTGTCGCGGATTTCGACCACACGCGCATAGAGCGGCGGCTCGCCTGGCGCCTCAAAGTACACAAACTGGTTGATGTGGAACTGCGTCACCGTCGGGCCACTCACGCGGTAGAAGGTGTGGCTGCCTTGTTGCCAGCTCTCGATGGTTTTGCTTTGCAGCGTCCAAAAGTCGGTGGGAAGTGCCAGTGCGCCTGAATACAGCAATTCGCCGTCGTCCAGCGTCTTGTCGTTTTCGTAGTCCTCGGCGGCCAAGCCCAGCGCGCGCGCCTTGACACGCATGTTGATGTCCTTGGACACCAGGATGACTTCGCGGTCCGGAAACTTCTGTCGCAGGCCTTCGACCACACCCAGAATCTGGTTGTCGGCCTTGCCTTGGGGCAGGCTGCTGGGCAGTTTGTCGTTGAGCGGTTCGGTCTGGAAGAACAAACGGCCACCTGCACCCGTGTGGCCCGTGCCGGCCAACGCAATGCCCTTGGTCATGTCGCCGCCGTCCTGGGCCACCAGGGCGTCCAGCGTGCGGCTGCTCTGGCGGCCGTTGCGGGCCACTTCCGTCATGCCCTTTTTGTGGCCGTCCAACTCTTCCAGCACGATCATGGGCAGGAAGATGTCGTGTTCCTCAAAGCGGAACAGGCTCATCGGGTCGTGCAGCAAGACGTTGGTGTCGAGCACGAACAGGCGCGGCTTGCTGCTGCGTTTGCTGGCGGGTGCTGCCGCCTTGACGGGCTTGGTGCGGGCTGGCGCCGGTTTGTCGGCGTTGATTGCCGGTGCCACCACAGACGCGACTGGGGCCGTGGCCACGGGCGCTTCGGTCTTGGTGTTGTTGCGTCGGGCTCGCGTGGGTTTAGCGATCATTTCGTCCGCCGCTTTCACAGGGTTGGGCGCAGGCGGTGCCAAGACCACGGCGTCCTCATCGTGGGCATCAACGCTGGCGGGTGCGTGGGTTTTGTACGCTTCGTTGGTCAGCAGGGCGGCTTTTCGGGTGGGTGCTGGAGGCAGTGGCATGTGGGCTTGGTCTGTTTCAGTGGCCGAAAAAGCAAAAAGCCGTCAGGGCAACCTGGCGGCTTGTCGTGGGAGGGGAAACCGGGTTCCGGGTCTCAGGGGCATGAATTCATTATGCACGACTGCCATGACGGCCCTGAGCACCCCGCTGGCATGTAGGCTGAAAACGACAACGCCCCGGCGTGCGGGGCGTTGTTCGATACGTTGGTTGGCTCAAGCGGCTTTTTTCAGCGCCTTGACGGCTTTCAATACGTCTTCCACGTGGCCCGGCACTTTCAGGCCGCGCCACTCTTCCTTCAGCACGCCGTCGGGGCCGATCAGGAAAGTGCTGCGCTCAATGCCCTTGACCTTCTTGCCGTACATGATCTTGTTTTTGACCACGCCGAACATGTGGCACATTTTTTCTTCGGTGTCGGCGATCAGCTCAAACGGCAGTTCCAGCTTGGTTTTGAACTCGTCGTGCGACTTCATGTTGTCGCGCGAGACACCAAACACCTGGGCGCCGGCTTTCACGAAGTCCTTGTACTTGTCGCGGAACTGCATGGCTTCCGTGGTGCAGCCGGGGGTGTTGTCCTTGGGGTAGAAATACAGCACCACGGTCTGGCCCAGGTGGGTCTGGTTGCTGACCTTCAGATTGCCCGTGGCGACGGCTTCGAATTCGGGAATGGGTTTGTTGACAACGACGGCCATACTGTGGGGACCCCTGGGTAGGTTGGTTTGATTCGTCGGATTCCCTCGGCGGCGCGAAAGCACCGTCTTCTGCCCAGATTGCGCAAAAAAACGCAACCGAGCCGGAAACAATCTGCTATTTTACCCGGTTTGGCTGCCGGTCTCTGCATCGATCAGCAGCGCGGCCACGACGCGGCGGCCTTCGGCGGCCAGAATGTTGTAGGTGCGACAGGCGGCGGGCGTGTCCATGGTCTCCACCCCGATGTTTTGGCCGACCAACGCCCGCAGCAGCGCGGGCGGCGGAAAGCGCAGCCGCTCGCCGCTGCCAAAGACGACAAGTTCCGGGCGCAGCGCCACCAAGCTTTCAAAATGATCTGGGGTCAGCGCTTCAAAGTTGGCTGCTTGCCAGTCGAGGCGGTCCCCTCGGGCGCTCACCACCAGGCTGTGGCGCACGGGTTCGCCATTGACCGCGACCCAACCTGGGCCGTGCCCTGTGATGGCCAGGGTGTCGAAGCGGTCGGGTTGGAGTTTCATGGGTGATGAAGATGGGGGCGCCGTCCGCTGGACGGTCTGGAAAGTATGGTGAAATTATAGGTTTCGCCCCTTCGATTCCCATTCCATCATGAGCCAGCGCCCCATTCTCAAATCGGCCAAATTGGCCAACGTGCTTTACGACGTGCGGGGCCCCATCGTTGACGCGGCCAAACAGATGGAGGATGAGGGGCAGAAGATCATCAAGCTCAACATCGGCAACCTCGCGCCTTTTGGTTTTGATGCGCCCGAGGAAATCCAGCAGGACATGATCCGCAACCTGCCGAATTCGGCAGGTTATTCCGACAGCAAGGGCATCTTCGCCGCGCGCAAAGCGGTGATGCACTACACCCAGCAGCAAGGTGTGGCAGGTGTCACGCTCGATGACATCTACCTTGGCAATGGCGCGAGCGAACTCATTGTGATGGCGGCCAACGCGCTGCTGGACAACGGTGACGAGTTGCTCGTGCCCTCACCCGACTACCCGCTGTGGACGGCCGCCACCAGCCTGTCGGGCGGCACGCCCGTGCACTACCGTTGCGACGAGAACGACGGTTGGCAGCCCGACCTGGCCGACATGCGGGCCAAGATCACGCCGCGCACCAAAGGCATCGTGGTCATCAACCCCAACAACCCCACCGGTGTGATGTACAGCGACGAGCTGCTCAAGGGCATCGTGGCCCTTGCGCGCGAGTTCGGCCTGGTCATCCTGGCCGACGAGGTCTACGACAAGGTGCTTTACGACGGCGTGAAACACACCGCCATGGCCAGCTTGTCCACCGACGTGCTGACCCTGACCTTCAACTCCTTGTCCAAGGCCTACCGCTCCTGCGGTTACCGTGCCGGTTGGATGGTGCTGTCGGGCCCCAAGACCATCGCCAAGGACTTCATTGAAGGTCTGAACATGCTGGCCAACCTCAAGCTGGGCTCCAACGTGCCCGGCCAGTGGGCCATCCAGACGGCGCTGGGCGGCTACCAGAGCATCCAGGACCTGGTGAAGGAGGGCGGGCGCCTGCGCCGCCAGCGCGACCTGGCCTACGAGCTGATCACGGCGATTCCGGGCGTGAGCTGCGTCAAGCCACAGGCGGCGCTGTACATGTTCCCGCGCCTGGACCCCAAGGTCTATCCCATCGAGGACGACCGCCAGTTCTTCATGGAGGTGCTGCGCGAGACGCGCGTGATGCTGGTGCAGGGCTCAGGCTTCAATTACCCCGACAACCAGCACTTCCGCATTGTCTTCCTGCCGCACGAGGACGATTTGCGCGAGGCCATCGAGCGCATTGCGCGCTTCCTGGAACGCTACCGAAAACGCATGGTGGTGGCCGCCTGAAGCGCCACCCCGATCCCCTTTTTGCAACGACGACCGGAAACCGAGAGATGAAACCGATTCAAGTGGGCCTGCTGGGCATTGGCACCGTGGGCAGCGGCACGTTCAACGTGCTCAAGCGCAATCAGGAAGAGATCACGCGCCGTGCGGGTCGGGGCATCGAAATCACCATGGTGGCCGATCTCGACGTGGCGCGCGCCAAGGCGGTGGTGGGCGAGGGCGTTCAGGTGGTCAATGATGCCGCGGCGGTCATCGCCAACCCCGACATCGACATCGTCATCGAGCTGATCGGCGGCTACGGCATTGCCAAGAAACTGGTGCTGGACGCCATCGCCGCCGGCAAACACGTGGTCACCGCCAACAAGGCGCTGCTGGCCGTGCACGGCACCGAAATTTTTGCAGCTGCGTCGGCCAAAGGTGTGGTGGTGGCGTTTGAAGCGGCCGTGGCCGGTGGCATTCCCATCATCAAGGCGCTGCGCGAAGGCCTGACCGCCAACCGCATCCAATGGCTGGCCGGCATCATCAACGGCACCACCAACTTCATCCTGTCCGAGATGCGCGACAAGGGCCTGGACTTCGACGTGGTGCTCAAAGAGGCGCAACGCCTGGGCTACGCCGAGGCCGACCCCACCTTCGACATCGAAGGCGTGGACGCTGCACACAAGGTCACGTTGATGAGCGCCATCGCCTACGGCATCCCGGTGCAGTTCGACAAAGCCTATGTCGAAGGCATCACCAAGCTCGGCGCTGCCGACATCAAATACGCCGAACAACTGGGTTACCGCATCAAGCTGCTGGGCATCACCAAACGCACTGCCAAGGGCATTGAGCTGCGCGTGCACCCCAGCCTGGTGCCGGCCAAGCGCCTGATCGCCAATGTGGAAGGCGCGATGAACGCGGTCGTCGTCAACGGCGATGCCGTGGGCACCACGCTTTACTACGGCAAAGGCGCCGGCAGCGAGCCCACCGCCAGTGCCGTGATTGCCGACCTGGTGGACATCACCCGCCTGCACACCGCCGACCCGCAGCACCGCGTGCCGCACCTGGCGTTCCAGCCCAGCGCCATAAGCAACGAGGTGGTGTTGCCCATGAGCGAGGTGGTGACCAGCTACTACCTGCGCCTGCGTGTGGCCGACGAAGCCGGCGTGCTGGCCCAGGTCACCGGCATCCTGGCCGGTGCCGGTATCAGCATCGACGCCGTGCTGCAGCGCGAGGCCGATGAGGTCGGCGGCGAGGGTTCCACCCAGACCGACCTCATCATCCTGACCCACGACACCCGCGAGGGCACGATGAACGACGCCATGGCACAGATGCAAGCCCTGCCCACCGTGTTGGCTCCCATCACCCGCATCCGCAAGGAAGAACTGGCCTGATTGGGCTAGAATTGTGGCCAGAATGTCCTGAAAAGGAGACCGCCATGAACGCTGTCTGGCAAGTGCAAGAAGCGAAAAACCACTTCAGTGAGGTGATTGACCGTGCCCTGCACGAAGGGCCACAAACCGTCACGCGCCATGGTCGGCCGGTGGTGCGCGTGGTGGCGGTGGCTGATGAGGGTGCGCGCAAGGGCCCGCACGCGGGTGACGGGTTTGTCGAATTTCTGCTGAGTGCGCCCAAGGTGGAAGGTGGCTTGCCAGAGATGCCGCGTGATCGCAGCGAGGGGCGTGCCCCCCTGTTTGGCGAAGATTGAACGGCAATGCGCTGGCTGCTCGACACCTGCACGCTGTCCGAATCCACCTACCTGCGGCCGCATCCTGGTGTCCAGGATTGGCTGGCTCGCCATGGCGACGATTGTGCGGTGTCGGCGGCTTCGTTCGGTGAAATTCACTACGGTGTGGCCTGTCTGCCTCCCAGCGCCAAACGCAACCAACTGCAGGCATGGGCGCTGGCGCTGGCGCAGCGCTTTGAAGGGCGCGTGCTGAAAACCGATGAGGCCGTCTGGCGGCAGTTTGGTGACCTCAAGGCGTCGCTGCGGGCTATGGGCCGCATGCAGGACGCGCTGGACATGGTCATTGCCGCCACAGCGCTCCACCACGGTCTGACAATCGTCACCCGCAACACCCGCCATTTCGAAGACACGGGCATCCGGCTCGTCAACCCCTGGGCCGATGAACCCTCGGCATGAAAACCCTATGAACTACCTTTCGACCCGTGGCGATCACACGCCGCGCCGCTTCTGCGACATCCTGCTCGAAGGCCTGGCGCCCGATGGTGGCCTGTACCTGCCCGAGCGCTACCCGCAGGTGGACGCGGCCACCCTGGCGCGCTGGCGCAAGGTCTACCACGAGCAGAGCTATGCCGATCTGGCCTTTGAGGTGCTGTCGCTCTACATCGACGACATCCCCGCCGCCGACCTGCGCGCCATCTGCCAGAAGACCTACACTGCCGAGGTGTTTGGCACGGGCGAGATCGTGCCGCTGCGACATGTGGAAAACGGCCTCTGGCTGGAAGCCCTGTCCAACGGCCCCACGCTGGCATTCAAGGACATGGCCATGCAGCTGCTGGGCCACTTGTTCGAGTACGAACTGGGCCGGCGCGGCGAGCAGCTCAACATCTTGGGCGCGACTTCCGGCGACACCGGCAGCGCGGCCGAATACGCCATGCGTGGCAAGGCCGGTGTGCGCGTGTTCATGACCAGCCCACACGGCCGCATGAGCCCCTTCCAGCAGGCCCAGATGTTCAGCCTGCAGGACGCCAACATCCACAACATCGCCATCGAAGGTGTGTTTGATGACTGCCAGGACATTGTCAAGGCGGTCAGCAACGACCTCGAGTTCAAGCGCAAGTACAAGATCGGCACGGTCAACTCCATCAACTGGGCGCGCTTGTTGGCTCAGGTGGTGTATTACTTTGCCGGCTACTTTCAGGCCACCACGAAAGACGACCAGCAGGTGTCCTTCACCGTGCCCAGCGGCAACTTCGGCAACGTCTGTGCCGGCCACGTGGCCCGCATGATGGGCTTGCCCATCGCGCAGCTGGTGGTGGCCACCAACGAAAACGACGTGCTTGACGAGTTCTTCCGCACCGGCGTCTACCGCGTGCGCGGCAGTGCCGACACACACGAGACGTCCAGCCCGTCCATGGACATCAGCAAGGCCAGCAACTTCGAACGCTTTGTGTTCGATCTGCTGGGTCGCGACGCCGGGCGCACCGCCGATCTGTTCGGTCCACAACTGGCGAAGCACGGCCGTTTCGATTTGAGCGCCGACCCGCTGTTTGCCCAGGCCGCCGGCCGCTATGGTTTTGTCAGCGGCAAAAGCACCCACGCCGACCGCCTGGCCACCATCCGCGACTGCTGGAGCCGCCACGGCCTGATGATCGACACCCACACCGCCGACGGTGTGAAGGTGGCGCGCGAACACCTGCAAGCCGGTGTGCCCATGGTGGTGCTGGAGACGGCCTTGCCCATCAAGTTCGCCGGCACCATCGTGGAAGCGCTGGGCCGTGAGCCCGAGCGTCCGGCCAAGTTCGTGGGCATTGAAGACCTGCCCAAGCGGGTGCTGGTCATGCCCGCCCAGGCCGACCAGGTCAAGGCCTACATCGCCCAGCACTGCGCATGAGCGTGACCCCGAGCCCTCGCCCTGGTTTGCGCCCGTTGGAGGACGCGCTGGCCGATCTGTTGAACGACACGGCGGCGTTGGCTGGTGTCCAGAAGGTGCCCACCTTCGAGGCCGATGGCCGTGTGCTGGCGCAGGACCTCGTCAGCGCTTTGGATGTGCCTGGCCACGACAACACCTCGATGGACGGCTACGCGGTGCGTGTGGCCGACTTGGCGCAGGCGGCTGGTGCCCCGCTGGTGGTCTCGCAGCGCATCCCGGCGGGCCACTTCGGCGGTCCGCTGCTGCCCGGCACGGTGGCGCGCATCTTCACGGGGGCGCCCGTGCCGGCAGGTGCCGACGCGGTGGTGATGCAGGAGGAGGCACAAGTGCAAGAGGACGGGCGTGTGTCCTTCTCCAGCCAACCGGTTGTTGGGCAGTGGATTCGTCGCCAGGGTGAAGACGTGCAAAAAGGCGGCACCGTGTTGCCCGCCGGGACGCGCCTGGGGCCAGCTGAGCTTGGCCTGGCGGCGAGCATCGGGTTTGCCGAGTTGGCGGTGGCGCCTCGCGTGCGTGTGGCCTTGTTCTCGACCGGCGACGAGTTGGTCATGCCGGGCACCGTTGCCCCAGCCGACATGAAGCCCGGCGCCATCTACAACTCCAACCGCTTTTTTCTCCGGGCTTTGCTGCTGCGTTTGGGGTGTGAGGTCAGCGATCTGGGCATCGTCCCCGACCAGCGCGAAGCCACTGTCACCGCGCTGCGCGAAGCCGCGCGACACCACGACCTCATCCTCACCAGCGGCGGGGTTTCGGTGGGCGAAGAAGACCACATCAAGCCCGCTGTGCAGGCGCTGGGGCACCTGGACCTGTGGCAGATCGGCATGAAACCCGGGAAGCCGTTTGCCCATGGCCGGGTGGGCGTTGCACATTTCATTGGCTTGCCGGGCAACCCGGTGTCCAGCTTCGTCACCTTCTTGTTGCTGGTGCGGCCTTTCCTGTTGCGGCTGCAAGGCGTTAAGGTGGACGCCACGTCGGCGCTGCCCGCAGCCGTGATGCTGCCAGCCCATTTCGACCTCCCCAAGGGCGACAAGCGCCGTGAATTTCTGCGCGCTCGACGCAATGCGTTGGGTGGTGTCGATGTGTTCCCCAACCAGAGTTCGGGCGTGTTGACCTCGGCTGTCTGGGCCGACGGCCTGATCGACAACCCGCCCGGCAACGCCATTGCCCGTGGCGATCTGGTGCGTTTCATTCCTTTGACGGACTTGCTGGCATGAAAATCCAACTCAAGTACTTCGCCTCCATCCGTGAGGCCTTGGGGCAGGGCGGGGAAACGCTGGAAGTGGCGGCCACCACGGTGGGTGCTTTGCGCGACGAGCTGATCGCGCGTGGTGGCGCCTACGCGCAAGCCCTGGCGCGTGGCAAGGCCGTGCGCGTGGCCTTGAACCAGGCCATGGTGGGCGACGAAGCCTCTCCCCTCAGCGAGGGCGCTGAGGTGGCGTTTTTTCCGCCAGTCACCGGCGGTTGACGTTTGACGGCTTTTCGCGCGACGACCGGCGGTTTGTTGCGTGGGGCGTCCATTTTGTGCGAGAGCCGCAGGAGCAAGCCCACGGCACCATGGCCGTTTTCATAGGCCTGTACGGCAACGCTTGGGATCTGCTTCAGCCCCATGCAGACAACCGCAACTGGCGCTGGTGACACAATCGCATCATGCTGTTCTCCGTCTCCATACAAACCAAAGACTTCGTCCTCAACACCGAGGTGGCACATCTGCGAGAAGGCGACACCCGCGTGGGCGCCGTGTGTGCGTTTGTGGGCACGGTGCGTGATCGCAACGACGGCCAGTCGGTGAAAACGCTGGAGTTGGAGCACTACCCCGGCATGACGGAAAAAGCCATCGAAGCCATGATCGATGAAGCGCAGCGCCGCTTCGACATCTTTGGCGCTCGCGTCATCCACCGCGTGGGCTTGCTGCAGCCACTCGACCAGATTGTGCTGGTGGCGGTCACCTCGGCGCACCGGGGCGAAAGCTTCCAGGCTTGCGAGTTTTTGATGGACTACCTCAAGACCCAGGCGCCGTTCTGGAAAAAGGAAGACACGCCCGAGGGCGCGCGTTGGGTGGATGCGCGTGTGAGCGACGACCAGGCGCTGGCCAAATGGGGCATCAACGCGGGCAACGCGGGGGCGTGAGCGTGTTGCCTTCCGACGTCGAAAGCATCGAACGCGCCACGTTGGCAGCGGTGGCGCCCGAGCGCGTGGAGGCACTGCCCGGCTGGCTGCTGCCGATGGACCACGGCACCGTGGGCCGCGCCCATGCGGCCGTTCCCATCAACCATGACCCCGCAAGTGTCGCCGGGTGGGCAGCGGTGGTGGAGCGCTACCGCGCAGCGGGTTACCGGCCGGTGTTTCGTTTGCCTGAGGTGGCCGCTTGGTCCGATGTGCGCGATGAACTCTCTGCAGCTGGCTGGCTGCGTGTGCAACCCACACAAGTGCAAGTGGCAACGCTGGCAGGTTTGGTGGGCGCCGAGACATCCGCCTGCACGCTGGACGAACGCCCCGACGGCGCCTGGATGGCCATGTTCCTGGGCGAAGGCCTGGACCCAGTGGATGGCGCCAGCCGTTCTGCTGCACTGGCCCGCGCACAGGACAGCCGCTATGCCAGTCTGCGCGTGGATGGCGAGACCCGTGCTTGCGGCATGGCGTGTTTTGCGCACGGCTGGCTCAGCGTGCATGGCATGCGCACCGCCGCCGCCCACCGTGGCCAGGGGCTGGCCACACGTGTGCTGGCTGCCATGGCCCAGGAAGCGCTGTCACGCGGTATCCAACGGGTGTTTTTGCAGGTTGATGCCAGCAACGCGCCCGCCTTGTCCTTGTACCAACGGCTGGGGTTTGCGCCGGCTTGGACATACGCGTACTGGCGCCCATCGCAGCCTTGATCTGCGTCAAGGACGGCGTCATCTTGGCGCGGGAAGCTTCGTTCATGGCTTGAAAAGACCACCGCCGGCCCCACGTCGGTGTCAATCAAGTTTTTGGAGCCGCTCCATGCGCATCGACAAATTCACCACCAAGTTCCAGGAAGCCCTGGGCGAGGCACAAAGCCTGGCCTTGGGCAACGACCATGCCTACATTGAGCCCGCCCACGTGCTGGTGGCCATGCTGCGGCAGGAAGATGGCCCCAAGGCGCTGCTGCAACGCGCGGGGGTCAACACTGCCGGGTTGCTCACCGCCTGCGAGGCGGCGGTCAAGCGCCTGCCCCAGGTGCAGGGCCAGGACCAAGTGCAGGTCAGCCGCGACACGGTGACGCTGATGCAGGCGGCCGAAAAGGAGTCCATCAAGCGCGGTGACCAGTTTGTGGCCAGCGAGCTGTTTTTGCTGGCCGTGGCCGATTTCAAGGGCGAACTGGGCCGCATCGCCAACGAAAACGGCTTGAACCGCAAGAGCCTGGAGTCTGCGATCACCGCCGTGCGCGGTGGGCAGAGCGTCAACAGCCCCGAGGCCGAAGGCCAGCGCGAGGCGCTGAAAAAATACTGCCTGGACCTGACCGAACGTGCCCGTTTGGGCAAGCTGGACCCCGTGATTGGCCGCGACGACGAGATTCGCCGCGCCATCCAAGTGCTGCAGCGGCGCACCAAGAACAACCCGGTGCTGATCGGCGAGCCCGGTGTGGGCAAAACGGCCATTGTGGAAGGCTTGGCGCAGCGCATCGTGGCGGGCGAGGTGCCCGATTCGCTCAAGGGCAAGCGGGTGTTGAGCTTGGACATGGCCGCACTGCTGGCCGGTGCCAAGTTCCGGGGCGAGTTCGAGGAACGTCTCAAATCCGTGTTGAACGAACTGGCCAAAGACGAGGGCCAGACCATCGTTTTTATTGACGAGCTGCACACCATGGTGGGTGCCGGCAAGGCCGAGGGTGCCATGGATGCCGGCAACATGCTCAAGCCCGCTCTGGCCCGTGGCGAGCTGCACTGTGTGGGCGCGACCACGTTGGATGAATACCGCAAGTACATCGAGAAGGATGCCGCGCTGGAGCGCCGCTTCCAGAAGATTCTGGTCGGTGAGCCCACGGTGGAGGCGACGATTGCCATCCTGCGTGGCCTCAAGGAGCGCTACCAGGTGCACCACGGCGTGGATATCACCGACCCAGCCATCGTGGCGGCGGCCGAGTTGTCCAACCGCTACATCACCGACCGCTTTTTGCCCGACAAGGCCATCGACCTCATTGACGAGGCCGCGTCCAAGATCAAGATCGAGCTGGACTCCAAGCCCGAGGTGATGGACAAGCTGGACCGTCGCCTGATCCAGTTACAGATCGAACGCGAAGCCGTTAAGCGTGAAAAGGACGAGGCGTCTCAGCGCCGGCTGGAGCTGATCGACGAAGAGATCGAGAGCCTGCAGAAGGAGATCGCCGATCTGGACGAAATCTGGAAGGCGGAAAAGGCCACCGCGCAAGGCAGCGCACAGGTGCGCGAGGAGATCGACAAGCTGCGCCAGCAGATCGACACGCTGACCCGCAAGGGCGACCTGGCCAAGGTGGCCGAGCTGCAGTACGGCAAGCTGCCGGAGTTGGAAAAGCGCTTGCAGGAAGCACAGGCCAAAGAGGCGGGCAAATCTGCCGCCGGCAACGCCAACCGCCTCTTGCGCACCCAGGTGGGGGCAGAAGAAATTGCCGAGGTGGTGAGCCGCGCCACCGGCATCCCGGTCGCCAAGATGATGCAGGGTGAAAAAGACAAGCTGCTGCAGATGGAGGCCAAGCTGCATGAGCGTGTGGTGGGTCAGGACGAGGCCATCGTTGCGGTGGCCAACGCCATTCGCCGCTCGCGCGCGGGTTTGAGCGACCCGAACCGGCCGACCGGCTCCTTCCTCTTCCTGGGCCCCACCGGTGTGGGCAAAACCGAGCTGTGCAAGGCGCTGGCTGGCTTTCTGTTTGACAGCGAAGACCACCTGATCCGCATCGACATGAGCGAGTTCATGGAGAAGCACTCGGTGGCCCGCCTGATTGGTGCGCCCCCCGGCTACGTGGGCTACGACGAAGGTGGCTACCTGACCGAGGCCGTGCGCCGCAAGCCCTACAGCGTGCTGCTGCTCGACGAAGTGGAAAAGGCCCACCCGGATGTGTTCAACGTGCTGCTGCAGGTGCTGGACGACGGCCGCCTGACCGACGGCCAGGGCCGCACGGTGGACTTCAAGAACACCGTCATCGTGATGACCAGCAACATCGGCTCGCACATGATTCAGGCCATGACAGGCCAGGACGCCGAGGACATCAAGGACGCGGTCTGGGGCGAGCTGAAGAACCACTTCCGGCCTGAGTTTTTGAACCGCATCGACGAGACGGTGGTCTTCCACAGCCTGGATGCGCAGCACATCGAGGCCATCGCGGGCATCCAGTTGGCGTTGTTGCAAAAGCGCCTGGCGCAGATGGACCTGTCGCTGGAGGTCACGCCGGCCGCGCTGGCCGAGTTGGCCAAGGTGGGTTTCGATCCGGTGTACGGCGCGCGCCCGCTCAAGCGGGCCATCCAGCAGCGCATCGAGAACCCGCTGTCCAAGCTGATTCTGGAGGGGCGGTTTGCGCCCAAGGACGTGATCCCAGTGGGGGTGGACCCCATTCGGTCACCGGGGCAGTTCAGTTTCGAGCGACAGGTGCATTGAGCCCCCGGGGGCGGATGAGGCATCATGCGGCGCATGACGTCTCATTCGCAGCCTCCTTCCATCGTATTGGTGCATGGCGCATGGCACGGCGCCTGGTGTTGGCGCCGCGTGTTGCCCGTTTTACGCGCTGCGGGCGCGACGGCGCATGCCGTCACGTTGACGGGCGTGGGCGAGCGCAGCCACTTGCTGACCGCTGTCAGCGGCGTGGAAACCCATGTCCAGGACGTGCTGGCGCTGATCGAAGCCGAGGAGCTGGCGTCCGTGGTGCTGGTGGGGCACAGCTACGGGGGCTTGGTCGTCACCGGGGTGGCCGATGCCCTGCTGGCGCAGTCGCCCGAGCGGCTGCACTCGCTGGTGTACGTGGACGCGGTTGTGCCACACAGCGGCGAAAGCTGGAGCAGCACGCACACGCCGGAGACCATCCAGGCCCGATTGAACCAGGCCGAGGCCAGTGGCGGCCTGTCATTTCCTGCACCTGATGCGTCGGTATTTGGCCTGGAGGGGGCTGACCGTGCGTGGGTGAACCGCCGGCAAACGCCACAACCTGTGGCTGTCTACCGCTCGCCCTTGAAGTTTGACGAAGCGGCCTGGGCCCGCGTGCCCCGGCTGTTCGTCGATTGCACCTCACCCGCCTTGCCCACCATCGCGGTGAGCCGGGAGCGGGTTCGCGCGCAAGCCGGCTGGCAGCTGCAGACGCTGGCCACAGGGCACGATCCCATGGTCAGCGAACCCCAGGCTTTGGCCGACATCTTGTTGAAGTGGCAGGCACAGAGCCAATGATGAGCAAGTCTTTGGGTGGTGGCGCACGCCTCGACCGCATCGACGCGCTGCGCGCCGTGGCCATGTTGTGGATGACGGCCTACCACTTCGCGTTTGACTTGCGGTTTTTCGGCTGGTTGGATGCGGATTTCTACCGTGACCCGTTCTGGACCTGGCAGCGCACCGCGATCGTGTCGCTGTTTCTGTTTTGCGCCGGGCTCGGCCAGGCCGTGGCCCACGCGCAGGGACAGAGCTGGGCGCGCTTCTGGCGCCGTTGGGCCCAGGTGGCGGGTTGCGCCTTGTTGGTGAGTGTGGGGTCGTGGTGGATGTTTCCACACAGCTTCATCTACTTCGGCGTGCTGCATGGCCTGGCGGTGATGTTGGTTGTGGCCCGGCTCAGCGCGGGCTGGTCGGGCGCCGTCTTGTTGCCACTGGCCGCAGTGGCATTGGCCTTGCCTACGTTGGCGGGCTCGCACATCGCAGCCCAGCCCCTTTGGCAGTGGCTCAACGAGCCGTGGGCCAACTGGCTGGGCTTGATTTCGCGCAAACCCATCACCGAAGATTACGTGCCCCTGCTGCCGTGGCTGGGTGTGATGTGGCTGGGCATGTGCTGTGGGCGTTGGGCGCTGCAACGCCCTGACTCGGCGTTGGAAGGCGCGGCGCCCGGGTGGATGGCGGCTCTGGGTCGATGGAGCTTGAGTTACTACATGCTGCATCAGCCGGTGCTGCTGGGGGTGCTCAGCGCCGTGCGTTTTCTTGCTTGAACGGGTTGCGTGCCTCCAGGTGCGCCATGTAGTTGTCCACGCCTTCGCCTTCACGCGTCAGAAAACGTTCCACCGCATCGGCAAAGGCCGGGTGGGCCAGCCAGTGCGCGCTGTGGGTTTTCACGGGCAACAAGGCGCGGGCCATTTTGTGTTCGCCCTGGGCGCCGCCCTCAAAGCGCCGCACGCCGTGTGCGATGCACCACATCAATGGCTGGTAGTAGCAGGCCTCGAAATGCAGGCAATCCACCCGTTCCAGTGCACCCCAGTAGCGACCGTAGGCCACCGCAGGTGAGGCACCGGTGTCGCTCAGGGCGATGAGGCTGCTGGCAATGGGCTGGGCCTGTGCGTTCTCTGCAATGAAAAGCAGCCAGTGGCCGGGCATGTCGCGCGCCACGGCTTCAAAAAACGCGGGAGTGAGGTAGGGCGCATTGCCGTGTTCCAGGTAGGTGCGTTCGTAGCAGCGGTAGAAAAACGCCCAGTCTGCGGCGGTGATGTCCTGGCCCCGCGCCCATCGGAAGCGCACCCCGGCATCGCTCACCTTGCGCCGTTCCTGGCGGATTTTTTTGCGCTTTTCCTGGTTCAGTGTCATCAGGAAGCTGTCGAAATCGCCATAGGCAGGGGTGCCGTTATCCCAGTGGAATTGGACCGTGTGGCGTGCCATGAGCCCTTGGGCGGTGGTGATCGCCATCTCGGCATCCCGCGCAAACAGCAGGTGCAGCGAAGAGATGTTCTCCGCCTCGCAATACGCCTGTGCGGCTTGCAGCAGCGCGGCACGCGCGTGCTCATCGCGGGCCAACAGGCGAGCCCCCGGCACCGGCGTGAAGGGCACCGCGATCACGGCCTTGGGGTAGTAGCGCAGGCCGTGGCGCTGGTAGGCCTCGGCCCAGGCCCAGTCGAACACGTATTCGCCGTACGAATGGCTTTTGAGGTACAGCGGACAGGCTGCGTGCAACTCGCCGCCTTGCCACAGGCTGATGAAGCGTGGCGCCCAGCCGGTGTGGGGGGCGGCGCTCTCGCTCTGGTGCAGTGCGCAGAGGTATTCGTGCCGAACAAAGGGGCTGGGGTCTTCGCTGTGCGCCAGCAGGGCGTTCCACGCACAGCGGGGCAGGGCGGTGGGGTCGTCATCGACCCGGGTGACATAATCGTTTGCTGCCAATCCGGCTTCCTCGGTTTTCTGTTCCCGTCCGTTGTCCATGACCGTTTCCATCAGCATCGCCCAGCTCAATTTTGTCGTCGGCGACCTGCAGGGCAACGCCCAGCGCATCGTGCGGGCCGCCCGCGAGGCCCATGGGCGTGGCGTGCGTTTGTTGCTGACGCCCGAACTGGCCTTGTGTGGTTACGCCGCCGAAGACCTGTTTCTGCGGCCCGCCTTCATCGACGCCTGCGATGATGCCCTGAAAGCAGTGGCCCGCGAGACGGCGGGGTTGAGTGGCCTGCGCATTGTGGTGGGCCACCCGGCACGCCGCCCTGGCGCGGAGCGCACACGCAGCGTGTCGGTGCCTGGTTTGGTGAATGCGGCCAGCGTGGTGTGTGACGGGTTGATCACCCACACCTACGCCAAGCGCGAGTTGCCCAACTACCAGGTGTTTGACGAGCGACGCTACTTCGCGCCCGGCAACACCCCCTGTGTGTTTGACGTGCCCGGCCACGACGGCCAGTTGGTGAAAGTGGGCTTGCTGATCTGTGAGGACGCCTGGTTCCATGCCCCGGCGGCCGATGCCAAGGCCGCAGGCGCCGAGTTGCTGGCTGTCATCAACGCCTCGCCCTTCCATGTGGGCAAGGGTGGTGAGCGCGAAACCACCATGCGCGAGCGTGTGGCCGATGTGGGCCTGCCCTTGGTGTACGCGCATCTGGTGGGTGGGCAGGACGAAATTGTGTTTGAAGGGCGCAGCTTTGCCCTCAACGCCGATGGCGCGCTGGCGGCGCGCGCGCCCAGCTTCAGCGAAGCGGCGTTTGACGTGGCGCTCGATGGCGGCAGGCTGTCGGGTGCGATGGCGCCCGAGGGCTCGGTGGAAAGCGATCTCTGGCATGCCTTGGTGATGGGGGTGCGCGATTACATCGGCAAAAACGGCTTCCCCGGCGCGCTGCTGGGCCTTTCAGGCGGCATCGATTCGGCCCTGGTGCTGGCCATCGCGGTGGACGCGCTGGGCAAGGACAAGGTGCGTGCGGTGATGATGCCTTCGCCTTACACGGCCGACATCTCGTGGATTGACGCGCGGGACATGGCCAAACGCCTGGGCGTGCGCTACGGCGAAATTTCCATCCGCCCCGAGTTCGAGGCCTTCAAGGCCAGCCTGGCGGGCGAATTTGCCGGGCTCAAGGAAGACACGACCGAAGAGAACATCCAGGCGCGCATCCGTGGCACGCTGCTGATGGCCTTGTCCAACAAGTTTGGAAGCATCGTGCTGACCACCGGCAACAAAAGCGAGATGGCCACCGGCTACTGCACCCTGTACGGCGACATGGCGGGTGGTTTTGCGGTCATCAAGGACGTGGCCAAGACCATGGTGTTCCGCCTGGCACGCTGGCGCAATGCCCATGATCCCTTTGGCACCGGCAAAGACCCCATTCCCGAGCGCATCATCACCCGCCCGCCCAGTGCCGAGCTGCGCCCCGACCAGACCGACCAGGACAGCCTGCCCGAATACGAGGTGCTCGACGCCATCATCGAGCGCTACATGGAAAACGACATGGACCCGGCACAAATCGTGGCCGCCGGTTACCCCCAGGCCGCTGTGGAGCAGGTGGTGCGCCTGATCCGCATCAACGAGTACAAACGCCGCCAGTCGCCGGTGGGGGTGCGCGTCACGCACCGGGGGTTTGGCAAGGACTGGCGTTACCCCATCACG
The DNA here is from genome assembly GCF_042665215.1 of Hydrogenophaga atypica. Taxonomy (NCBI): domain Bacteria; kingdom Pseudomonadati; phylum Pseudomonadota; class Betaproteobacteria; order Burkholderiales; family Comamonadaceae; genus Hydrogenophaga; species Hydrogenophaga atypica. The sequence continues at coordinate 83,651 of NZ_JBHTCA010000016.1, forward strand.
TCCAAATACCGGTCTTGAAACAAGGCCCCCACACTCCGCCGCTGCGCGGGTCGCTGCCCCCGAGGGGCTGATCAGGCTTGGGGCGGCCCTGCGCCAGATCGCTGCTCAATGGTGCTGCAGCTGCAGCACCGAACGCATGTCGCCCACCTCGATGCCTGCGGCGTTTTTCATGGGTGGGGGCAGCAGCACTGCCAGGGCCTGGCGGCTGGCGTCGTTGGTCCACCCGAGTTGGTCCAGGGCCGACACCAAGGCCACCATCAGCGGCGTGAGGTTGCCGTCGCTCACCTTGGCCGCGATGCCCACGCCCCGGCTGAAGCTGGCGATGGCCTGCACACCATCGGCGCCCACCTTGCTGACCCAGTCGCCACTGCCGGCCCGCATCAGGAACAGGTCGTTACGGCCTTCACCGCTGACCATCTCGGGGTGGCGGCTCATGGCGCGTGCCACACGCAACGGCGTGCTGCCGTAGACCGCATCGGGGGCCTCCAGCGTGAGGCGGGCAAAGGCCTGGGCCAGGGCGCGCAGTGGCAGCGCGTAATTGGGTGCGCTGCAGCCGTCGGTGCCGCGCACCAGGCGTTCGGGCGCGATGCCACTGAAATGCGCCACGCTTTGGGCGATGGCCTGCTGCACCGGGTGCGCCACGTCCAGGTAGCCGGCCAAGGGCTGACCCAGCACGTGCGCGAGCATCAACATGCCCGTGTGTTTGCCGGAGCAGTTGTGTTGCAGCCGGTTGTATGTCGCGCCAGGTGGAGGCGTTTGGCCCAGGGTCCGGAAAAAGTAGGGCTCGTGTGTGCCACAGGCCAAAGCCGCGTCGCTTGCGCCTATGCGTGCCAGCAGCGTTGCCACCCGTTCCGTGTGGCGCGGCTCGCCGTTGTGGCTGGCGCACAGCAGGGCGATGTCGGCGTCCTCCAGCGACCACCGCTGCGCTGCCTGCGCGATCAGCGGCATGGCCTGAAAGGGCTTGAGCGTCGAGCGGGTGAAGAGGGGGAAATCGATGTCGCCCGCACTGGCCAGCACGTCGCCAGTGGCGCTGACCACGGCAAAACTGCCGAAATGGACGTTTTCAGGGTGGCCGCCGCGAAAAGTGGCGGCAATCGGAACGTGACGGGGCAGATGAGGTGTGGGCATGGGCCCACATTGTGCCCCGCGTGATAAAGTTTTGGCTTTCCCCACTCAGCCCGGAGCCCCACGCATGAAGCAGATCACCGCCGTCATCAAACCCTTCAAGCTGGAAGAGGTGCGCGAAGCCCTGGCCGAGCAGGGGGTGACCGGTTTGACGGTGACCGAGGTCAAGGGCTTTGGGCGCCAGAAGGGCCACACCGAGTTGTACCGTGGCGCCGAGTACGTGGTGGACTTCCTGCCCAAGGTCAAGATCGAGGTGGTGGTCAAGGACGATGACGTGGACCGCTGTGTGGACGCCATCATCCGCGCGGCCCGCACCGGCAAAATTGGCGACGGCAAGATTTTTGTCACCGAGGTGGAGCGCGTTATCCGCATCCGCACCGGCGAACAGGACGACACGGCGGTCTGATTCCGATCAGATCTCGTCCAGTCTGGCCTGCGCGGTCAGGCCCGCGGCCTGCACCAAGTTGGGCAACAGCGCGGTGGCGTCCGCCTCCACGCGCAACATGTCCATCTGCCAGTCGCCCATGAAGCCTTGTGCGACGGCGCTGCGCAAAAAGCCCATCAGGCCGTCGTAGTAGCCCGCGCTGTTGAGCAGGCCCAGCGGCTTGTTGTGGTAGCCGAGCTGCTGCCAGGTCCAGACCTCGAACAATTCCTCAAACGTGCCAATGCCGCCAGGCAAGGCCAGGAAGGCATCGGCGTGTTCGGCCATCAGGCGTTTGCGCTCGTGCATGGTTTGCACCACGTGCAGTTCGGTGCAATCGGTGTTGGCGGCTTCCTTGTCCACCAGCGCCTGCGGAATGACGCCAATGACGCGACCTCCGGCCGCCAGCGTGGCTTGAGCCACCACACCCATCAGACCATTGCGCCCGCCGCCGTAGACCAGTTGGCCACCGTGGCGGCCTATCCACTCGCCCACTTGGGCAGCGGCTTCGGTGTAGGCGGGCAGGGCTCCAGGGCGTGAGCCGCAATAAACGCAGAGAGAGAAGTTCGGGGTCATGTCGTCAGAAAAAGTGGTGCCACAGAGCCGCAGCCCAGATGCCGCCACACAGCAGCAGGCTGAGCAGCACAGCCGCGCTGCCCATGTCCTTGGCACGTTTGGACAGCGCGTGCCACTCGGGGCCAATGCGGTCGATGGCGGTTTCAATGCCGGTGTTGAGCAATTCGACGATCAGCACCAGCACCACGGCGCCACACAGCAAGGCGACTTCCAGCCAGCTCTGGCCGACCCAGAACGCCAGGGGCAGCAGCAGCACGGCGGCGATCATCTCCTGGCGCAGTGCGGCCTCGCCCCAGCCGGCGCGCAGGCCTTCGATGGAATAGCCAAAGGCGTGCACCAGGCGCGACAGGCCGTGGCGCTGCTTTTGTGCCGTGGGCGCCTCGCGTTCCTGCATGGGGGCGGTCATTTTTTGCGCTCCACGTGGACGAGGCGGGTGCCGGCCAGCGCGTCGTGCCAGAACTGCCCAAGCGGGTGAAAACGCGAGAGGATGGCCCAAATGGCCACCCAGCCGCAGACGAGCACCAAGGCCTCGCCGCCGCTCACGCCCTGCGCCCAACTCACGGCCAGCGGCGGCACAAACCACAGCCACGACAGCACGTAGCGCCACAGACCTCGCGCTTGGGTGATGGGTTGACCTAGGGCATCGACGACACGGATGTCCCAGGTTTTCATGGCCAGGGTCTGGCCTTTGGACCAGAACCATGCGAAATAAATGCCGAACACCACAAACAGAAAAAACTGCAGGCCGAACCGGTTGTCCAGTGCGTGGCGGGTTTGGGTGAGGGTGGAAAACAAATAGCCGGCAATGAACACCACACCAAACATCAACATGCCTTCGTACAGCCAGCAGGCCATGCGGCGCATCAGCGTGGGGGCCCGCAAGGGGGCGGTGGTCAGGGCGGCGGGGGACGTGGAAACCGGTGCGGAAGACATGGGGCGGGCGCCTGGGGCGCAAGAACAATGCGCGGATTGTCGCATCACGAAATGAACAATTTTTATGGATTGATTTTTGTGGCAGCTTGCTGCAGTGCGATAATGCGCGCTGCAAGTCAAAAGGCAAACGGGTCTTCGTCGCGCGGTTTACGTTGCCGCCCATGGCGTTGGCCTCAAGTCCCGAAGCCGCTTCACAAGAGTGGGCCAAGGGGCACCCAAGGTATTTCGTCAGAGAAATTCTCGAAAGGTTCATCATGGAAATCAACAAGGCCGAAATGGCCTCGGCCGCCGCTGCCGGCGCAGCCGATTCCCAAGAACTCCGCGGAGCGGAAATCCTCGTCAAGGCCCTGCAGGCCGAGAATGTCCAGTACATCTGGGGCTATCCCGGTGGTGCGGTGCTGCACATCTACGACGCGTTCTACAAACAAGACACCATTCAGCACGTGCTGGTGCGCCACGAACAGGCGGCCGTGCACGCCGCCGACGGCTATGCCCGCGCCACCGGTGATGTGGGTGTGGCGCTGGTCACTTCCGGCCCCGGCCTGACCAACGCGGTCACCGGCATTGCCACGGCCTACATGGACAGCATTCCCATGGTCATCATCAGCGGTCAGGTGCCGACCGCCGCGATTGGCCTGGATGCGTTTCAGGAGTGCGACACCGTCGGCATCACCCGCCCCATCGTCAAGCACAACTTCCTGGTGAAGGACGCGCGTGACATGGCCATGGTGATGAAAAAGGCGTTCCATATCGCCCGCAGCGGCCGCCCCGGCCCGGTGGTGGTGGACATCCCCAAGGATGTGTCCTTCAACAAGGTGCCCTACCACGGCTACCCCGAGAAGGTGGAAATGCGCTCCTACAACCCGGTGCGCAAGGGGCACGGTGGGCAAATTCGCAAGGCGCTGCAGCTGCTGCTCAATGCCAAGCGCCCCTACATCTACACCGGCGGCGGCGTGTTGCTGGGCAACGCGGTGCAAGAGTTGCGCACCCTGGTGGATATGCTGGGTTACCCAGTCACCAACACCCTGATGGGTTTGGGTGCCTACCCTGCCACCGAGAAAAAATTCCTGGGCATGCTGGGCATGCACGGCACCATCGAAGCCAACAACGCGATGCAAAACTGTGACGTGCTGCTGGCCGTGGGTGCACGTTTTGACGACCGCGTGATTGGCAACCCCAAACACTTCGCATCGGTCGATCGCAAGATCATCCACATCGACATCGACCCGTCCAGCATTTCCAAGCGCGTCAAGGTGGACGTGCCCATCGTTGGCGACGTGAAAGATGTGTTGACCGAGCTGATCAACATGGTGCGCGAGAGCACCACGCGACCGGATGAGAAAGCCTTGTCGGCCTGGTGGGACACCATCGAAGGCTGGCGCGCGCGCGACTGCATGAAGTACGACCGCGGCAACAAGGACGTGATCAAGCCGCAGATGGTCATCGAGACCCTGTGGAACATGACCAAGGACGCCGATGCCTACATCACGTCCGACGTGGGCCAGCACCAGATGTGGGCGGCGCAGTACTACAAGTTCAACGAGCCACGCCGCTGGATCAACTCCGGTGGCCTGGGCACCATGGGCGTGGGCATCCCGTACGCCATGGGCATCAAGCTGGCCAAGCCCGAGAGCGAAGTCTTCTGCGTCACCGGAGAAGGTTCGGTGCAGATGTGCATCCAGGAACTGTCCACCTGCCTGCAGTACAACACCCCCATCAAGGTGCTGTCGCTCAACAACCGTTACCTGGGCATGGTGCGTCAGTGGCAGGAGATCGAGTACTCCGGCCGCTACAGCCACAGCTACATGGACGCGCTGCCCAACTTCGTGAAGTTGGCCGAGGCCTATGGCCACGTTGGCCTGCTGATCGAGCGCCCCGAAGACGTGGAAGGTGCGTTGCGCGAGGCGCGCCGCCTGAAGGATCGCACGGTGTTCATCGACTTCCGCACCGATCCGACCGAAAACGTTTTCCCCATGGTTCAGGCCGGCAAAGGCATCACCGAGATGCTGCTGGGTTCCGAAGACCTGTAAGCGGTTGAGCGTCAGGCGTGGTGCGTTGAGCGTGGGTTCACGCCAAACGCTCAACGCCCAACGCTGAACTTCCCCCAGACGAATCTATTTGTCGCCAAGCCCGCTGCTTACCGGCAGCGGGGGAGGGCGCAGAAAAGAGGAATCCACACATGAAACACATCATTGCCGTTCTCATCGAGAACGAAGCCGGCGCCCTGTCCCGCGTGGTGGGCCTGTTCTCGGCCCGGGGCTACAACATCGAGTCTTTGACCGTGGCACCGACGGAAGACCCGTCGCTGTCGCGCATGACCATCCAGACCACCGGGTCGGACGACGTCATCGAGCAGATCACCAAACACCTCAACCGCCTCATCGAAGTGGTCAAGGTGGTCGATCTGACCGAGGGCTCGTACACCGAGCGCGAGCTCATGATGGTGAAGGTGCGCGCGGTGGGCAAGGAGCGCGAGGAGATGAAGCGCATGGCCGACATCTTCCGTGGCCGCATCATCGACGTGACCGACAAGAGCTACACCATCGAACTCACCGGCGACCAGGCCAAGAACGACGCCTTCCTGCAAGCCATTGAACGCAGTGCCATCCTGGAGACCGTGCGCACCGGTGCCAGCGGCATCGGCCGTGGCGAACGCATCCTGCGGGTTTGAGCATGTCCGGCGCCCCTGCCTCGCACCCATTGAAATCGCTGGCGCCCAAGTTCATTGAAGTCAGCGAGAATGTGCTGTTCGGCGATATCTGGGAGCGACCGGGCTTGTCCAAGCGTGACCGAAGCTTGGTTACCGTCGCAGCCTTGGTTTCACTTTATCGACAGAACGAATTGCCGTTTCATCTGGAGCGTGCAGTAGAAAATGGCTTATCGGTTGAGGAAATCGTTGAAGCTATCACCCATTTGGCGTTCTATGCGGGCTGGCCCTGTGCTGCGACCGCGCTGACGATTGCCAAATCCACCTTTGAAAAGTCCTGATTTTTAAACGGAGCAACCCCATGAAAGTTTTCTACGACAAAGACTGTGACCTGAGCCTGATCAAAGGCAAGACCGTGGCCATCATCGGCTACGGCTCGCAAGGCCACGCCCACGCACAAAACCTCAACGACAGCGGCGTCAAGGTCGTGGTCGGCCTGCGCAAGGGCGGTGCCTCGTGGGACAAGGTCGGCAAGGCCGGCCTGACCGTGATGGAAGTCAACGACGCCGTCAAGGCCGCTGATGTGGTCATGATCCTGCTGCCCGACGAGCAGATCGCCGAGGTGTACACCAACAACGTCGCGCCCAACATCAAGCAAGGCGCCTCGCTGGCCTTCGCCCACGGTTTCAACGTGCACTACAACCAGGTTGTGCCCCGCGCCGATCTGGACGTGTGGATGGTGGCGCCCAAGGCACCCGGCCACACCGTGCGCAACACTTACACCCAGGGTGGCGGTGTGCCCCACCTGGTGGCCGTGCACCAGGACAAGAGCGGCAAGGCCCGCGACCTGGCTCTGAGCTACGCGATGGCCAACGGTGGCGGCAAGGCCGGCATCATCGAGACCAACTTCAAGGAAGAGACCGAGACCGACCTGTTCGGTGAACAGGCTGTTCTGTGTGGTGGTGCGGTCGAGCTGATCAAGATGGGTTACGAAACCCTCACCGAAGCCGGCTACGCACCCGAGATGGCCTACTTCGAGTGCCTGCACGAGCTGAAGCTGATCGTGGACCTGATCTACGAAGGTGGCATCGCCAACATGAACTACTCGATCTCCAACAACGCGGAGTTTGGCGAGTATGTGACCGGCCCCGAGGTGATCAACGAAGAGTCGCGCAAGGCTATGCGCAATGCGCTCAAGCGCATCCAGAACGGCGACTACGCCAAGATGTTCATCCAGGAAGGCCGCCTGAACTATCCGTCGATGACGGCCCGCCGCCGCAACACGGCCGACCACAGCATCGAAGTGGTGGGTGCCCAGTTGCGCGCCATGATGCCCTGGATTGCCAAGAACAAGCTGGTCGATCAGACGCGGAACTGATCTGCTTCCAGCAACAAAAACGGCCCCGATCGGGGCCGTTTTTGTTTTCGGGCGCCGGGCGTTCAGCAGCCGCGCGTCACCGGCATGTCCACCTCGCTTTTCAGAGCGAGTTGTTTGGCCAGCTCCAGCTTGGCCAGGGACTGGCGGTGCACCTCGTCCGGGCCGTCGGCCAGGCGCAGGGTGCGTTGGTGGGCATAGCTGTAGGCGAGCGAGAAGTCGTCGCTGACGCCGGCTGCGCCGTGCGCCTGGATGGCCCAGTCGATGATCTGGCAAGCCATGTTGGGGGCCACCACCTTGATCATGGCGATCTCGCCCTTGGCCACCTTGTTGCCCACGGTGTCCATCATGTAGGCGGCCTTGAGTGTGAGCAGGCGCGCCTGTTCGATCATGCAGCGCGCCTCTGCAATGCGTTCATGCCACACCGATTGGGCCGAAATGGGCTTGCCAAATGCCACACGGCTGTTGAGGCGTTTGCACATCAGCTCCAGCGCCCGCTCGGCCGCGCCTATGGTGCGCATGCAGTGGTGGATGCGGCCCGGGCCGAGGCGGCCCTGGGCGATCGCAAAGCCACGACCTTCGCCGAGCAGCAGGTTGGTCACCGGCACGCGCACGTCCTTGAGCAACACTTCCATGTGGCCGTGTGGCGCGTCGTCGTAGCCGAACACCGACAGCGGCCGTACCACCGTGATGCCCGGGGTGTTGGACGGCACCACGACCATGGACTGCTGCGAATGGCGGGGCGCCTCGGGGTCGGTCTTGCCCATCACGATGTAGACCGCGCAACGCGGATCACCCGCGCCGGAGGACCACCACTTGCGGCCGTTGATGACGTAGTGGTCGCCGTCCCGGCGGATGCTGCACTGGATGTTGGTGGCGTCTGAAGAGGCCACCTCGGGCTCGGTCATGAGGAAGGCCGAACGGATCTCGCCGCGCAGCAGCGGCTCCAGCCACTGGTCCTTGATGGCTTCGCTGGCGTAGCGTTCCAGCGTCTCCATGTTCCCAGTGTCCGGCGCCGAGCAGTTGAACACCTCGGCGGCAAACGGCACGCGGCCCATGATTTCGCACAGGGGCGCGTATTCCAGGTTGGACAGGCCTTCGGGTGCGCGTGGTGAGCGCGGCAAAAAGAGGTTCCACAAGCCGGCGGCACGCGCCTTCGGTTTGAGCTCTTCGATCAGGGTGGTGGGCATCCAGGCATTGCCCTTGGCGCGGTTGGCTGCAATTTCTTCAAAAAAACGCGCCTCGTTGGGGTAGATGTGCTCGTTCATGAAAGCCAGCAGGCGGGCTTGCATGTCCTTGACCTTGGGTGTGTAGTCGAAATCCATGGGGAGTCCTAGGGTGGGGAAAGGGGTTCAACCGTGCTGCTGGGCGAAGCGCCAGGCCATTTCTGCCATGGGGCGAGCGCCCTCGGCCGAGTTGCGGGCCTGTGCGCTGGAGGCGGTACCGGATTCGGCACGCTTGGCGATGCCTTGCAAGATGGCGGCGAGGCGGAACATGTTGTAGGCCAGGTAGAAGTTCCAGTCGGCACGCAATTGCTCGGGCGTGGCCAGGCCGGTGCGCTGGCAGTACTGGGCGATGTATTCGTCTTCGGAGGGAATCCCGAGCGCCGCCAGATCCAGCCCACCGATGCCACGGAACAGCCCCGGTGGGATGTGCCACGACATGCAGTGGTAGCTGAAGTCGGCAAAGGGGTGGCCCAGGGTGGACAGTTCCCAGTCCAGCACGGCCAGCACACGCGGCTCGCTGGGGTGGAACATGAGGTTGTCGAGCCGGTAGTCTCCGTGCACCACCGACACAAGGTCTTCGCGGCGCGCCATCGCCGGGATGTGGGCGGGCAGCCACTCGATGAGCTGTTCCATCTCTCGGATGGGCTGGGTCAGCGGCCCGGCGCCGTCGGCACTGGCCTGGTACTGTTTGGTCCAGCGGCCAATCTGGCGCTCGAAGTAGTTGCCGGGTTTGCCATAGGTGCTCAACCCAGCGGCGGCCACATCCACCGTGTGCAGCGCGGCCATCACACGGTTCATTTCGAGGTAGATGTCGCGTCGCTCGGCAGGGCTGAAACCGGGCAGGGACTGGTCCCACAACACACGGCCTTGCACGAACTCCATCACATAAAAGGCGCGTCCGATGACCGACTCGTCCTCGCACAACACAAACATCTGCGCCACCGGCACGCCAGTGCCGCGCAGGCCGCTCATGACTTTGAACTCCCGTTCGATGGCGTGGGCCGAGGGCAGCAATTTGGCCACCGGGCCGGGTTTGGCGCGCATCACGTAGGCACGGCCTGGCGTGAGCAGCTTGTAGGTGGGGTTGGACTGGCCGCCCTTGAACATCTCGACCTGCAGCGGGCCGGCGAAACCGGGCAGGTGGGCCAGCAGCCAGCGCTCCAGCGCGGGCACATCAAAGGCGTGTTGGTCGGCCACGGCACGGGTGCCGGTGAAATCTTCAGTGGCACTCATGTCGCGGTGGACTCCGGAAAAAAGATCAGTTTTCGGCTTCGGCGATGCGCATCAGCATTGGCCGGTCGCGCAGCACCAGGCCACCGGGTTCGATGCGGATGGCGTCTTCGCGCTCCATGGATTTGAGTTCCTGGTTGACCCGCTGGCGCGAAGCACCCAGCAGTTGCGCCAACTCTTCCTGCGCCAACTGCAGACCGATGCGGACCTCGTTGTTGTCGTTCAGGCAGGGCACGCCGTAGCTGCGTGCCAGGTGCAGCAACTGCTTGGCCAGCCGCGCACGCAAGGGCAGGGTGTTGAGGTCTTCGACCAGACCGAACAGCGTGCGGATGCGCCGCGCCTGCAGTCGCATCAAGGCCTCGTACAACTCCACGTGCTGGGCCAGTATTTTCTGGAAATCGGTGCGCGACACACACAGCAGCGTGGTGGCACCGTGTGCGTAGGCATCGTGGGTGCGTCGGTCGCCGTCGAACATGGCCACATCGCCAAACCACACGCCGGGTTCTACATAGGTCAGTGTGATCTGCTTGCCCGACAAGGAGGTGGAACTCACCCGCACCGCGCCCTTGGCCACCGCGGTCCACTCGGTGGGCGGTTCGCCGCGGGCGACGATCAGGTCGCCGTCCTTGAAGCGTTTGACGTGGGCACATCGAAGAATGTCGTGTCTCAGGGAGGGCGAGAGGTTGGAAAACCAGCGACCGCTGTTGATCGCCTCTCGTTCGTCCATTGTCAGAATCGGTTCGTCCATGGGCTGTCTTTTCAGTGACTGGATAAGCCGGGTTTGTCGCGCGAGCGACCCCGGCGGTTCGACTCAGCGGTACCGGGGTTCGCGCTTTTCAAGAAAGGCGCCAATGCCCTCACCGCCATTGGCATGGTGCAGGTTGCGCACAAAGTGATCGCGCTCGGCGCTCAGTTGTGCGTGCAGCGCCTGGTTGGGTGCGTCGTTGACCAGCTCCTTGAGGCTGGCCAGCACATTGGGCGCGCGTGCATTGAGCCGCTCGGCCAGCGCCAGCGCGGCGTTCACGCTGGCGGTGGGCGCCGTGACCTCGTTGACCAGACCCAGTGCATGCAGGCGGGGCGAGCTCATGCGTTCGCCCAGCATCAGCAATTGCATGACGGTGGCGCGCGGCAACTGCCGCGCCAACGCCCAGCTGCCACCGCCGTCGGGCGACAGGCCCACGTTGCTGTAGGCCATCACAAACACCGCGTTGTCGGCGGCCACCACCATGTCGCAGGCCAGCGCCACCGAGAAGCCAGCGCCGGCACAAGCGCCTTCCACCGCCGCGATCACCGGCTTGGAGCAGGCGTGGATGGCCTCGATCCAGCTGTGCAGGCCTTCGTCCATGCCACGTGCCTGGAACTCCGGCGGTTTCTGACGGTTGTCCTTGAGCCGCTGCAATTGCCCACCGGCGCAGAAGTGCGCCCCTTCGCCGGTGAGCACGATGCTGCGCACCTCGGGGTTGCTGTCGGCGGCATTGAAGGCCTCGATGCCGGCGGTGTAGATGTCGGGGCCCAGCGCGTTGCGGTGCTCCGGGTTGCTGATGGTCAGCACCATGGTGGCGCCGACGCTGTGGCTTTGGAGTGATGCGGCCATAGGGTTATCCAATGTCTCCGTCGGGGATGCCGCCGATCTGGCTTTGCCAGTCGGCTGGCATCGCCCCCCGGGGGGTGACGCCGAAGGTGGCGCGGGGGGGACTCATTCCTCTTCGTGCATGAGGCTTAGGCCCAGCGCGCCACGCCGGCGCAGCCAGGGGCTGGGGCGGTAGCGTTGGTCGCCGTACACGGTCTGCAGGTTGAACAGGATTTCGAGCACGTTGGTGGGGCCCACGCGGTCGCCCATTGCCAGCGGGCCCATGGGGTAGCCCAGGCCCAGGGTGACGGCGGTTTCCAGGTCCTTGGGGCTGCAGATGGCCTGCTGGCAGATGTCGGCGGCGATGTTGACGATGGTGGCCACCACGCGCTGGGTGACAAAGCCGCCGCTGTCGCGCACCACGCTCACAGCCTTGCCGTCTTTGGCAAATAGGGCGTGCGCAGCGTCGCGCATGTCGGGGCGGGTGGCGGGGTTGGTGGCCAGCACACGGCGCTTGGTGGCCGCGTCTTCCAGCATCATGTCGATGCCCACGGTGCGCGTGGCGTCCAGGCGTTCCACGGCGGCGATGGTGGTCACGTCCATACCCAGCGGCGCCACCAGAATCAACGCTTGTTCGCTCGGCTGTTGCCCGGTTTCGATCCGTGCACCCAGGTCCTTGAGCAACTGGTACAGCTCGGGCCGCCGCGCAGCCTTGGCCGGCACCCACACGGGTGGCAGTTCGGCCACCTGTGGCACGGGTGGCTCGGGTGGCATCTGCGCCACGCCATCGGCGTATTTGTAGAAGCCTTCGCCCACCTTCTTGCCTACCACACCACCGGCCAGGCGCTGGGCTGTGATGACGCTGGGGCGGTAGCGCGCCTCTTCGTAGTACTGGTGGTAGATGGACTCCATCACCGGGTGCGAGACGTCGAGTGCCGTGAGGTCCATCAGCTCGAAGGGGCCCAGGCGAAAGCCCATCTGGTCTTTGAGGATGCGGTCGATGGTGGCGAAGTCGGCCACGTTTTCGCCCACCACGCGCAAGGCCTCGGTGCCATAGCCCCGGCCTGCGTGGTTGACGATGAAGCCCGGGGTGTCTTGCGCCAGCACGGGCGTGTGGCCCATGGCGCGTGCGTAGGCGCTGAGCTGCTCACACACGGCGGCGTCGGTCTTGAGGCCTGCAATGACCTCCACCACACGCATCAGCGGCACGGGGTTGAAGAAGTGGTAACCGGCCAGACGCTGGGGGCGCTTGAGCTGGGCGGCAATGGCCGTCACCGACAACGAGGAGGTGTTGGTGGCCAGCACCGCGTCGGGGCCCACGATGCCTTCGAGGTCGCCAAAAATCTGGCGCTTCACGTCCAGGCGTTCCACCACGGCTTCCAGGGGTCTCCTCGTTTTCAGTGCAATAAGTGACGGTACGAAAAGCTAGCACTGGCGCGGAGGTGGTGTTGGTAGATCGTTGATTTCATTGACTTTCCTGTTCACTTTCAAATCTGCGATTCGTGGCGT
>NZ_JBHTCA010000017.1:0-83737 GCF_042665215.1 Hydrogenophaga atypica
CACGTTCAGAAACTCGGCCACCGCGTTGCGCGCCTTTACCTCGGACTCGGCCGGGTCGCCACCCAGGTACTTGGCGTGGGCTGCCACCGCCTGGTCCAGCGTCATGCTCGACACCATGGCCGCGTAGGCGCCCAGCCCCAGGATGGCAGACTGCAGGAAGGTGCGGGCAAAGCGCACCACAGCACCAATGCGCGCGGCGCGCTGGTTCACATCGCCCAGGGTGGCCAGGTACTGGTGCTGCCGCAGCAGCCAGCGCTGGCGCATGAAGCCCAGCATGCCCAGCGCGTCCACCACCTCGGCGTTGCGTGCGCTGGTGTCGGCCAGCTGGTGTGCGGCGTTGCCCATGCGGCTGGCTTCCACCTGCAAGGCGCCGGTGGCGCGTTCGTTGTACACCGCCAGCGCCAGCAGCAGCAGGGCCGAGGCCAGACCGAACCAGCCCAGCACCGGGTGGATGAGGAAGGTCACCGCCAGGTAGATGGGCAACCACGGCGCATCGAACAAGGCCATGAGGCCTTTGCCGGTGAGGAAGCTGCGCACATGGCCGAGGTCGGTCAGCGTCTGGCCCAGGCTGCCCTGGCGGCTCAGCCGCTGCTCGAAGCCGGCATCAAACAGCTTGGGGCCGAGCTGCAGGTCCAGCCCGGCGCTGGCGCGGCTCATCACCAAAGAACGAAGGTACTCCAGCGCCGCCTCCAGCGCCAGCAGGCCGGCCAGCAGCACGGTGAGCACCAGCAGGGTGTTCTCGTTGCGGCTGGTGAGCACCCGGTCGTAGGTCTGCAGCATGTAGAGCGAGGGCGCCAGCAGCAGCAGGTTGATGACCAGGCTCACGCCACCGACCTGCCAATACACGCGGCGCAGCGCCCCCAGGGCGCGGGTGAATTCGCCCTGGGGGATTTGAAGGCGGTTCATCGCTCAGGGCTGGCGCGCGAACAGCAGGGCCACGCCGCGGCTCTCGTCAGCGTTGGTGGCCACCACCGTGAGGCGGCTGTCGTCGCCCGAGATTGTGGCGATGCCGCTGAAGCGCTGCGTCGTGCCGGCGCAGTTCTCCTCAAAGCTCACTTGGTAGAGGCTCTGGCTTGCCACCACGGTGCTGGCGCCGCTGTAGGTGCAGCCGCTGGTGCTGGTGCCGGTCAGGTTATTGGCGATGCCAGCGCTCTGCACGGTCCAGCTCACTTCGATGCTGCCCAGCGCGGCACGCCAGCTGCCGTTGGCCTGGTCGGCGCGCAACGGGGTACTCATGACGTCGCTGCGGGTGAAGGTGGCGCTGGCGCCCAGGGCGGATTGCAGCGTCAGTTGTGTGCCGGTGGTGCTGGAGACGCTGTAGCTGCCCGGGGTGACTGCGGCCACTGCATCAGTACCCAGCGTGAAGCGCTTGCCGGTGACGGTGGCAGCAGCGCCATCGGCGCCGTTGGCCTGAAGCTTGTAGAGGGTGCTGCCGTCTTGCGCCAGGCCCCACAGGGTGTCTACGGCCGGGGTGTTGGCGCCGCTGGAGGCAGGCACCGCAATGGCGGTGTAGGCCGGATCGAGCCCCGTGCTGGCCCAGCGGCCTTGCAGGATGCTGGAGGTGGGGTTGATGACAGCCGGAGCTTCGTCGTTGCTGTCACCACCGCCGCCGCATGCGCTCAGGCCCAGGCTGAGGGCGATGGCGGTCAGTGCAGCCACGAAAGGCTTGCGGGCGAAGCTGTGCGCATTGGAAAAGCGGTTCATATTCAAACTCTCGAAGGCTGGAAGTCAGTTGGAATCGGCTCTTAGAACCAGAAGCCATCGTTTTCAACGACGGGCTGGTGTTCGGCCAGAGACAGCGGCATCGACCCCACCGCCCCAGGCGCGGAGACAAAGCCATTGGCCGCGCCGTCGGCATCAAAGGCGCCGCCGTCCTCGATCACGAAGTCCAGTCGAAGTCGGCCGCCTTCTTCCACCATGCCACCACCGTAGGCCTTGCTGGCGAGGTTCACCCAGGTGCCGTTGGCGTCTTGTCGCCAGAAGCCGTTCACCCCCAAGCCGGGATCGACGTACAGGCTGAAGCTGCCGGAGTCACCAACGTTGATCACCCCTGCAGTGAAGGCCAGCAACCCCAGGGGAGCCTCCATCACCGCTGGCAGGCCGGCCGGGGCATCCACCTGGCTCATCTGCGTGATTGCGGTGCTGCCAACCGGCTTGCCCGCGAGGCTGTTGCTGACCAGCGTGACGAAAGTCACCGGTGCCTGCGGGTTCTGGCTGATCGCGTCTGTCGCTCGGAAGGCGGCGGAGGACACGTCGCTTTGCGCCGTGTCGGCAATGCCATCGCCGTTGCCATCTCCGGGGGCTGCGCTTGAGCCGCTGGTCACCAGGGAGGGCACTCGCGCCTCCACCAATTGGGGAACCCCGTCCCCGTCGCCATCGGGCAGATTCGGCCACTGGTTCTGGGGTGGGATTGGCGCGGGTGCCGGCGCTGGCGCGGGTGGGTCGTCGGGCTCGGGCGCTGGCGCCGGTGCAGCAGTCAAGCTGTAAGTGGCAGTGGTCGGGCGTGCAAACACGCCATCTGTCACGTTGATGGCAAGGCTGGCTGGCCCAGCGTTCGATGCCGTGAAGGTTGCATTGGCCAACGTACTGTTGATGGCTGCCGCGCTACCGGTAAGCTGAATGCCTGGTGTGTGTGCGTCGTTGTCGGTCAAGCCCCCGATCGCGCCATTGTTCGCCGTGAGCGTGACCAACAGAGTGTTGTCGGCGTTCGCATCGGCCACGGCAAAGTCGGCCAGCGCGGCGGCAGCGCCAGCCACCACTGCCTGTGCAGCGGCGGGAATCCCGCTGATGGTCGGGGCACTGTTCCCCGGCCCTGCGCCCGTGAAAGACACCGTGACGCCCTCTGGTACGTTGAACACATGGACGACGCCGCTGCCATCGTTATCGATCGTGATGGATTGGCCTGAAGTGAGGTGGCTCAAATCAACGTTGATGGGCTGGGTGCCCGTGGTGACGTTCAGTGCTGCGCCGTTCTGCAGCCCATAGACCGTCACAGCTCCAGAGCCCGTGTTGTTCAAGATGAGGTTGCCCTCGGGCCCGACCAAGTCAATGGCCCCCGTGCCGCCGGTGCTCAGGGTGGCATCGGGGTTGAGTCCGTTGACGGTTACCGTACCGGAGCCGTTGTTGACGATGCTGAGGTTGCCATCCGGGTTGGTCACGCTCGTGGGGCCGCTGCCCGTGGTGGTCAAGGTGGAGCCGGTGTTCAGACCATCCACGGTCACGGTGCCGCTGCCCGTGTTGGCAACGGTCAGGCTGCCCGCGGGGTCGCTGATTTGCGCGGGTCCGCTCCCGCTCAGGGTCACGGTCTGACCATCCCGCAGGCCGCTGACCACGGCAGGGGTGTCACTGTCGTTGATCAGCGTGAAATCACCGAGGGGAGCCGGCACGGTGCCGCCGTTGGGCACGCTGATGGTTGCCGTGCTGGTGTCCACGCTGCCGTTGATCACAGCCTGGTTGGCAAAGCTCGCCACCAGATTACCCAATGCATCTTGCAAGCGATTGGCTTCTGAGTCTGGCTGCGTGTAACCGACAGTGATGTCGCCGCTGGGTGCGGCATCCAGTGTGAGGATCACGGTTTTGGTAGCGTCGTCGGGAACGCTGACCGCGCTGACCGTGTAGCCCCCCGATACCGTGAAAGCACTGATAGCGGGCACCTTGGTTGGTTCCAGGCGGCTGCTGTCTTGAAACACGAGCGTCAACTGACTCCCGTTGACGGCAGCCACACTGACCACCGGCGCCACGTTCTCGGTGATGCCTATCGTGAAATCCTTGGTGTAGGTGTTGTTGACGGCTGCGCCGTCATCAGCGGTCAGACTGACGGAGAAGTTGGGTTTGGCGGTGGGGTTCAGCGGCGTGCCGGCTTTCAGATAGAGCTTGCCATCCTCGACCTCAAACAACGCGGCGTCGCTTCCTCCGAGTGTCAGTGTGTGTGCAACGTTATCCAAATCCGTCACGCTGATGGTGCCCACTTCGATGCGCTGCGCCGTGTCGCCCAGAGCGATGGTGGTGCCAGACAGGGCGATGTCGGAGGGTGCATCGTTCACCGCCACCAGCGTCACCGTGGAGGTCAGGCTCAGGGTGGCGGTGGCACTGCCGCCGCTGTCGGTCATAGACGTCAGCGTCACCGCGCGCGGGAGGGTGGTGCTGGGGTTCTGGCTGCTGTTGCTGTAGGTGATGCCATTGATCAGGGCGGCCGTCTCTTCTGGTGTGGCCCCCCCGGCTTTGCTCAGGCTGAGGGTCGAGGTGCCGGCGTTCACGCTGACGCTGTAGGTCACGCCAGTCGCGGTCGTCGTGCCGGTGTTGCCTTGGGTCAGTGCAATCGGCTGGCCATCAACGTTCAGAAACTCGGTGGCATCGCTCACGTTGCTGACCGTGAAGGTCATTCCGGTGATGGACTGGCCGCTTTCCACGGTGCTCACCACCACATCGCTGAACAGGCACACCGCGGCGCCGTCCTCGGTGTACATGACGGCGGGATCGACGCGGTTGCTGACCTGTGGTGCGTCGTTGACGGGGGTGACCGTCACCGTCTGGATGGCCGAAGCAGTGGCGTTGGCCGCATCGGTGGCGGTGAAGGTGACGGTGCGTGCTGTGGTGGTGGGGTCGTTGCTGCTGTTGGTCAACTGCACAGCCCGCGCCACGTCTTGGACCAAATCGTTGGTGGCGTTGCTGTCGAAAGTAAAGACCCATGGAAAGGGTGCGCCACCGTTGGCCGAACTACCGTTGGCTGTGCCAATTTGCGTGGTCCCGCTCATCAGCAGGTTGCCGCCAATCACATCCAGCCAGATGCCGCTACCACCTGGGTTGGTGGTCGGCAGGATCAGGCTGTCATCGCCACTGGGGTTGCCTGTGATCTGCACCATCAACGTCCCACCGACCCAGTTGCCATCGTCATCGCTGAGGGTGATGGCCGGGGCAACGGCGGTGGGGGTTTGCTCGGTGAAGGCGGTGGAGCCACCGGCTGCAATGGCCGGGGTCTCGTTCACATCGGTGACGCTGACGCTGACCGCTTGCTCCGTCACCAAGGTGGCGCCGGTGCCCGCGTTGGTAGCGACCACGGTGAAGGCGTAGCTGTTCTTTGCCTCGAAGTTGGCGCTGGCTTTGAGCGTGACTTCGCCGGTGCTGCTGTTTATGGTCAGCAACTCAGCATCGGAGGCGCTGCCATCCCATTTCAAACTGTAGGCAACCGCCTGATTGGCCCCTGTGCTGTCGGCATCCGTGGTTGCGGCGTCGTAGATCACGGTGCTGGTGGCGGCGTTCTCGGTCACGGTGCCGGTGCCACCGCTGGTGAATACGGGTGCGTTGTCGTTCACATCCGTGACGTTCACCGTCAGGGTCTGCTCGTCGGACAGGCCGGAGCTGTCTGTGACGCGGACTTTGACTTCGTAGCTGTTATCGGTGCCGTTGTCGCTCGGGGCCTCGTAGTTGGGGCTGTCCTTGAAGGTGAGTGCGCCGGTGCTGTTGATGTTGAACAGTGCCGCATCGGCCCCGCCCGTGATGCTGTAGGTTTTGCTGTCGCCAGTATCGGCATCGCTGGCGGTGACTGTGGTGATGGCGCTGTTGCCGTTTTCGGCGTAGCTGACGGTGGCGCTATCGCCGCCGCCATTGCTGGTGATGACAGGGGTCGCCTGGATAGTCAGGGTCGTGGTGGTGGTGCGTG
The DNA here is from genome assembly GCF_042665215.1 of Hydrogenophaga atypica. Classification (NCBI taxonomy): domain Bacteria; kingdom Pseudomonadati; phylum Pseudomonadota; class Betaproteobacteria; order Burkholderiales; family Comamonadaceae; genus Hydrogenophaga; species Hydrogenophaga atypica. The sequence goes on from NZ_JBHTCA010000017.1 coordinate 5,660, forward strand.
CAACTTCAGTAGGGTTGTCGTCGGAATAGCCACCGTACTCAATGACAAAGCCCGTGACGGTGTATTGCTCACCGCCACCGGTGTTCACCAGGTCATTCCACCTTCCTGCTACCAGCCCTCCGGTGCCGCTGCTGATGAGCTGAGCGTAGTCCTCAGTGCCGCCACCATCATTTGGCTCGCCGGTTTGCCAGCTGTAGAAAGGAGACTCGCTGTCAATGGGGTTAGCGCCATCACCGGGCTCGGTCATGATGAGGGTGCCTGCCTCCGGCCCAGTGACCCACCTCCAGGTACCTTCGACTGCTGCATCGTTGGCCCCAATCCAGGCGTTGCCGCCGACTTTGCCAACGATGAAGTCGTTTTCCTGCTGCGAAGTAATGGTGACGAGGTAGCCCTGCAAGCCGTTGAATTTCGTGCCGGAGTTAGCCGCGTAACCTTGGGCGCCTGTCCAGGTTTTGTCCGTTAAGCCTTTTGCTGTGTAGTCGATGTATTCGTAATAGTGCCCGTTGACTGGGTTGTAGGCTGGGCCCCCCTTGACTGCGCTGATTTTGAGTGTGGGGCTCGCATTGGCGTCGCTGTTGTAGGCCTGCAGCGACTGCAAGGCATCGTTGACCTGCGTCAGGTTGCCTTCAAACGCAATGCTGGAGGCAGAGCCGTCGTACAGGTCGCCATAGCCGGCGGCATTAGTGACGCCCGTGCTACTGTTGCTGAGCTTGAGGCTGCCGCTACCGACCTCCACCACGACCCGCACGGTGCCCGTGAAGCCGGCAACTGGCGCAGCGCTGTAAACGTTGGTCCACGTGTTGACCAACAGGTTCTGCAAGGATGGGGCGGCAATGGAGGTGGCCATGGGGGTTGTCTTAATATGTTATGAACTGTTAATTTTGAACAACTCTACCGATCGCTCTGAGCCGAAACCAAAGAAACCCAAATGCAAGCTTGCTGGCCGTGCCTGTGTCGCGGAGACGACCGATGTTGAGGTATTTGGCCGCGTGGATGGCCTTGTTTCTCGGCTGTTTCATGGGCATGTCCACTGCGTTGGCGCAAGATCACATCGTCGAGCGCAGCTGGGCAGAAGACCCTGCTGGCCAGTGGAGCTGGAGCGATGCGCGCAAGCAAACCACTCAGCCGTTTGAAGGGACTCTGAATCGCGGCTATGGCACGGGAGTGCTTTGGCTGCGTTTGCGTATAGACCCGCAGGCTGGCGAAGTCATGGGTGGTACCGATGCTGACCTGCAGGACCTTGTGCTGCGCATTCGGCCGGCGTATTTGGACGATGTGCAGCTGTTTGACCCGCTGGCGCCGGACGGGCATGCCGGCACGGTGGGTGACCGCCACCATCCGCGCCTCGATCCGCTTCCCGGTTCGGACTTTCTGTGGCCCATCTCACGAGGCGACGCGCCCCGCGACATCTGGCTGCGGTTGCAGTCCACCAGCACCCGGCAGATCCATGTGGCGGTCTTGCCGCCGCGAGAACTTGCACTCAGGGTGCTTCAGTGGAACATCGTCACCAGCCTCTACATCGGCGCTGTCATGGTGCTGCTGCTTTGGGCCTGCTTGGGCTTTGTGTTGCGCCGTGACGTGTTGATGGGCTGGTTTGCGTTGATGAATATCACGGCCTGCCTGTTTGGCCTCACCTCCTTGGGCTTCATGCGGGGTTTTTGGCCGATCGCCTGGAGTGCTGAAGCCCTGAACCTGCTGGGCAGCTTCGCTTCTGTGTTGGTGGTGGGGGCGGGTGTGGCGTTCCACGCCCGTTTTTTGCGGGAGTTTCGACCTGCCCCGTGGGCGATGGGCCTGCTTGACGCCCTGCTGCTTCTGGTGCTGGTCAATTTGGTGCTGGTGGCCTGGGGCAACGTCAGTTGGGCGTTGCAGAGCAACATGGTCACGATTTTGTTGGCGCCACCCATCTGCTTGTTGTGCGCCATCACGGGCCGGGTGTGGGCCGATTCGCCAGAGGGCAGCAAAGTGCCGGCATTGACGCGCAAGGTGTTGGTGACGTTCTACCTGGGTTTTCTGACGATTTTTGCGCTGTCTTCCACCACCGGGCTGGGCTGGCTGCCTGCCACTGAGTGGACCATCTATGTCAGCCAGGTGCACACCTTGGTGATCAGCTTGCTGCTCATGCTGGTGCTGCAATACCGCGCTTTCAAGCTGGACCAGCAGAGGCAGCAAACCCAGCTGGCCTTGAAGACCACCACGCTGGCGGTGGCGCATGAGCGCCAGTTGCGTGAGGAGCAGGAGAAGCTCCTGGCCATGCTGGCGCACGAGATCAAGACGCCCTTGGCAACCATGCATCTGCGGCTGGATGGCCAAGCCAAGGGCGTCAAAGAAATTCGAGATGCCATGCGCGACATGAACGGTGTGATTGACCGTTGCCTGCAAGCTCTTCAATTGGGTGATGGACGCCTCAGCGCGCGATTTCAAACCGTTGATCTCGTGGATGTGGTGCGCAGCGCATGGTCTGCCTCTGCACAACCTGCAAACGTGCAATTGAACGTGCCCAAAGCATTGCCTGTGGAGACCGATCCGCAACTGCTTTTCATCGTTTTGAGCAACTTGCTGGATAACGCCGGCAAATACGCAAAGCCGCAGACAACCATTGAGCTCGCCTGTGCGTTGGAGCACGACAGACAGATGCCGCAGGCCTCGCAAACGCCCCAGGCCGTCCGCGTGACCGTGGCCAACGTGCCAGGCAAGGCAGGCTGGCCCGACCCAACACACGTCTTTGACAAGTACTACCGCTCGCCTCAGGCGAAGCGGCAATCTGGCACAGGGCTGGGTTTGTACCTGGCCCAACACCTGGTGCAAGCGCTGGGGGGGCAACTTTCATACGTGCCGGACGACGAGGTGGTGCGTTTTGTGGTGACGCTGCCCCTGAATCGCGTGGCTTGACCGCACTTTTGGCTTGTTTTGGCTTGGCATGGGGCAGCCCGATAAGATGGTCGCGATGGACGCAACGCCTTCGCTGCATATTCTGGTTGTTGAAGACAACGACAGCCTGCGGGACGCCACCACCGACTTCTTGAATGCCAACGGTCATCACACCACCGGCGTATCCAGCGCGGAAGAGGTGGATGACACCCCCACCCGCGACCTGCCGGATCTGTACCTGGTGGATGTCAATTTGCCCGGCGAGGACGGGTTTTCATTGATCAAGCGGATTCGCGCCAGCCAGCCACTGGCGGGCATAGTGCTCATGACGGCCCGCGGTCAATTGCATGACCGACTCGATGGCTACAACCACGGTGCAGACAATTACCTCATCAAACCGGTTGAGCAGGCCGAGTTGCTGGCTTGCGTGCGCGGCCTGGCACTGCGCTTGAAAGCCGGTGTGCCCAAGGTTGATGGCCGTCTGATGCTGTACAGCAACAGCCATCGTCTGATAGGCCCTCTGGGTGAATCGCAGCTGAGTCACGGGGAAAGCATGCTGTTGGCGGCTTTTTCTCGCGCCGCAGGGCGAAAGCTTGAGCGGTGGCAAGCCATGCAACTGGTGGACCACCACCACAGGGGCTTGTCGCAAGCCAACATGGAAATGCGCATCAGCTCCTTGCGTAAAAAGCTGCACACCTGCGGCGCGCCCGACGCATCGATTCTGGCCTTGCGCGGGTTTGGGTACGCGCTGAACTGCGAGATTGAGATTCGGTGAGTGTGTGCTGGGCTTTTGCCTGCGCACAACGGGCCAGGCTGGGCCATTTGTTAGGGTAACCTGAAAACTTGTACCGCTCGCATGGGTGTCGGCGCTGGGATGAACGTGGTGAGGAGCCCAAAGGTATCCGCCAGGACTCCAAGGCCTCTGGGACTCCGTTAGCCTCTATCGCCACCAACAACGTCAACTGAGCACATCATGGAAGACACACGCTGCTGTGGAACGGGCAGCTTTGACAGAGGTACCAGCATCACACACTGGCTTTCCTAGCTCATGTCGGCCGGCGAGCCGCCGATGCGTTCGGCCAGGTAATAGCGCGTGTAGGTCTGTGAACGCCGTACATCCACCAGGTGCTGCAGCAGCCGCGCGCGCAGACCCGATTCCTCGTAGGCCTCGCACAGCGCCGTGGTTTGCAGGCTGTTGCCGTCAGGGCGACCCTTGGGAAACGTGAGCTCGTAGCCACCAAATTGGTTTGTCGGGCCAACGAGCCAGACTCGGCCGTCGGTCTCCTTTGTGACCACACCCGCAGCGGGTCCCAGTCCCTTAGGCGCCCTGAAGGCCGGCTCCGCGATATTGTTCTCGTCTGCCAGCGCTTCCCACCCCGCCTAGTCCGTGGGGGCGTCCACCCAAGGCAAGAACGGCACGCGATGCAGTGACGCCGGCAGTTTGCCGTAGGGAGCATTGCGGCTATCTGCTCGGCTTGTTTCCGTGCCCGCTGGCTCGACGGCGTGCTGGGCGCGAGAATCAGCACAGGCTGGCCACGATCGTCTTGCTTGCGGTGAGCGTGATTCTGTGGATGGCGTTGCAGCTCGTACAGTGCAGACCACACATCTTGGTACAGGTCTCCACCGTGCGATCGAATGCAATGACCGCGCCGGGGCTGGGGCGGCGCGGAGTCGCGACTTCCGCTTTCTTCGCGACAGCGGCCGTTGTGTGTCGCTAACACCGAGTGGCTGCAACCGCTGCAAAACGGTCCTCCACCATCCACCACACCGCCTGCGCCACTGCATCGATCAATTCCGGTGTTCCAGCAAGCGCAGGCTGGTAATCATGACCTTGCACCACGGACACTGCCGAAATGACTTGAAGCGCTGGTGATGTAGAGCGTTACTGCGACCCGTGCCGCTTGTGGCACGGGAGCATTCAATGAAACGCACACCACCCACCACCAAAACACCCAAGTCCACCTCGTCAGCCAAGCCTGCGGTGAAGTCTGCAGCCAAGCCCGCTGCCGCCGCCAAAAATTCCCCTGCAAAGAAGCCTGCAGCTGGCAAATCATTGCCCCGCTCAGTGCCTGTTTCTGCTGCTCCGACCACGCATCCCGCAAGTAAGCAATCCCAGCTGATTGCCTTGCTGCGTTCTACCCCGGGCGCAACGTTGGCTCAGATGATGGCGCTGACCGGCTGGCAAGCCCACACGGTGCGCGGCATGCTCAGCGGCTCCCTGCGCAAACGCCTGGGTCTCAATGTTCAGGCCGAAGTTTCGGAGGGCCTGCGCGTCTACCGCATTGTGGAGGAGGGCGCTCAATGAACACCCTGGCCGAGATCACCACCGCCGACCGCAATTCGCTGGCCAAACGCTGGGAATTGTTGTTCGAACACGAACCCCCACCCCAGATCCACACCGCCTTGATGCGCCGTGTCCTGGCCTGGAATGTCCAGATGCAGCAGGCAGGTCTTGATCCCTTGAGTGTTTCAACGTTTGGCAGCCAGGGGTCTTCTCGTCCCCCGGTCGCCCTTCGCCCTGGGACCCGCCTGCTTCGCGAGTGGCAGGGCACCACCCACGAGGTACGGGTGCTGGATGCGGGCTTTGACTACGCCGGCCAGTCCTACAAGAGCCTGAGCGCTGTCGCCCGCGCTATCACCGGCACCCCCTGGTCTGGCCCCTTGTTCTTCGGGATCAAACGCTGATGGCAACCAAGTCGTTCAATTTTTCGACCGCCGGAGCCGCTCAGGTACCAGCCATGGCCTGCGCCATCTACACCCGCAAATCCTCCGAAGAAGGTCTGGAGCAGGATTTCAATTCGCTTCACGCCCAGCGTGAAGCCTGCGAGGCGTTTGTGCTGAGCCAAAAGAGCCTGGGCTGGAGCCTGAACCCCACCACCTACGACGACGGGGGCTTCTCCGGGGGCAACGTCGAGCGCCCCGCCTTGAAACGCCTGATCGCTGACATCGAGGCCGGCAAGATCAAGGTCATCGTGGTCTACAAGGTCGACCGCCTGACCCGGTCCCTGGCCGATTTCGCCAAGCTGGTGGAGCTCTTCGACGCCAAAGGTGTGTCATTCGTCTCCGTCACCCAGCAGTTCAATACGACGACGTCCATGGGCCGGCTGACCTTGAATGTGCTTCTTTCATTCGCCCAGTTCGAGCGGGAGGTCACGGGCGAGCGCATCCGCGACAAGATCGCCGCTTCAAAGCGCAAGGGCCTGTGGATGGGCGGTGTAGCCCCAGTAGGCTATGTTCCCCATGGCCGCACCCTGGTGCCCGAAGAAATCCATGCCGATCGCGTCCGGGAAATCTACGAGCTGTATCTGGAGAAAAACTGCGTGCGCAAGCTCAGTGAAGAGCTCCAGAAGCGCCAGTGGCTCACACCTGAACGCACAACGAAGCGGGCAGGGGGTGGTGGCAACAAACCTTTCAGCAGGGGCCACCTGTACCGAATCCTGAGCAATCCGATCTACGTGGGACGAGTCCCCCACAAGGACGATGCCCACCCAGGCCAACACCCGGCCATCGTCGGCGAGGAACTCTGGAACCAGGTCCAGCAGCGCTTGGAACAGAACAAACAAGGCACCAAGACCAAAGCCCACGCAGCCAACCCAAGTCTGCTGGCCGGAAAGCTGCAAGACGAACTGGGCAGGCGATTGATTCCCTCACACGCCAGAAAGGGGCACAAACGCTACCGGTACTACATCACGGCAGCCGATGAGCCAGGTGACCCGATCCGTCTGCCGGCCAATGATCTGGAGGAATTGGTGATCGCAGCAGTCACCCGGTGGGCCAGTGACAAAAAGCAGATCGTGGACGCCGTTGGCTGGAACAACGCCAAGCTGGCCAGCGACGCGATCGCATCAGGGAAACAGCTGGTCCAGAACCTGAAGCTCAGTGCCCGGGACCACATCGGCAACTGTGTGGAAGCGGTCGAGGTTGGACCGAGCACCATCAGGATTGCGATCGACTTGGTGGGGTGCGGATTGGTCAAGCCGGAAAAGGGCGGAGACAGCAGCTCATGGGAGCAGCCCGTGCTCGAGGTTCCCGCCGAGCGGAAGCGGACGGGTCTGGCAGTCAGGCTGATCATCGGGGACCCCGGGCCTGGTCAGATTGATGCTCGGCAGCACAAGGGCGCCAAGGAACCTGACCCCACGATGTTGACCATGCTGGCCAAGGCGAGGGACTGGTACGAGAAGCTCACCCTGCGCGGGCTGTCCCTGGCACAAATCTCTCAGGCCGACCAGATCTCGGTCAAGTACGTGGGCCGCATCCTGCAACTGGCCCTGCTGGCGCCGGACATCGTGCATGCCTTGGAGCAGGGCGATTACCCGATGGATCTGACCGCCACCAAGCTCAGCCGGATGGTGCCGTTGCCGATGGACTGGGATGAGCAGAGACACTTGCTCGGCATGACCTGAGCGCGCAGCAACTCAATCAAAAACGGGGTGTTCAGCACCCCGTTTTGCATGGGACCTTCAATCGGCGAAAACCCACAATGTCACCGCCCCCGAGGGCCCACAGAGAATGGGCCAGAAAAATCAGAGCGGATTCGGTCAGAGAGAGCCCACAGAGAAACCCGAATCGGCCTGCAGCCCGCATGAACGGGGGCTTTGCCAAAAGAAAAGGCCCCCGCGCTGCGGGGGCCTTGACGTACTGGCGGAGAGGGTGGGATTCGAACCCACGGTGATGTTGCCACCACGCCTGATTTCGAGTCAGGTACATTCGACCACTCTGCCACCTCTCCTGGTGTGTGGTAAGCCCAAAATTATATCAGATCAACGTTTGGGGTTTTGGCATCAGCTGTTGGCTTGCAAAAAATAGCGCAGTGCCTGCAACGCTTCTTCTGTGCTCGCATCCTGCGCAACCAACACGTTGGGCGGCAAGGTGCTGGGGGCTTCTTGTAAGGCTTTGATGCAGACGCCTGCATCGCGTGGCGAGCCAAATCCGCTGCTCTGCAGCAGCAGTTTGCCGTGGGCATCCAGCAGCTTGAAGTAGAACCGACCGTCTTGTTCGCGGTACTGTTTGAAGCTGGGTGCGGCCACTTTGTTGGCTTTGGTGGTTTTGCCGCTGTCGGTCACTTGCAAGGGTCGCAGGCCCACCGCGTGGCGCAAGCGCGCGGTGAAGGGAGTGGCGATGGCGCGGGCTTTTTCGGCACCGGCCAGCAGGGTCTTTTCAATGCGGGCGGGGTCGCGGATCAACTCGTCATAGACCTCGCGCATGGGGGTGATCTCACGGTCCAGGCGCTCGAACAGCAGTTGTTTGGCCTCGCCCCAGGCGATGCCGTCGGCGTAGGCCTTGGCAAATCCCTGGGTTTCTTCACTGCTGGCAAACGCTTGGTAGAGCTGGAACAGGGCCGAGCCTTCGGTGTCCTTGGGTTCGCCGGGCGCGCGCGAGTCGGTGAGGATGCCTATGATGAGCTTCTTGAGCTGTTCACGCGGCACGAACAGCGGGATCGTGTTGTCGTAGCTCTTGCTCATCTTGCGGCCGTCCAGCCCGGGCAGGGTGGCCACGTTTTCCTCGATGGCGGCTTCGGGCAGGGTGAAGTGTTCGCCGTAGAGGTGGTTGAAGCTGGACGCGATGTCGCGCGCCATTTCGATGTGCTGGATCTGGTCGCGGCCCACGGGCACCTGGTGGGCGTTGAACATCAGGATGTCGGCGGCCATCAGCACCGGGTACATGAAGAGGCCGGCGGTCACGCCGTGGTCGGGCTCTTCACCGGCGGCGGTGTTTTTGTCCACCGACGCCTTGTAGGCGTGGGCACGGTTGAGCAGGCCTTTGCCACACACGCAGGTGAGCAGCCAGGTCAGTTCGGGAATTTCGGGGATGTCGGACTGCCGGTAGAAGGTCACCTTCTCAGGGTCCAGGCCACAGGCCAGCCACGTGGCGGCAATCTCCAACGTGGAGCGTTGCACGCGCGCGGGGTCGCCGCTGGTTTTGATGAGCGCGTGGTAGTCGGCCAGGAAGTAGAAGTTCTCGGTGTTGGCCAGGCGGCTGGCGCGCACGGTGGGGCGCACGGCGCCCACGTAGTTGCCCAGGTGCGGCGTGCCGCTGGTGGTGATGCCGGTGAGAACGCGCGTGGTGGTCATGTGGGAAGCAGCAAAAAATCAGGTTCAGAACAGGAGGGCGCGCACGGGCGTGAGCAGTAAGTCGATGGCGCTGCCGGTGACAGCCATCAAGGGGCGCAGCCAAAGGCTGCCCACCACACCGCTGATGACCAACGCCATGACGACGAAGAAACCCCAGGGTTCGATGCGGGACACGAGGAGTGCTTGCCGCATGGGGAGCAGCCCAACGAGGATGCGCCCGCCGTCCAGCGGCGGCAGCGGGAACAGGTTGAAGGCAAACATCACCAGGTTGACCAGTACGCCGGCCCGGCACATGGCCAGAAAAAAGCGTTCTTCCACCCCAGCCGCCACCATCAGGTAGCCCACCAGTGTCCAGCCGATGGCCATGGCCAGGTTGGCGCCGGGGCCGGCCAGGGCCACCCAGACCATGTCGCGTTTGGGGTGGCGCAGGTTGCCAAAACGCACCGGCACAGGTTTGGCGTAACCAAAGAGGAAAGCACCTGCCGTGGCGAAGTACAGCAGCAGCGGCATGGCGATGGTGCCCACCGGGTCGATGTGGCGCACCGGGTTGAGCGAGATGCGCCCCATCATGGCGGCGGTGTTGTCACCGAAGTGGCGCGCCGCGTAGCCGTGTGCGGCCTCGTGCAGGGTGATGGCAAACAGGACGGGGATGGCGTAGATGGCCACCGTCTGGACGATCTGGGCAAAGTTCATGCGCTTATTGTCCCAGGCCCAGGGCGTCCAGCGGGCCTTGGCCCACCCGGATGACTTCCGGGTCACCGCCTGTGCCCATGGGTGTGAGGTCGATCACGGTGGTGGGGGCCAACGCGCAAGCGCCCGCATCGATGACGGCGGCCAGATCATGCTGAAAGCGCTCGCGGATCGCTTCGGCGTCGTTCATGGGTTCGGTCTCGCCGGGTGGGATCAGCGTGGTGGCCAGCAGCGCGGTGCCGTGTTGCTCCAGCAAATCCAGCAGTACGCGGTGGTCGGGCACACGCAGGCCAATGGTTTTGCGCGAGGGGTGGCTCAGGCGGCGGGGGATGTCTTTGCCGGCGTCGAGGATGAAGGTGTAGGGTCCGGGCGTGCCCAGCTTGAGCAGGCGGTACTGTTTGTTGTCCACCTTGGCGTAGTTGGACAACTCGCTCAGGTCGCGGCACAACACGGTGAGGTGGTGCTTGTCGTCCACCTGGCGGATGCGGCGCAGGTGGTCGGCCGCGGCTTTGTCGTCGAGGTGGCAGACCAGCGCATAGCTCGAATCGGTGGGCACGGCCAGGATGCCCCCTTTGGCCAGCAGCTGCACCGCTTGCTTGAGCAGGCGCGGCTGCGGGTTCTCAGGATGGACTTCAAACAGCTGGGACATCTTGGTTTAGCCGGTGGTTCAGCCCGCACAGGGCCTGGGTGCCGGGCGCGTTGCCAGCCAGGCGGCCGTGGCGCCACAGGCCATGATGAGGGAAATGCCGCCCAACTCGACGTGGCCGGGAATGTGGTCAAACACCCACCAGCCGGCCAACATGGCAAAGGCAATCTGGGCGTACAGAAACGGTGTCAGCGTGGCGGCGGGCGCGCGGGCAAACGCCAGGATGAGCAGGTAGTGGCCCACGGTGCCCATGAGGCCCAGCAGGAACAGCAGCCCCAGGGTTTCGCGGTCGGGAATGGCCTGCCAGATCAGGGGCAGGGCCAGGCTCATGGCCAGCGCACCCACCCAGCCGGTGTAGAGGTGCATGGTCATGGCGTCTTCGGTGCGGGCCATGCGGCTGGTGAGGATCTGGAAAGCGGCGTAGGCCACCACCATCACCAGCGGCAGCAGGGCGACCCAGCCCAGGCTGGTGTCGGCGCCCTCCCACGGCTGAACGATGAGCAGGGCGCCGGCAAACCCGCCCGCCACCAGCAGCCAGCGCAGCGGGCTGACCCGCTCCTTCAGGAACACGGCTGCGAGCAGGGTCACCATCAATGGGGTGAGCATGAGGATGGCGGTGAATTCGCCCACCGGCATCAGGCTCACGCCGTAGTAGCCCAGCACGCTGACCACCAGCAACAGCAGGCCACGCACGATTTGCAGGGGCAGGTGCCGGGTGTGCAGCAGTTGCCGCCCGCGCAGGGGCAGCAACACCGCGCTCATCACCACGGCCTGGAACATGTAGCGGAACCACACCGCGATCAGCACGGAAATGACGGCGCTGATGTGTTTGACGCTGCTGTCGAGCACGACAAAACAGGCCAGTGCGGTCAGCAGCAGAGCAATGCCCTGCAAAGGGCGCGACGTGGGGGCCGGGGCGCTCATTGGATGCGGTCGGCCAGCAGCTCCCACACCGGCGTGAGGCGTCCCTCCAGGTAGGGCAGTTTGCCCAGGTCGCAGTGGCTTTCGTCCGGGCTGTGAAAATCGCTGCCGCGCGAAGCCGCCAGGCCAAATTCGATGGCCAAGTCGGCGTATTTCACGTATTCGGCGGCCGTGTGGCTGCCGGTCACCACCTCCACGCCGCGCCCACCGTGGGCCTTGAATTCGGTGAACAGCGCGTACTCGCGGGTGGGGTTGTGGTCGTAGCGGGCCGGGTGGGCGATCACGGCCAAGCCACCTGCTTCGGTGATCCAGCGCACCGCATCGCCCAGCTGTGCCCAGCGGTGGGGCACAAAACCCGGCTTGCCTTCGGTGAGGAATTTGCGGAACACCTCGTTGGTGTCGCGGCACACGCCACTTTCCACCAGGTGGCGCGCAAAGTGGGTGCGCGAGATCAGATCGGGGTTGCCCACGTACTGCAGCGCGCCCTCGAACGCGCCCTGAATGCCCACCTTGGCCAGGCCGTCGGCCATTTCGCGGGCGCGTTCTTCGCGGCCGCCGCGCGTGCGCTTGAGGCCTTGCACCAGCGCTGGGTGGTCGGGGTCAAAGCCCAGGCCCACGATGTGCACCGTGATGTCGGCAAAGGTGACGGAAATTTCGGTGCCGGTCAGGTACTTCATGCCCACCGCCTTGGCCGCCGCTGCCGCGCGGTGTTGGCCGCCTACCTCGTCGTGGTCGGTCAGGGCCCACAGCTCCACGCCGTTGGCGCGGGCGCGCTCGGCCAGGGCCTCGGGCGTGAGGGTGCCGTCGGAGACGACGGAATGGCAATGCAGGTCGGCGTTGAGTAGGGCGTTCACCCCCTGATTTTACGAAGCTGCCCGTGAGTCTGCTGACGGGGGCCCGCAGACGCGGCCGGATACATGGCCTTACCAGCGCGCTCGCTACACTTCTTGCGTGTCACTGTTCAAAGCCGCCTCCCTCATTTCGCTGCTCACGCTGGCGTCCCGCATCACTGGCCTGATGCGCGAATTGCTCATGGCTTCCGCCTTCGGCGCCAGCGCCATGACAGACGCTTTCAACGTCGCCTTCCGCATTCCCAACATGTTGCGCCGCCTGTTTGCCGAGGGTGCGTTCAGCCAAGCCTTCGTGCCCGTGCTGGCCGCCGCCAAGGAAAAAGACGGCGAGGCCGCCACCAAGGTGATGATCGACCACATTGCCACCGTGATGGCCTGGGCGCTGACGGCCACCTGTGTGCTGGGTGTGGCAGGCGCGCCCATACTGGTGTGGGCCCTGGCCGCCGGTTTGCAGCAAGACCCCGCCGGCTTCGAAGCCGCCGTGTTCATGACGCGCTGGATGTTTCCCTACATCGCCTTCATGTCGCTGGTGGCCTTGTCGGCAGGCATCCTCAACACCTGGAAGCGTTTTGCCGTGCCAGCCGCCACGCCGGTTCTGCTCAACCTGGCCATGATTGCCGCCGCCTGGTGGGGCGCACCGTGGTTTGCGTCGCTGGGCATCAACCCGATTTACGCCATGGCGGGCGGCGTGATGCTGGGCGGTGCGCTGCAGCTGGGCGTGCAAATCCCTGCCTTGCGCGCCCTGGGGCTGTTGCCACGCATCCACTGGCGCTGGGCCGGCCTGCGGGACGCCTGGCGCCACCCGGGCACGCGCCGCGTCACCACCCTCATGCTGCCGGCCTTGCTGGGCGTGAGCGTGGCGCAGGTGTCGCTGCTCATCAACACCCAGATCGCGTCGCACCTGCGCACCGGCAGCGTGAGCTGGCTGAGCTACGCCGATCGCTTGATGGAATTCCCCACGGCCTTGCTGGGCGTGGCCTTGGGCGTGGTGCTGCTGCCGCAATTGGCCGCCGCCAAGGCACAGGACGATGCCGAGCGCTACAGCGGCCTGCTCGATTGGGGGCTGCGGCTGGTGGTTTTGTTGGCCGTGCCGTCGGCCGTGGCGCTGCTGACCTTTGCCCAGCCGCTGGTGGCCGTGCTGTACCACTACGGCGCTTTCACCGATGCCGACGTGCGCCAGACCGCCCTGGCCCTGATGGGCTACGGTTTGGGTTTGCTGGGCTTGGTGGCCATCAAGGTGCTGGCGCCGGGTTATTACGCCAGCCAGGACATCCGCACACCCGTCAAGATCGCCATCGTCGTGTTGGTGTTCACCCAACTGCTGAACCTCGCATTTGTGCCGTGGCTGGCCCACGCGGGCCTGGCATTGTCCATTGGGCTGGGCGCTTTGCTCAACGCTGGCTGGCTGCTGGTGGGCCTGCTGCGGCGCGGGGCTTACAGGCCGGGGCCAGGCTGGTGGCGTTTTGTGTTGCAGGTGGTGGCGGCCAGCGCCATGTTGGCCATTTACCTGCTGTGGGCAGGCACCGGCCTGGGCTGGCTCGCCGCACCCGGTGCGGCCTGGGCGCGTGTGCTGCAGTTGCTGCTGGTGCTGGGCGGGGCGGCCACGCTTTATTTTGTGGTGTTGCTGCTGGGTGGTGTGAAGTTGCGTGAGTTTGTGAGAAAGTAACAAGCGATGTTCTCCCTCGCTGCGCCCACACCGCTGGATTTTTTTGCCGCTCTGGTGGCCGACGACGACCAGCTGCCGCTGCTCGAGGCCGCCGCTTCGATTGCCCAGGACGAGTACCCCGACCTCGACGTGCAGCAGGTGCTGGGCGACGTGGACCAGCTGCTGGCCCGTCTGCGCCGCCGCTTGCCCGCCGATGCGCCGCCCCTGCAGCGCCTGCGCGGGCTCAACCAGTTCTTCTTCCGTGACCTGGGTTTTGGCGGCAACGTCAACCACTATTACGACCCCGACAACAGCCACCTCAACGTGGTCATGCGCACCCGGCGGGGCATCCCCATCACGTTGGCGGTGCTGTGGCTGGAGCTGGCGCAGGGCATGGGCCTGTCGGCGCGGGGCGTCAACTTCCCCGGCCATTTCATGGTCAAGGTCAACCTGCCCCGGGGCCAGGTGGTCATCGACCCCTTCACCGGCCAGTCGCTCAGCCGCGAAGACCTGGCTGAGCGGCTGGAGCCCTACAAACGCCGCAACGGCCTGGTGGACGACTTCGATGTGCCTGTGGGCCTGTACCTGCAGTCGGCCACACCACGCGACATCCTGGCGCGCATGCTGCGCAACCTCAAGGACATCCACACCACCCACGAGGATTGGACACGCCTCATCCAGGTGCTCGACCGCCTCATCGTGCTGCTGCCCGAAGCCCACATCGAGTACCGCGACCGTGGCCTGGCCTGGGCCGAAAAAGGCGAGCTGCGGCGTGCCGTGGGCGACCTGGAGCACTACCTGGCCCACGCCGACGACGCGTTGGACATCGACGCCGTGACCCAACGTGTGAGCGAGTTGCGGCGCGAGTTGAGTTGACCCATTGACCGGCAAAACGCTGCTGATCGCTGGCGCCACGGGTTTGGTGGGCTCGCACGCGCTGCGCCTGGCGCTGGCCGATGCACGGGTTGAGCGTGTGGTCGCACCCACCCGACGCCCGCTGCCTGCCCACCCCAAACTGCTCAACCCCATCGAAGACTTCGCTCACCTGCCACCCGTGGCACCGTGGTGGCGGGTGGATGGTGTGGTGTGTGCGCTGGGCACCACCATGGCCAAGGCCGGCTCAAAGACCGCGTTTGAGGCGGTGGACTACGAGATGCCGCTGGCCGTGGCGCGGCTGGCACTGCGCCACGGCGCGCAGGCCTTTGCGCTCAATTCCGCATTGGGGGCCAACCCCGATGCGCGGGTGTTTTATTCGCGCGTCAAGGGCGAGCTGGAGCAGTCGCTGCGGAACATGAAAAACCCCGGCTACGCTTCGCTGACCTTTGTGCGCCCCGGCTTGATTGGTGGCGAGCGGCCTGAGCAGCGGCGCGGCGAAAGCCTGGCCATCGCCGCCACCCGCCTGCTGTCGCCTCTGTTGCCCCGGCGCTACCGGCTGGTGCCGGCCGAGCGCATCGCGCACCACCTGGTGGAAGCGGCCTTGGCGGCCACGCCGGGCGTGACGGTGCTGGCGTCAGAGCAGTTGCTGTAGCGTCAGCGTCCCGCTGCCGAGGGGGTGCCACTTTTACCCAGTTGTTGCCAGGTGCGCCGCAACTGGGTGTCTGAGCCAAAACCCGCCAGCGCCGCCGCCTGGGTGACGTTGTGCCCCGCGTTGAGCGCCGCTTCGGCCACCGCCAGCCGGATTTGACGCAGGTAGTTCAAAGGCGTGGTGCCGGTATGGTCGCTGAACAGCCGTCCCAGGTGCCTTGGCGAGGTGTGTGCCAGGGCTGCCATGTGCGCCAGCGGCCAAGAGGCCTGTGGGTCCCGGCACACCGCATCCTGCACACGGTGCAGCGCGGCGTGCAGGTGGTTGCGGTGGGCCAAAAAGGGTGACATTTCCGGGTCGTTGGGCCCGCGCCGCATGGCCACCACGAGGGCCTGCGCCACCTGGGCCGCCACCGTTGGGCCACACACCATGCTGACGCGGTGCAGCATGAGGTCGATGCCGGTGGTGACCCCGGCGCTGCTCCACACCGGCCCGTCGCTGGTGAACACCCGGTTGACCGCGACCCGGCAGCGGGGCTCTGTCTCACGCAGTTCCTCCAGGTGTTCGTGGTGGGTGGTGGCGTCGCGTCCCGACAGCAGTCCGGCACGCGCAGCAATGATGGCACCGGCACATACGCACACCAGCTCGGTTTGTCCCTCCCGCAATGTCAGCGTGGAAAGCCACCGCAGCACGGCCTGCGCGGCCGGTGTCTCCAGGTTCATGCGGGTGCCCACCTGGCCCAGAAGCACGACCCAATCGGTACGGTCGGCCGAGGGCGTCAGTTTGGGCAAGGGTGCGATGTGGCTCACGGTGGCGCCGATGGAGGTGTGGCATTCGGCGCTTGGCCCCACAAAATCCCAGGCAAAGGCGTCTGGCAGGCCACGTTCTCGCATCGCCAGGTTGGCCAAACGCAGCACCTCTGCGGGTCCGGCCCAGTCCAGCACCAGGCAACCGTCGAGCAGCACAAAATGCACGTGGATGGTCATGGCCCGACCGATTGTTGTTGCCAACCGCTCCACGCGGTCCAGAGTGCGGACGCGATGAGCAACACGCCCACCGCCTGCGCCACCCTTTTCTGGCGCTCAGGATGCTGGTTCATTGCCCGACGCAGGCCGCCGGCACCCACCACCAAACAGCCATAGACCAACGCTTGTGTGCCCACCACAATGGCGCCCATCAACACACCTTGCAGCCACAATGGCAGCTCGTCGGCACGCAAAAATTGCGGAAAGATGGCCAGCATGAACACATAGGCTTTAGGGTTGAGCAGGCAGGTCAACAAGCCTTGCCAGCCGGCGCGCCAGCTGTGTTGGGCTTGCCGATTGTCCAGTCCAATGTCGCCGAGCAAAGCCCCATCGCGCCACAGTGTCCAGCCAATCCAGGCCAGGTACATCGCGCCACCCAGCAGCAGACCTTGGTAGGCCCACCTGGCGTGGGTCAACAACAGGCCCAAACCGAGCATGGCCACGAGCACATGCACCGCGCCGCCCAGCATCACCCCGGCCGTGGCCGCAGCGCCAGCGCGCCTGCCTTGGGTCAGCGTTTTGCCGAGGATCAGGGCCATGTCCATACCGGGCAACACCATGATGCCCAACACCACCAGGGCGAACAGGCCCAGGTGTTGAAAGTGGTTCACGTTGTCCATGGGTAGTCCATTTGGTGGGCGGTGCGCTGCGCCCACTCGGTGCCAGCCAGGCGGCTCACCAGGTGCAGGCACATGTCGATGCCGGCGCTGATACCGGCAGAGGTGACGGTGTGGCCGTTGTCCACCCAGCGCACGTGGGGCACCACCTGCAGTGTGGGGAATTGCGCTTGAAGATCGTCGAGGTCTTCCCAGTGGGTGGTCACGCGTTCATGAGTTAACACGCCGCTGGCGGCCAATACAAATGCGCCGGTGCAGACCGAGGCGGTGATCTGGCTGCGACCATGTTGCCTGGTCACCCAGGCACGGGTTTTTGGGCAGGCCATGGGCGCGTTCACTACGCCGCCAGGCACGATGAGCACGTCGGCTTGTGGTGCGGTGTCGAACGTGGCGTCGGGCAACAGGCGCAGGCCGGCGCGGGCGCGAACGGGGGCATCATCCCGCGCGACGCTTTGCACCCGGAACAGGGGAGGGGTGTCTGGCTGGCTGCGGCCCCACACCCGGCTGGCGGTGGTGAAGACCTCGTAGGGGCCGGCAAAGTCCAGTGCTTCGACCTCGTCAAAGGCCAGGATGGCAACCGTATAGGTGGGTGGCGTGGTGGGCATGGCGGCTCGGATGATGAGCCGCCATTGTGTCCAGTGCTGTCAAATCACGCCACTCAGGTGCAGACAGAAAACAATCAAATCAGGACATCAGACCACGAGCGCGGCCGTCCCTTCGCCAGGCGGGACGATGGCACCGATCTCGAACACCGTCTCACCCCGGGCGCGCAGGCAGCGACTTGTCCAGCAGGCAGCTGCTGATGATTTTGCAGCCCATTGACAATGCCGTCACTGCGGTGGCGACGGTGTCCTCGGATAGCTTGTCGCAGGCGACGCAGTCGAAGAAGAACAACGGCTCAGTGTCTCGACCCAACACATCGTTCACGTTCATGTCATTCGGGCTTGCCCGGGATTTTGAACACCATCTTCAAGCATCGCTGCTTGCCGAAGTGAACTGCATGATCCAGTTGGTTTCCCACGTAGCGCCGCCATCTCCCGAGAACGCCTGTTCCCAACGGGCTTCCTCGTTTTGATGAGGTAGCCAAGTGAAACGGACTTTGATTGGCTGCCCATTGAGGAGGTCATCAGCGTAAAAAACGCCCCTGGCATCAATGAACCGTCCTACAACGGGCTTGTCGAGTTGGCTCGGATTTCGACTGTCGAGCCACCAGATAGACCAGTTCTTGGTTTTGGTGCAGTAGGAGCGCAGTGCGGCTGCGCGAAAAGTGCCCTCTGGGGGGTAGAGGATGTTGTCTTCTAGATTGCCGAGTCCGCCGAGTGTTTTTCGCGTGGACGAACGTCCTGAAAACGCTGTCCAGGTCGTGCACCCTACGAGTCGTTCGTTGAGTCGCTTGTGGTGGACGATCCAGTCTCCGATGATGAAGTCGAAGTCTTTTGGGGCGGAACTTTCAAGGGGAAGTGTCACGGGTGGCCTTTCTTGGTGGCAAGCGTTCTGCGATGCCAAATGGCCGTTGTCGGACGATGGGTCATGGGGCATCCTAAAGAGGGAGTGCCCCGATTGTTCCTTTTGTGATCTGGGCTCGTCCGCTCGGCAGCGGACGAAAAACGAACAGATCAGGACATCAGGTGTCAGGACACAACGACGGCGGCGCCTTCGCCACGCGGGGCAATTTGGCCAATCTCATACACCGTCTCGCCCTGGGCCCGCAGGGTGGCCGCGCAGGCAGCGGCTTCTTCGGCGGCAATCACCACCACCATGCCGATGCCGTTGTTGAAGGTGCGGTTCATCTCGATGTCGTCGATGCCGGCCACCTTCTGCAGCCAGGCGAACAGCTCGGTCTGCGGCCAGCTGCCCTTTTTCAGGTGGGCGGCGGTGCCTTCGGGCAGCACGCGGGGAATGTTCTCCAGCAGGCCACCGCCGGTGATGTGGGCCAGCGCCTTGATGGGGTGCTGGGCCAGCGCGGCCAGCACGGGCTTGACGTAGAGGCGGGTGGGGGCCATGACGGCATCGCGGAAAGGCTGGCCGTCGAGGGTGGCGGGCAGGTCGTTGCCAGCGCGGTCGATCACCTTGCGCACCAGCGAGAAACCGTTGGAGTGCACACCATGCGAGGCCAGGCCCAGGACCACGTCGCCGGGCTTCACGTCCTTGCCGGTGAGGATTTTGGATTTTTCGACCGCACCGACGCAGAAGCCGGCCAGGTCGTATTCGCCGGCGAGGTACATGCCGGGCATTTCGGCGGTTTCGCCACCGATGAGCGCGCAGCCGCTCAGTTCGCAGCCCTTGGCGATGCCGCCCACCACGGCGGCGGCGGTGTCCACGTCGAGCTTGCCGCAGGCGAAGTAGTCGAGAAAGAACAGCGGCTCGGCGCCTTGCACCAGCACGTCGTTGACGCTCATGCCCACCAGGTCGATGCCCACGGTGTCGTGTTTGTTCCACTCAAAGGCCAGTTTGAGCTTGGTGCCCACGCCGTCGGTGCCGCTCACCAGCACCGGTTCTTTGTAGCGCTTGGGCACCTCAAACAGCGCACCAAAGCCGCCGATGCCGGCCAGCACGCCTTCGCGCATGGTTTTTTTGGCCAGGGGCTTGATGCGTTCGACCAGGGCATCGCCAGCGTCGATGTCCACGCCAGCGTCTTTGTAGGAGATGGGGGTGTTGCTCATGGAAGTGCCAGTGGAATGGCTGTAAGGGCGGGAGCGCGCAGGAGCGCCAGCCAGGGCCGATAAAATTTGACTGATTTTACGGTCCCCCGTTTCACACCATGCAATTTTCCCCCGCCCAGATTCGTGCCGCCACCTGGCTGGGCATGGGATTGTTGGCCTGGCTGCTGCTGGCGGCCTTGTCGCCTGTGCTGATGCCTTTTGTGCTGGCCGCCGTGCTGGCTTATGCGCTGCATCCCTGGGTGGAGCGCATGGCTGCGCGCCGTGTGCCGCGCTGGTTGGGCGCAGGGCTGGCCATCACGGTGCTGATGCTGGTGATGCTGGCCGTGGCATTGCTCATTGTGCCGGTGGTGAGCAAGCAGGTGCCGCTGTTGCGCGAGCAGGTGCCGGCGCTGCTGGAACACCTCAACCTCTGGTTGACCCCGCTGGCCGCACGGTTTGGGCTGGATTTACAGATCGACGTCAACCTGGTGCGCGACACCTTGCGCAAGCTGGTGTCGGGCCACGAAAGCGAGCTGATCGATGGCCTGTTGTCCTCGCTGCGCATCGGCGGCAGTGCCGTGTTGGCCATCGTCGGCAACTTCACCCTCATGCCCATCGTCGCCTATTACCTGCTGCTGGATTGGGATGGCATGGTCGGGCGCGTCAAGGCCCTGGTGCCACCGCGCTGGCTGGAGCCGACGCAGCGCTTTCTGGACGAGACCGACGACGTGCTCGGCCAGTACCTGCGTGGCCAGTTGCTGGTCATGGGCATCCTGGCCGTCTTCTACACCGTGGCGCTGGCCCTGTGTGGCCTCAAGCTGGCGCTGCCCATCGGCGTCTTCACCGGCTTGGCGGTGTTTGTGCCCTACCTGGGTTTTGGCCTGGGCCTGGTGCTGGCCCTGCTGGCGGCACTCTTGCAGTTCCAGAGCCTCACCGCCGTGGCCCTGGTGGGCGCGGTCTACGCCATCGGCCAGGTGGTGGAAAGCATGTACCTCACCCCCCGCCTGTTGGGTGAGCGCATCGGCTTGCACCCCATCGCGGTGATTTTTGCCTTGTTGGCCTTTGGTCACCTGCTGGGTTTTGTGGGGGTGTTGATTGCTCTGCCCGCCAGCGCCGTTTTGCTGGTGGCGCTGCGCCGGCTGCAGACGCTGTACGTGGGCAGCGATTTGTACCAGGACGGCAAATGAAACAACTCGCCCTGGACATTGGCTTGGCGCCCCTGCCTTCGCTGGACAACTTTGCGTCGCACGGCAACGAGGCCGCGCTGGACCACCTGCACCTGTGGGTGCACAACCCGCTGCGTTCGCCCGTGCCCACCCTGCTCTGGGGCCCACCGGGCTGTGGCAAGACCCACTTGTTGCAGGCCGTTCGCCTGGCCTTGCTGGGGCAGGGCACCGCCGTCGGCTGGCTGGACGCCTCCATCGCCGACCCCCCTGCCTTCGATGAGCGCTGGGGCGCCGTGCTGATGGACGATTGCCACCTGTTCACCGCCGCGCAGCAGGCGGCGGCCTTCAACTGGTTCGTCAACGCCCAGACGCCCCATGCCGGCCAGGCCCGCTGGGTGCTGGCCACGTCTGACCGCCCGCCGGCCGACCTGCAACTGCGTGAGGATCTCCGTACACGGCTCGGCTGGGGCCATGTGTTCCAATTGCAGGGTTTGGCCGAGGCCGAGCGCCGCGCGGTGTTGCGCCGCGCCGCCGACGAACGGGGTGTTTTTCTGGGCGACGAGGTCATGGATTTCATGCTCAACCGCTTCTCGCGCGATCTGGGCAGCCTCATGGCCCTGCTCGACGAACTGGACGCCTACGCGCTGCGCACCCAACGCGCCATCACCATCCCGCTGATCAAGGCGATGCTTGAGAACGAATGAGACTTGCACTGTTTGACCTGGACCACACGCTGATCCCGCTGGATTCGGACCACGCGTGGGGCCAATTCACCGTGGCCCAGGGTTGGCGCGACGCCGAGGCCTTTGGCCGCGCCAACGACGCCTTTTACGCCCAGTACAAGGCCGGCACGCTGGACATCGCCGAGTACATCCGCTTTGCCACCGAAGTCATCCGCGAGCTGGGGCCGGAGCGGGCCGCCGCCGCCCACGCCGACTTCATGCGCGAGATGGTCCTGCCCCACATCCAGCCCCAGGCCCTGCAACTGGTGCGCCACCACCAAGCCGCGGGCGACACGGTGGTCATCGTCACCGCGACCAACGAGTTCGTCACCCGCCCCATCGCCGATGCGTTTGGTGTGGCCGAGCTGATCGCCATCCGGCTGGAGCGCGATGCCGCCGGCAACCCCACCGGCGAGATCGCCGGCACGCCGTCCTTTCGCGAAGGCAAGGTGGTGCGTGTGGCCGAGTGGCTGGCAGAGCGGGGCCTGGGCTGGGCCGACGTGAGCCACAGCACCTTCTACAGCGACTCCATCAACGACCTGGCCATGCTCGAACACGTGCATGCGCCGGTGGCCGCCAACCCCGACGAGCGCCTGCTGGTCATTGCTCAAGCGCGTGGCTGGCGCATACTGAACCTCTTCCATGATCAAGAAATTCATTGACAAGCTGCTGGGCAAGTCCAGCCCTGCCGCGTCCCGCTTTGGCAAACGCGAAGACGTGCCGGTGTCGGTGCACGGCATCGACCCCACGCTGGTGGACCAGCGCGCGCTCGACGTGGTGGAGACACTGCAACGCGGTGGCTACCAAGCCTACATCGTGGGTGGCGCGGTGCGCGACCTGCTGCTGGGCCTCAAGCCCAAGGACTTCGACGTCGCCACCGATGCCACGCCCGAGCAGGTCAAGGGCCTGTTCCGTCGCGCCTTCATCATCGGGCGGCGCTTTCGCATCGTGCACGTGGTGTTCGGTCGGGGCCGGCAAGACCGGGGCTTGAGCGAGGTGATCGAGGTCTCGACCTTTCGCGCCCACCTCGACAGCGCCGACGCTGAGCAGGTGAGCGGCAACGAACGCACCAGCAAAAACGCCCTGGCCGGCATGACCCACGCGGTCGATGCCAGCGGCCGCGTGCTGCGCGACAACGTGTGGGGCCCGATCGAACACGACGCCGCGCGCCGCGACTTCAGCATCAACGCCATGTACTACGACCCGCAGACGCAGGTGGTGGTCGATTTCCACCACGGCATCCGCGACGCCAAGAAGCGCGTGCTGCGCATGATTGGCGACCCGGCCACCCGCTACCGCGAAGATCCGGTGCGCATCATCCGCGCCGTGCGTTTTGGCGCCAAGCTCTCGGCCTTGGGCTTCAAGTTCGACGCCAAAACGCGCGAGCCGCTGCAGTCCTCGCGCAGCCTGCTGGCCGACGTGCCGCAAAGCCGCCTGTTCGACGAGATGCTCAAGCTGTTGCAGACCGGCCACGCGCTGGCCAGCGTGGAGCAACTCAAGGCCACGGGCCTGGCCACCGGCATCTACCCGCTGCTGGACGTGGTGGTGCAACGCGCCGATGAGCCCTTCGTGAAGTTGGCCCTGCAGGACACCGACCGCCGGGTGGGTGAAAACAAACCCGTGGCGCCCAGCTTTTTGTTGGCCTGCGTGTTGTGGGCCGATGTGCGTGCCGGTTGGGACAAGCGCCAGGCCAATGGCGAGCAAGCCTTTGCCGCCTTGCAGGATGCGGTGGACGATGCCTTCAACGCCCGCATCGGCGACGTGTCGGGCCGGGGCAAACTGGGCACCGACATGCGCGAGATCTGGACCATGCAGCCGCGCTTTGACCGTCGCACCGGTTCGTCGGTGTTTTCGCTGGTGGAGCAGCCGCGTTTTCGCGCCGGTTTCGACTTTTTGCGCCTGCGCGCGCAGACCGGCGAGGTGGATGAAGAGTTGGCCCATTGGTGGGAAACCTTCAGCACCGCCAGCGACGCCGTGCGTCGCGACATGGTGGATGCTGTGCGCCAGGAGCAGCAGAAACAAAAAGGCGGCGCCAAGGCCACCAGGGTGCGCCGTGTGCCCGCCGCCACACCGGCGCCCCTGCCTGAACAAGACCCGCGCTTCCGGGATGTCGAGTCCGATGATGAAGACACAGCGGACCCGGTCGCGCAGTCGGACGCTGCCGGCGGCGGCTCACCCGTGCGCAAACGCCGCCGTCGTCGCCGCAAGCCCGGTGGTGGCGAAGGTGGGGCCGCCCCCACGCCAGAAGGCGGTGGCGACTGAGCCATGACGGTTGTGCCCGTGTCCGCCTTTGTGGCCCTGGGCGCCAACCTGGGCGATGCGGCCGCTACCGTGCGCCAGGCCATCACCGACCTGGGGACCTTGCCTCAGACACGCCTGGTGCGAGCCTCTCGCCTGTACCGCAGCGCCCCCTGGGAGGCCAGCGGGCCCGATTTTTTCAACGCCGTCGCCGAAGTGGCGACCTTGCTGGACGCACATGCGTTGCTGGCGGCCTTGCACGGGCTGGAGCAGGCCGCCGGCCGCGAGCGGCCCTATCTGAATGCGCCCCGCACACTGGACCTGGACCTGCTGCTGTACGGCGATGACCACATCGCCACCCCCTCATTGACCGTGCCACATCCCCGCATGGATCAACGCGCGTTTGTGTTGCGACCGCTGGCCGAAATTGCCGCCGACAAGGTGAGCGCCACCACCCTGGCGGCCGTGGCCGCGCAAGACGCGAGGCCGCTGTGAGTCCCGCCCGCCACCTGCGTTGGGTTGCCCTGGTGTGGGCGTGGATGTGGGCATGGGTGCTGGTGGGTTGTGCCGCCACGCCAGCGCCCAAGGGTGAGGTGACCGCCGCGCCCACCACGGCCACCGAGCTGGGCCAGTCCGACGTCAACCGCATGGCCACCCTGGGCATGCGGGCCAACCTCGACAGCCTGATGAGCCTGGCCGACAAGCTCTACCGCCGCAACCCGCGCGAATGGCGCAAGGGCGGGGCCACGGGACGCGAGGAAGCGTTGGAGCGTTTGCGGGTGGCGATCGAACAGCGCCAGCCGTGGCCGGCCTTGCAAGGCCGGCGCGACATCGCCGCTTTGGCCTTGGCCTTGTCGCCCGATTTTGCGGCCGACCGCGTGGCAGCCTTCATCGCCGCCACCGCCGACATGGTCATCGTGGCGCACGGTGGCAAGACCGAGTTCTACCTGATCGACAGCCTGGACGCCCAGAGCCTGTACAACGCCGCGCGCAATGTGGAAATTGCCGTGTGGATGTTGGCACAGCGCCGCGATGCGAGCGGCCATCCCCTGTTGCTGGCCGACGAAATCGGAGCCCAGACGCGCAACCTGAGTTTTGAGCGCGAGTTTGGCAAGGTCGTGGCGCGTTTGGACCTGCTCGCCGCCGTGTCGGCCGAAAAGTACCGCCGCGCGGTGGTGAGTTACGTGCAAAACCTCTTGGGTGGCACGCTGCTGCAGTTTTTGCCCGTGCGTGCCGTGGCCGCGCCTTGAAGTTCAGGGCGCCAGGCGCTCGCGGCGCCAGCCTCCGCCTGCTTGGGGTGTGTAGCGCAGCCGGTCATGGAGGCGGCTTTTGCGGCCTTGCCAGAACTGCCATTGTTCGGGCTTGAGCCGGTAGCCGCCCCAATGCGGCGGGCGGGGCGGTTGCAAAAGGAACTTGGCGCCGAACTTGGCCGCGTTGGCCACCAGCACGCCGCGGCCCTCGATCACCTCGCTCTGTGGGCTGGCCCAGGCGCCGATGCGGCTGTCCAGCGGGCGGCTGTGGAAGTAAGCGTCGCTTTCTTCGTCGCTGACCTTCTCCACCACCCCTTCAATGCGCACCACCCGCTCCAGCTCCACCCAGTGGAACTGCAAGGCCGCAAAGGGGTTGCCGGCCAGTTCGCGGCCCTTGCGGCTCTCGTAATTGGTGTACCAGACGATGCCTCGTTCGTCATAGCCCTTGATGAGCACCACGCGCGTGCTCGGGCGCAGGTCGCTGCCCACCGTGGCCAGTGTCATGGCGTTGGGTTCGGGTACCTGGCCCTGAATGGCCTGCTGCAGCCACAGGTCAAACTGTTTCAGCGGGTCGGCAAGGGAATCGGTTTCGCTGAGCTCGGCCTTTTCGTAGCTCTTGCGCAAATCGGCGATGTTCATGGGGTGTGGTGGTGTGAGGGATGGGGGGCCGCGAGTGCCACCACACGCTCCAGTTCGGCATCCTGGATGCCGATGGCGCGCAGGTGGTCGCAGGTCAGGCGGGCGTAGTCGAGTGTGCTGCCATAACGCCCACGCGAGTGGGCAAAAATCTCGCGGTAGCGGGCGTCAGTCAGGCGGCCGGTGTAGTTGGGGCTGTGGCGCGACAGCGTGAAGGACAGTGCACTGACCGGTCCTTGTGGCGTTAGGCAGGGCAGCCATTTTGGGTCGTACACCGGGTTGGGCATTTCGCGTTGCCACAGCTGGGGCAACATGTCCGGCACGTGGTCGGCCTGGATGCGCAAGGCCATGCCCCGGCAACTGCCGCCGCTGATGAGGGCGAGCACCAGGCCAGGCCGTTCGGGTGTGCCCCGGTTCACCCGGCTCCACATTTGCAACGCGCGGTGGTGGCCATGCACGCGGGCAGGGCGTTTTTCGGCCACCTCGAATTCGGTTTTCCAGATCAGTGAGCCGTAGGCAAACAGCCAGAGGTCGTCACCTTGCGCGCGCCATTCATCGAAGGTGCGTTGCAGCATGGTCGCGGCGCAGCGGATGGTGGTCATGGGGTGGCAACTAAAATGTCAGACAGTTCTTTCAAGCATACCCGCGAGCGCATGGCCACACGACCCCTTCCCGATAGCCTTGATTTGCGCCACCTGGCGCAGTCGGGGGACACCCTGGCGGGCGAAGACGCATTGGCCTTGTTCCCGCGCCTGGTGGCCGAAGCCGCCGACACCGAACCGCGCCTGGTGCGCTGGGCCGCGCAAGCCGAATGGCGGCGTGCCGTGGCCGCACCGGGTACGGTTGCGCAACAGGCGCCGGTGTTGTGGCTGCACGTGAGCGCTTCCACCGAGTTGCCGGTGGTGTGCCAGCGTTGCCTCACGCCCGTGGTTGAGGCGCTGGCGGTGGACCGCTGGTTCCGCTTTGTCGCCGACGAAGCGACCGCCGACGCCGAAGACGAGGACAGCGAAGAGGACGTGCTGGTGTTCCAGCCGGCGTTCAACCTGCGCGAACTGGTCGAGGACGAACTCATCATGGCCCAGCCGCTGGTGCCCATGCACGAGGTCTGCCCGACCGTGCTGCCGACCTCCGCAGGCCCTGCGTTGGAGGACGCACCCGCCAAGCCCAACCCCTTTGCGGTGCTACAGCAGATCAAGAAGGGCTGACCCTTGCTGGTCACTCGTCTCAGATGAGGCTATAATGCGTGATTTGGCGCCGGCCACGGCTTGAGTGGTATGTATGGTTTTGGCGCATTTCACTCACCTTATTTATCCAGGAGCCAACCATGGCCGTTCAGCAAAACAAAAAGTCGCCCTCCAAGCGCGGTATGCACCGTTCGCACAACGCCCTGACCACCCCGGGCACGGCCGTTGAGCCCACCACCGGTGAAGTGCACCTGCGCCACCACATCAGCCCCAACGGTTTCTACCGTGGTCGCCAGGTGCTGAAAAACAAGTCCGAGGCCTGATCGCGCGTCCGCGCTTATCGGTTTCACGGCTTTTTCAGCCCAATCAAGGCCCGGCGCTACGCCATCAGTAGCCTCGGGCCTTTTTGTTTGCACGCATGATCACCCTTGCCGTTGACTGCATGGGCGGCGACCACGGTCCCGCCATCACCTTGCCGGCCTGTCGGCGCCTGTTGGAGCGCCATGCCGACGTGCACCTGCTGCTGGTGGGTTTGCCCGAGGCTTTGAAGGGCTTTGTGCACGAGCGTGCCACCGTGGTGCCCGCCAGCGAGGTGGTGGCGATGGACGACCCGGTCGAGGTGGCGCTGCGCCGCAAGAAGGACTCGTCGATGCGGGTGGCGATACAGCAGGTCAAAGATGGCCGCGCCCAGGCGGTGTTATCTGCCGGCAACACGGGGGCTTTGATGGCGATTGCGCGCTATCTGCTCAAAACCCTCGACGGTATCGACCGCCCCGCGATTGCCTATCCCATGCCCAATGCCTTGGGTGGCTCGACCACGGTGCTCGATTTGGGCGCCAATGTGGACTGCACCGAACAGCACCTGCTGGAGTTCGCTGTCATGGGCTCGGCCCTCGATTCGGTGCTCAAGAACAAACCGCAGCCCACCGTGGGCCTGCTCAACATCGGCTCCGAAGCCATCAAGGGCAACGAAGTCATCAAGAAGGCCGGCGAGCTGCTGCGCAGCGCCGCAGACGCGGGCGACCTGAACTTCATCGGCAACGTTGAGGGCAACGACATCTTCAAGGGCACGGCCGATATCGTGGTCTGCGACGGATTTGTGGGCAACGTCGCCCTCAAGGCCAGCGAAGGCCTGGCGTCGATGATCGCTGCCTTCCTCAAACAAGAGTTCTCTCGCAACATCTTCACCAAAATGGCAGCTGTTGTTGCTTATCCGGTGTTATCTGCTTTCAAAAAACGCGCCGACTACCGCCGTTACAACGGCGCGGCCTTGTTGGGCCTGCGCGGGCTGGTGTTCAAGAGCCATGGCTCGGCCGATCCCTTTGCTTTTGAGCAGGCCTTGAACCGGGCGTATGATGCGGCCCGCAACCACCTGCTGGAACGTGTGCAGGCCCGCATTGCGCACGCCGCGCCTTTGTTGACCGGCGCCAGCGCTGTGCCCGTCTCCGCGGCCACCCCAGATTAAATGAGCGCTTTTTCTCGCATCACCGGCACCGGCAGCTACTTGCCGCCGCGCCGCGTCACCAATGCCGACCTCGCGGCCGAGTTGGCCACCCGGGGTCTGGAAACGTCAGACGAATGGATTGTGGAACGCACGGGCATCCGGGCGCGCCACTTTGCTGCGCCCGACGTGTGCAGCAGCGACCTGGGCGCCGAAGCGGCCCGTCGCGCGATCGATGCCGCCGGCTTGCAGCCGCAGGACATCGATCTCATCATCGTCGCCACGTCCACGCCGGACATGGTGTTCCCCTCCACGGCCGCCATCCTGCAGCACAAGCTGGGCATCGCAGGCTGCCCGGTGTTTGACGTGCAGGCGGTGTGCAGCGGTTTTGTCTACGCGCTGACCGTGGCCGACGCCATGATCCGCACCGGCACCGCCCACAAGGCGCTGGTGATCGGCGCCGAGGTGTTCAGCCGCATCCTCGATTTCAACGACCGCACCACCTGCGTGCTGTTTGGCGATGGTGCTGGCGCTGTGGTGCTGGAGGCCAGCGACACGCCGGGCATTCTTGCCACCGATTTGCACGCCGACGGCAAACACGTGGGCATTCTGTGTGTGCCGGGCACGGTGTCGGGTGGTCAGGTGTTGGGCGATCCGACCCTCAAGATGGACGGACAGGCGGTGTTCAAGCTGGCCGTGGGCGTGCTGGAAGACGCTGCCCGGGCCACGCTGGCCAAAGCGGGTTTGCAGGACACCGACATCGACTGGCTGATCCCGCACCAGGCCAACATCCGCATCATGACCAGCACCGCGCGCAAGCTCAAGCTGCCCATGGACAAGGTGGTGGTCACGGTCGATCAGCACGGCAACACGTCGGCTGCCTCCATTCCGCTGGCCCTGGACCACGCGGTGCGCGCCGGGCAGGTCCAGAAAGGCCAAAAACTCATGCTCGAAGGTGTGGGCGGTGGCTTCACCTGGGGTGCGGTGCTGCTCACGTTCTGAGCGCGAACCCCGGTTTTGATTCATTCAGTGTGTGGGCGTCTGCCCACCCGAGGTTGATGTCATGAAATCCTTTGCTTTTGTATTTCCCGGCCAGGGCTCCCAGTCCGTGGGCATGCTGGACGCCTGGGGCGACCACCCCGTGGTGCTCGAAACCCTGAAAGAGGCGTCTGATGCTTTGGGTGAGGACGTGGGCCGCCTGATCCACGAAGGCCCCAAAGAGGCCCTGGCCCTGACCACCAACACCCAGCCGGTGATGCTGGTGGCGGCCGTGGCCGCGTGGCGTGTCTGGCGTGCCGAGGGCGGGGCCTTGCCTGCGGCCGTGGCTGGTCACTCGTTGGGTGAGTATTCGGCGCTGGTGGCGTCTGGCGTGTTGACCCTCGCTCAGGCGGCGCCGCTGGTGCGCTTTCGCGCGGCCGCCATGCAAGAGGCCGTGCCGGTGGGCACCGGCGCCATGGCCGCCATCCTGGGCATGGATGCGGCCAAGGTCATCGCCGGCTGTGCCGAGGCGCAGGCCACGTTTGGCGCAGGCAGTGCCGAGGTGGTGGAGGCGGTGAACTTCAACGACGCCGCCCAGACCGTGATCGCCGGCAGCAAGGCCGCCGTTGAAAAGGCCTGCGAGGTGCTCAAGGCCAACGGGGCCAAACGGGCGTTGCCCTTGCCGGTGTCCGCGCCGTTCCACTCCAGCCTCATGAAGCCGGCAGCCGACAAGCTCAAAGTCAAGTTGGCCGATACCGTGTTTGCGGCCGCGCAGATCCCCTTGGTCAACAACATCGATGTGACGGTGGAAACCGACTCGGACCGCATCCGCGACGCCTTGTACCGCCAGGCTTTTGGTCCGGTGCGCTGGGTCGAGTGTGTTCAGGCCATCAAAGCACGTGGCATCAGCACGCTGGTGGAATGTGGCCCTGGCAAGGTGCTCGCGGGCATGACCAAGCGCATCGACGCCGAACTGACCGGCGCCGCGTTGTTCGATCCGGCCACGCTGGCCGACGTGAAGGAGTTGCTGGCATGAGCGAGATCAAGTTCGAAGGCCAGGTGGCCCTGGTCACGGGTGCCTCGCGTGGCATTGGCGCGGCGATTGCGCTGCAACTGGCCCAGCAAGGCCTCAAGGTCATTGGTACCGCCACCAGCGACGACGGTGCGGCCAAGATCAGCGCGGCCCTGTCGGCGCACGCCGGTTGCCGTGGCGCCAAGCTCGACGTCAACAACGCGGCCGATGGCGAAGCCCTGGTGGACGCCATCGTGAAAGAACATGGCGGCTTGCAGGTGCTGGTGAACAACGCCGGCATCACCCGGGACATGTTGGCCATGCGCCTGAAGGACGACGACTGGGACGCGGTGCTGGACACCAACCTCAAGGCCGTGTTCCGCATGAGCCGTGCCGTCATCCGACCCATGATGAAGCAGCGCTATGGCCGCATCATCGCGATCACCAGTGTGGTGGGTGCTTCGGGCAACCCGGGGCAGGCCAACTACGCGGCCGCCAAAGCCGGTGTGGCCGGCATGACCCGCGCCCTGGCGCGTGAGCTCGGCAGCCGCAACATCACCGTCAACTGCGTGGCGCCCGGTTTCATCGAGACCGACATGACCGCCAGCCTGGCCGAAGAACAGCAAAAGGCGCTGCTCGGCCAGATTCCCCTGGGCCACCTGGGCAAGCCGGCCGACATCGCACACGCGGTGTCCTTCCTGGCCTCGCCCCAGGCGGCCTACATCACGGGTCAAGAACTGCACGTCAACGGCGGCATGTTCATGGCCTGAAACCGTTCTCAAACGTCGTTTGAATCCGCCCGGCGGGTCGGCAGGGGCACTTTTAGGTGCGATACCCTAGCCCGGCTAAAATGGCGGCCTTCAATCCAACCACCCTTTGAGGGACTTATGAGCGATATCGAAGCACGTGTGAAGAAAATCATTGCCGAGCAACTCGGCGTGGAGGAAAGCCAGGTCACCAACGAAAAAGCCTTCGTGGCCGATCTGGGCGCTGACTCGCTCGATACCGTGGAACTGGTGATGGCGCTGGAAGACGAATTCGGCATCGAGATCCCCGACGAAGACGCGGAGAAGATCACCACGGTGCAAAACGCCATCGACTACGCAGTCAACCACCAGAAGGCTTGATTTGGCATGACCAGACGCCGTGTTGTCGTGACCGGTCTGGGCTGCGTGAGTCCCGTGGGCAACACGGTGGACGAAGCCTGGGCCAACCTGCTCGCCGGTCGCTCCGGCATTGACCTGGTCACCAAATTCGATGCCTCCAACTTCGCCTGCAAAATTGCGGGTGAGGTCAAGAATTTTCCGCTCGAGTCCTACATCGGCGCCAAAGAGGCGCGGAGCATGGACACCTTCATCCACTACGGCATCGCCGCTGCGGCCCAGGCCGTGGCCGACGCCGGGTTGAAGGTGGGCGACGCGCTCGATGGCGATGCCGCCGAGCGCATTGGCTGTGTGATCGGTTCGGGCATTGGCGGTTTGCCAATGATCGAAGAGACCCACGCCGAACTGACCAACCGGGGGCCCCGGCGCATTTCGCCGTTTTTTGTGCCAGCGTCCATCTCCAACATGATCGCCGGTCATGTGTCGATGCGCTTTGGTTTCAAAGGCCCCAACCTGGCCATCGTGACCGCCTGCACCACCGGCCTGCATTGCATCGGTGAAGCTGGCCGGCTGATCGAATACGGTGACGCCGACGTGGTGGTGGCGGGCGGCTCCGAAGCCACCGTGTCACCCCTGGGCATTGGCGGTTTTGCCGCCATGCGTGCGCTCTCCACCCGCAACGACGACCCCGCCACCGCATCCCGCCCTTGGGACAAGGACCGCGATGGTTTTGTGCTGGGCGAAGGTGCGGGTGTGTTGGTGCTCGAAGAGTACGAACACGCCAAGGCGCGTGGCGCCAAGATTTACGCCGAACTGGCGGGTTTTGGCATGAGCGCCGATGCGGGCCACATGACCGCACCCAACATGGACGGCCCACGCCGCGCCATGGTGCTGGCCTTGCGCAACGCCGGCATCAACGCCGATCAGATCGACTACCTGAACGCGCACGGCACGTCCACCCCGCTGGGGGACGTGAACGAAACCAATGCGATCAAGGCCGCGCTGGGTGAGCACGCCAAGAAGACGGTGGTCAACTCGACCAAGTCCATGACCGGCCACCTGCTGGGTGGCGCGGGTGGCATCGAATCGGTGTTCACCGTGTTGGCGCTGCACCACCAGAAGAGCCCGCCGACCATCAACATCTTCAACCAGGACCCCGAGTGCGACCTGGACTACTGCGCCAACACCGCGCGCGACCTGAAGATCGATGTGGCGATGAAAAACAACTTCGGTTTTGGCGGCACCAACGGCACGCTGATCTTCAAGCGCGTCTGAGCCACCTTTGCTGAATGCCGGGCACGCCCCGCTACCACGCCCCGCCGGTGTCTTACCCGGTGGGGCGTTGTTTTTGGGAGGGTGGCGTGCTGCTGGGTTTGTGTTTGTTGTTGCTGGGCACACTGCTCACCGCCGCGACCGTGGGGGCTGATCCACGCGAACACCCTGCCGCGGCACGTTTTCTGGTGTTGGGCTTGCTCGGCTGGTGTTTGGCAGCGGCTTTGGCTTTTCGGCATTGGCGACGGAGCCCCCAGGGACAGCTGCGCTGGGTCCGAGGCCAGTGGACGTGGTCGGCGGACGGCGCGAACGACGCCCACCTCCTGTCTGCGATTGAGCTGGCTTGGGATGGCCAGACACTGCTCTTGTTGCGACTGCATGCCCCTTCTGCGGTGCCGCGTTGGGTTTGGCTGGAACGCCAGCGCGATGTGGCGCGTTGGGATGACCTGCGCCGTGCGGTGTGGGCATGCCAACGGGAATCAAACGCAGGCACTTGATACCGCGCGTCCGGCTCGGTCTGACCCATGGGGTATATTTCGCGGCCACTCCAGCGACCATGAACCCCGACGACCACATCTCACCGCCTGCACCCGATAGCGACGTTTTGCTGGTCCAGCGTACCCTGGCGGGCGAGGAGCGGGCTTTCGAGATGCTGGTCATCAAATACCAACGACGCATCGAGCGCCTGATCGGGCGCATGGTGCGCGACGTGGACCTGGTGCCCGACATTGCCCAGGAAACCTTCATCCGTGCCTACCGGGCCCTGTCACAGTTCCGAGGTGACGCCCAGTTCTACACTTGGCTTTACCGCATCGCGGTCAACACCGCCAAGAAGCAACTGCTGGAACTGAAACGCGACCCGGTGATCCTGATGTCGTCCATGAAATCGGCGGACGACGATGAAACTTCCGGCGCCGATCTGGAACCAACGCAGCAGATTGCCGATGCCGAGACGCCCGAGGCCGTGTTGGCCAGCAAGGAAATTGCTGCCGCCGTGAATGCCGCCATGGAGGCCTTGCCCACGGAGCTGTGCCAAGCCATCACCTTGCGTGAGATCGATGGTTTGAGCTACGAGGAAATTGCCGTGGCGCTGGACTGTCCGATCGGAACCGTGCGCTCGCGGATTTTCCGTGCCCGCGAAGCGATTTCGGCCCGCATCAAGCCCTTGCTGGAAAACCAGTCCGGCAAGCGCTGGTGACGCATTGGCATCGACGACGTTTTTTTTGTGAGTGTGACCATGAACCGCCCAACGACTCCAGCCCACGTTCCTTTTGGCGCGGCGAACCCGCCGGTCGCCGATGGGTCTGTGCACGAACAGCTGTCGGCGCTCGTCGATGGTGAAGTCGATGCCGGTGCCGCAGCGGCGCTGTGGCGCGACGATGGCGGCGTGGTTTGCGCCACCTGGGCGCGTTACCAGGTGATTGGGGAGGCCTTGCGTGGCGCGCCCGCTCAGGCCGCCGACGCTGAGCGTGTGTCAGCCATCATGCAGCGGGTGCGTCAGGAGCGCGCCGCCACCACGCCAGCACCGGTGGCGGTATCGGTAGCGGTGGCCCCCACCCGCGCCGAAGCCGCCAACGACGCCGTGTTCCGCTGGAAGATGCTCGCGGGTTTCGCTTCTTTGGCCGCTGTGGTGGCCGTGGCCTGGAACATGTCGGGTGCCGGGGGTGCCGGGGGTGCCAGTGATGCCGCCGGGCCTCAGCTGGCGCAGGCACCGGTGCTGACCGCGCCTGTGGCGGCAGCCCCTGCGGCGCCGGTGGTGGCACCGGTGATGGTGGCCGGTGAACAAGGCCCCGTGCTGCGCGATCCGCGCCTTGAAGAGTTGATGGCAGCCCACCGCCAGGCGGGTGGCATGTCTGCGTTGCAGATGCCGGCCGGCTTCCTGCGCAACGCCGCCTTTGACTTGCCGGAAGGGCAGCGATGAGCCGCGTGGGTGATTGCCGTGTGTTGGCGCGTGGCCTGGGCCGCCCGATGGCAGGCCTTGCCTTGTGGGTCGCGCTGGCGGCCTCGGGCGCCATGGCCCAGACACCCGGTGCCGCATCCGGCGGCACGGCCGCGCCGCCCAGCCTGAACCAGTGGTTGGACCGCCTGCAGGACGCATCCCGCCGCCGGGCCTACATTGGCACCTTTGTGGTCTCCGCCGGCACCACCATGTCGGCTTCGAAGATCTGGCATGTGTGCGATGGCACACAACAGATGGAGCGCATTGATTCGCTCACCGGCACCGCGCGCACGACCTTGCGCAAGAACGACGAGGTGCTCACCCTGGTGCCCGAATCGCGCGTGGCTTGGGCTGAAAAACGCGAGGCGCTGCGCCCCTTCCCCGACCAGATCAAAACGCCTGGCAATGCCATTGAGGAGCACTACACGCTGCGCCTGCTGGGTGTGGAGCGTGTGGCCGGTTTTGACGCCGACGTGTTGCACATCCAGCCACGCGATGCGCTGCGATTTGGCTACCGCGTGTGGTCTGAAAAGCAGACCGGCCTGACGGTCAAGATGCAGACGCTGGACGGACAGGGTCAAGTGATCGAGCAGATGGTGTTCTCCGAGTTGCAGCTGGACGCGCCGGTGAAGATGGACACCCTCAGCAAGCTGATGGCCAAAACGCAGGGCTACAAAATCCTGCGGCCTCAGCTCAACAAGACCACACCTGAGGCCCAGGGCTGGCGGCTGCGCCAGGATGTTCCGGGCTTTCAGGGCATGAGCAGTCACACGCGCGGCGACCCGGCAGCGCCCGCCGGCAGCCTGCCCATGCAATGGGTGTTTTCCGATGGCCTGAGTTCGGTGTCGTTGTTTGTGGAGCCCTTTGATGCGCAGCGGCACCGCCGTGAAGGCGCTTCGTCCATGGGTGCCACCCATTCACTCACGGTCCGACTGGGTCAGCATTGGTTGACCGCCATGGGTGAGGTGCCGCCGGCCACGCTGCGCGAATTTGCGCAGTCGCTGGAACGTCTGCGCTGAACCCGGATCACAACCGACACGCGGGGCTCGGTGCTCTGCGGGGTTGAAGAATCGGCCCCATTCCCCATTTTGTGGAAGCCGTTCGTTTAGGAAGGACAAGCATGCAAATTCACACCCACCGCCCCTGGGGGAAACGCCTCGCGGCGGTTGCCCTTGTGACCTCGTTGTCGGTTGCGGCCACGGTTGCGCTGATGCCACTCAAGCCGCTGGCGGCCCAGAGTGTGGGCGCCGTACCGTCTGTGCGGGGCTTGCCGGACTTCACCGATCTGGTGGATGCGGTCGGACCTTCTGTGGTCAATATCCGCACCGTCGAGAAGGTGCGTGGGGGTGCGCGGCCTAGCGGTCAGGAAGAGCAGATGCTCGAGTTCTTCCGCCGCTTTGGTATTCCGCTTCCGCCGGGCGTGACGCCGCGTGGCCCGCGTGCCGAGCGCGATGGCGAGGAGGCCGAACGTCCGCGTGGTGTGGGCTCCGGTTTTGCGCTTACCGCCGACGGGTTCATCATGACCAACGCCCACGTGGTGGACGGTGCCGATGAGGTCATCGTGACCTTGCCGGACAAGCGCGAGTTCAAGGCCCGCATCGTCGGGACCGACAAGCGCACCGACGTGGCCGTGGTCAAGATCGAGGCCACCGGACTCAACGCGGTGAAGATTGGCGATGTCTCCCGCTTGCGTGTGGGCGAGTGGGTGATGGCCATCGGCTCGCCGTTTGGGCTGGAGAACACCGTCACCGCCGGCATCGTGAGTGCCAAGCAGCGCGACACGGGTGACTACCTGCCTTTCATCCAGACCGATGTCGCCATCAACCCCGGCAACTCGGGCGGCCCGCTGATCAACATGCGTGGCGAAGTGGTGGGCATCAACAGCCAGATCTACTCGCGCTCGGGTGGGTTCCAGGGCATTTCCTTTGCCATCCCCATCGACGAGGCGGTGCGCGTGTCTGACCAGTTGCGCAGCAGTGGGCGTGTCACGCGTGGGCGCATTGGTGTGGGCATCGATCAGGTCAGCAAGGAAGTGGCCGAGTCCATCGGCCTGGGCAAGCCTGAGGGCGCCTTGGTGCGCAGCGTGGAGCCCGATTCGCCAGCGGCCAAGGCTGGTATCGAACCGGGTGACATCATCGTGCGCTTTGACGGCAAGGCGATCGAAAAGTCGGTGGATCTGCCGCGCCTGGTGGGCAACACCAAGCCGGGTGCGCGCAGCACCGTCACGGTCTTCCGCCGCGGCAGCACCAAAGATCTGACCATCACCATCGGTGAGGTCGAGCCAGAGCGTGTGGCCCAACGTCCCGAGAGCAAAGACACCAAACCGCCTGCCACCAGCCTGGTCAAGTCTTTGGGCCTGAGTCTGAGTGAGCTGACCGATGCAGCCAAGGCCGAGCTCAAACTCAACGGCGGCGTGCGAATCGATGGCGCCGAGGGCGCCGCTGCGCGTGCCGGACTGCGCGAGGGCGACGTGATTCTGGCCGTGGCCAACACCGAGGTGAGAGGGCTCAAGGAGTTTGAAGCCGTGGTGGCCAAGGCCGACAAGTCGCGACCCATCAACGTGTTGTTCCGCCGTGGCGAATGGGCGCAGTACGCGGTGATCCGCCCAGCCACCCGTTGATGCCCGTGTGACGCGGCGGTGAAAAGCCCACCTCGCTGGTGGGCTTTTTGCCCTCTGTTGGCTTTTCGCACGACGCCGGGCACCCGCTTGGGCTGCCGTCCCTTTGTGTGAGTAAACGCCCACTTTTTTCGATTGTGACCTGAACCGGTAAAATCCCGGTCAAACGCCATCGATTGCTGGCGTGTCGTGCGGGGACGGTTCGCGATGCGAAAGGGCTGACGAGTTGCTCACAGGTCTGACAGCGCGTGAGCGAATATCATGTGATTAACCTGTGGATAATTGAGCGTTGTCGCCTGGCAACAGGCGCGCCTCTCGATGGTCCTGGCGGTGTGCCCCCCGCTTTTTGCCTAAAATAAAGCCCCAACTATCGCAGTTGCCATTGATTGTTGGTTCGGGGCGCGTCATCCAGTTGACGCGCCCCTTTTTCATGAGCTTTGCCCGGTGGCAGGGCCGTGCTGTCCCAGGTCTCGGCATTGTTGTCGACGCCCTTGTTTGAACCTTTCTCGTGATGAATCACATCAGGAATTTTTCCATCATCGCCCACATCGACCACGGCAAATCCACCCTGGCCGATCGCATCATTTCGCGTTGCGGTGGCTTGTCGGACCGTGAGATGAGCGAGCAGGTGCTCGACTCCATGGACATCGAGAAAGAGCGTGGCATCACCATCAAGGCGCAGACCGCCGCGCTGCAATACAAAGCGCGCGACGGGCAGGTCTACAACCTCAACCTGATCGACACACCCGGCCACGTGGACTTTTCCTATGAGGTGAGCCGTTCGCTGAGTGCCTGCGAAGGCGCGTTGCTGGTGGTGGACGCCAGCCAGGGGGTTGAGGCGCAGACCGTGGCCAACTGCTACACCGCGCTCGACCTCGGTGTGGAGGTGGTGCCCGTCCTCAACAAGATGGATTTGCCCAACGCCGATCCGGACAACGCCAAGGCCGAAATCGAGGACGTGATTGGCATCGATGCCACTGATGCCATCCCCTGTTCGGCCAAAACCGGCATGGGCGTGGAAGACATTCTGGAGGCCGTGGTCGCGCGCATTCCCGCGCCCAAAGGCAACCCGAACGCACCGCTGCGCGCCATGATCGTGGACAGCTGGTTCGACACCTATGTGGGTGTGGTGATGCTGGTGCGCGTGGTCGATGGTCGCCTGCAAAAGGGCGAGCGCTTCAAGATGATGGCCACCAACACGGTGTACAACGCCGACAATCTGGGCGTGTTCACGCCGGCCAACGAGCCGCGCAACTCACTCGAAGCGGGCGAGGTGGGCTACATCATTGCCGGCATCAAGGAGCTGCAGGCCGCCAAGGTGGGCGACACCATCACCCTGGAAAAGAAGCTGCCCAACAACCTCGGCCCGGCCGAACAGGCACTGCCCGGTTTCAAGGAAGTGCAGCCGCAGGTGTTTGCTGGTCTGTACCCGACCGAGGCCAGCGAGTACGACGCCCTGCGCGATGCGCTGGAAAAACTCAAGCTGAACGACGCCGCGCTGCAATACGAACCCGAGGTCTCGCAGGCGCTGGGTTTTGGCTTCCGCTGCGGCTTCCTGGGCCTGCTGCACATGGAAATTGTGCAGGAGCGCCTCGAGCGCGAATTTGACCAAGACCTCATCACCACCGCGCCGAGCGTGGTCTACGAAGTGGTCAAAGGCGACGGCGAAGTCATCATGGTGGAGAACCCCTCCAAGATGCCCGACATCGGCCGCATCGAGGAGATCCGCGAGCCCATCGTGACCGTGCACCTGTACATGCCGCAGGAGTACGTGGGCGCCGTCATGACCCTGGCCAACCAAAAGCGGGGTGCCCAGATCAACATGGCTTACCACGGCAAGCAGGTCATGCTGACCTACGACATGCCGCTGGGTGAAATCGTGCTGGACTTCTTCGACAAGCTCAAGTCCGTCAGCCGTGGTTACGCCTCCATGGACTACGAGTTCAAGGAGTACCGCGCCTCTGACGTGGTCAAGGTCGACATCCTGCTCAACGGCGAGAAGGTCGATGCCCTGTCCATCATCGTCCACCGTTCGCAGTCGCAGTACCGGGGGCGTGCGGTGGCTGCCAAGATGCGCGAGATCATCAGCCGCCAGCAATTTGACGTGGCGATCCAGGCCGCGATTGGCGGCAACATCATCGCGCGCGAAACCATCAAGGCACTGCGCAAGAACGTGTTGGCCAAGTGTTATGGCGGCGACATCACCCGCAAGCGCAAGCTGCTGGAGAAGCAGAAGGCGGGCAAGAAGCGCATGAAACAGATCGGATCGGTGGAAGTGCCCCAAGAGGCGTTTCTGGCCATTTTGCAAGTGGAGGATTGATGCAGCAGTCGACGATGGGTGGCGTGACCGCCGTGGTGCTGGGCCTGTTTGTGGCCTATGCGGGTGCCTGGTATTTGGGCATGGTGGAGGGCAATTTCGCGCTGCTGCTGTTTTTGGCCACGGTGGTGACCGGGGTGTACTGGGTGGCAGAAAAGCTGCACTTCAAACCCCAACGCGAGCGTGCCGCACAACAACTGAGCGAACAACATGCCCAGCGCCTGGCCGAACTTCAGCGCCAGGGCATCACCAAGTTCGACACCCAGGGCACGGAGCCGGCCCGCCAGAAATTGCTGGCCCAGCCGTGGTGGCTGGACTGGACCGCTGGATTGTTCCCCGTGATCCTGGTGGTTTTTGTGCTGCGCTCCTTCCTGTTCGAGCCCTTCAAGATCCCGTCGGGCTCCATGATTCCGACCTTGCTGGTGGGCGACCTCATCCTGGTCAATAAATTCCACTACGGCGTGCGCTTGCCGGTGATCAACAAAAAGATCATCGCCAACAACGAGCCGCAACGGGGCG
Organism: Hydrogenophaga atypica; assembly: GCF_042665215.1. Classification (NCBI taxonomy): domain Bacteria; kingdom Pseudomonadati; phylum Pseudomonadota; class Betaproteobacteria; order Burkholderiales; family Comamonadaceae; genus Hydrogenophaga; species Hydrogenophaga atypica. The sequence continues at coordinate 45,552 of NZ_JBHTCA010000017.1, forward strand.
ACGTGATGGTGTTCCGCTACCCGCCGCAACCCAGCCTGGACTACATCAAACGCGTGGTGGGTGTGCCGGGCGACGAGGTGGCCTACCTGAACAAGCGCCTGACCGTCAACGGCCAGCCGGTGCCCACGCAGGCGCTGCCCGACTTTTTTGACGCCGACAGCATGCGCTACAGCAAGCAGTTCCAAGAGCAGCTTGACGGCAAAACCTATGGCACCTTGAACGATGAAGGTCGGCCGGCTTTTGTGCCCGGTGCCACCGAGTTCCCGTTCAACGACCAGTGCCGCTACAGCGCCGAAGGTGTGGTGTGCAAGGTGCCCGAAGGCCAGTACTTCATGATGGGCGACAACCGCGACAACTCCCTGGATTCGCGTTATTGGGGTTTTGTGCCAGAGGCCAACATCGTGGGCAAGGCGTTTTTTGTCTGGATGAACTTTGGCAATTTCAAGCGCATCGGGTCTTTCCAATGAGTAAGATGTTCGGCATCGGAATGTCAACAACCCTCTGGAGATGGGCATGAAATCGACGCAGCGTGGGATGTCCCTGATCGGCTTGCTGTTTGTGGGGGGCGTGCTGGCCTTTTTGGGTGTGATCGTGGCCCAGGCCGTGCCGGTGATGCTGGAATACCAGGCCATCATCAAGGCCTCCAAGAAGGCGGCCCAAGAAACCACCGTGGCCACGGTGCGGGCTGCGTTCGACCGCGCCCAAGCCATCGACGACTTCAGCTCTGTGGCGGGCAAAGACCTGGAAATCACCAAAGAAGACGACAAAGTGGTGGTGTCTTTTGCCTACCAGCGCGAAATTCCCCTGGGCGGGCCGGTCTACCTGACCTTCAAGCTCCAGGGCAACTCCAAGTGATCACGTGAGCGACGACTTGCAGGCGCTGCAGCAGCGTCTGGCACACACCTTCAAACAGCCCAAACTGCTGTCGCGCGCACTGACCCACCGCAGTTTTGGCGCAGAGCACTATGAGCGGCTGGAGTTTTTGGGCGATTCGGTGCTCAATCTGGCCGTCTCGGACTGGCTGTACGAGCAATTGAGCCAGCAGGCCGAAGGTGACCTGTCCCGCATCCGCGCCAACCTGGTCAAACAAGACACTTTGCATGGCCTGGCCGTGGGGCTGGGGCTGCCACAACTGTTGCGCCTGGGCGATGGCGAGAAGCGCTCCGGTGGCAGCAAGCGCCCGTCTATTCTGGCCGACACCTTGGAAGCCATCATCGGTGCGGTCTATCTGGACGCCGGTTTTGACGCTGCGCAGGCGCTGGTGCGCCGGCTCTACCAGAAGGTGGACGTCAATCCCACGATGGTGGCCAGTGCCAAGGACGCGAAGACCGAGTTGCAGGAGTGGCTGCAGGGTCGCAAAATGAAGCTGCCGCAGTACCGTGTGGTGGCCACCCTGGGCGAGGCCCACAAACAAACCTTTGACGTCGAATGCGAGGTGGCCGAGTTGGGTCGAAGCGAACGTGGCATCGGCAATTCACGGCGCGCCGCCGAACAATCCGCAGCGGCTGCCATGCTGCAACACCTCAGAACCTTGCCCTGATGAGCCCCAAATCTCCGAAACCTGCCGACGCAACCAACACCGCGCCCACCGACCCCGACCTGGAGGCGATGCTGGCGCGCGCGCTGGGGCAACCGGGTGCCGAGCCCACCCCGGCCGATGACGCGCCTGTGGCCGAGGCCGAGGTGGTGCCGCCCGAAGCGCAGCACTGTGGCTTCATTGCCATCGTGGGCAAACCCAACGTCGGCAAATCGACCCTGATGAATGCCTTGGTGGGGCAGAAGGTCAGCATCACCTCGCGCAAGGCCCAGACCACGCGCCACCGCATCACCGGCATGCGCACGGTGAACGCCACCCAGTTCGTGTTTGTGGACACACCGGGCTTTCAAACCCGCCATGGCAACGCCCTCAACAAGTCGCTCAACAAAACGGTGGTGGGTGCTGTCAACGACGTGGACCTGATCGTTTTTGTGGTGGAAGCCGGTCACTTCAACCTGGCCGACGCCAAGGTGTTGTCGCTGCTGCCGGCCAACGTGCCCGCCATCCTGGTGGCCAACAAGTTCGACCTGGTGCACCGCCGTGGTGAACTGGCCCCTTGGCTGCGCAGCATGCAGGAGCGCCACGCGTTCGCCGAGTACGTGCCCATGTCGGCCAAGAACCCGCGCGACGTGTCGCGCTTCTTCGGCATCTGCGAAAAGTACCTGCCGCAACAACCCTGGATGTTCGACGCCGAGGCCCTGACCGACCGAAGCGAGCGCTTCATGGCCGCCGAGATGGTGCGCGAAAAGCTGTTCCGCCTGACGGGTGACGAATTGCCCTACACCTCCACCGTCGTCATCGACAAGTTCGAGGAAGACGGCAACCTCAAGCGCGTGGCCGCCACCATTGTTGTTGAGCGCGATGGGCACAAGGGCATGGTGATTGGTGACCGGGGTGAAAAACTCAAGCGCATCGGAACCGAAGCCCGGATCGAGCTGGAAAAACTCTGGGGCTGCAAGGTGTTCCTGGAGTTGTGGGTCAAGGTGCGTTCGGGCTGGGCCGACGACGAGGCCCGTGTCCGCTCTTTTGGCTACGAGTGATGCCCCCGCGCTCCGCCGCTTCGCGGGTCGCTGCCCCCCGTGGGGGTGCGGCCTTGCTTGGGGCGGCCAGGCGCGGTGGCCCTGACGGTCGATGAGCCCCCGCGTCACCGACGAACCCTGCTTCATCCTCCACAGCTACCCGTGGAGCGAGTCCAGCCTCATCCTGGAAACCTGGAGCCGACACCACGGTCGTGTGGCCCTGGTGGCCAAGGGCGCAAAAAAGCCCACCTCGCAGTTTCGCCCCGTGCTGCTGCCCTTGCAGCCCTTGCGCCTGAACTGGGGCGGCGATGCCGAGGTGCGCACGCTCAAAGCCGCGCACTGGCCGGGTGGTCATGTCATGCCCACGGGCGAGGCCTTGCTGTCGGGTTACTACCTCAACGAACTGCTCATGCGCCTGCTGGTGCGCGACGATGCCCACGAGGCGCTGTTCGACCACTACACCAGTGCGGTGCGCCATCTGGCCGAAGGCGTGGTGGCGCAACCGGCGGTGCTGCGCACGTTTGAGTTGCTGCTGCTGCGCGAACTGGGCTGGTTGCCTGGTTTGGCCACCTTGGGCCACAGCCCGAACGCCGTGTCGCCCACCACGCCCTATGTGCTGATGCCCGAAGGCGGTTTGCGCGAAGCGCTGGACGGTGAAGCCCAGGCCTTGCCCGGCAGCGTTTGGGCGGGCATCCAACGGGCCTTGGACGGTGATGCACCCTTCAGCGACACCTTGCTGGCCTGCCTGCCGGGCCTCAACGGATTGCGCCCGCAACTGCGCACCCTGCTGCACTACCATAGCGGCGTGCGTGTCTTCAAAACGCGCCAGATGGTGCTGGACGTGCAGGCACTCACCGTGCCAGCCGTTCCACCCGCCGCCGATCACCCACAGCTCCGTACCGAATGAGTCGCCAACACACCGCACTGTCCGTCAACGTCAACAAGGTGGCGCTGGTGCGCAACACCCGCCACCTGGGCATTCCCAGCGTCACGCGTGCCGCCACGCTGTGCCTGCAGGCAGGGGCACACGGCATCACGGTGCACCCGCGCCCCGACCAACGCCACGTGCGCACCGGTGACGTGTTCGAGCTGGGCGAGTTGCTGAAGGCCTGGCCCGACCGCGAATACAACATCGAAGGCAACCCCTTCCACAACCTGCTGGAGGTTGCGCGTGACGTCAAGGCGCGTGGCCTGCCACTGCACCAGCTCACCTTTGTGCCCGACAGCCAAGGCCAGTTCACCAGCGACCATGGCTGGGCCTTCCCGTCCGACGCGCAACGCCTGATGCCGGTCATTGCCGAGGCCCGCGCCCTGGGCGCCCGCGTGAGCCTGTTCATGGACCCCGAGCCGGCGCAAATGGCCGCTGCCAAGGCGGTGGGGGCGGACCGCGTGGAGCTCTACACCGAACCCTATGCCGCTGCCTGGCACACCGCTGAAAGAGATGCCCAACTGGAACGCTACCGCGCGGCCGCCCAGGCCGCGCTGGACGTGGGCTTGGGTGTCAACGCCGGCCACGACCTCAACCGCGACAACCTGGGGGCGTTCGTGCGCACCGTGCCCGGCGTGGCCGAAGTGTCCATTGGCCATGCGCTGATCGCCGATGCGTTGGAAATGGGCTACGCCGAGACCGTGCGCGCCTACCTGGCCTGCATGTGATGAACAGCCCCCACGCTCCTCACTTCGTGTGTTCGCTGCCCCCCGCGGGGGAGCAGCCCCGCCTTGGGGCGGCCCGGCGGCGGGTTATATGATTTTCGGCATCGGCACGGATGTTTGTGACGTCCGCCGCATCCGCGCCAGCATGGAGCGCCATGGCGAGCGCTTCGCGCGCAAGGTGCTCAGCGATGCGGAGTTCGCCACCTGGCAGGCCCGCAGCGCGCGTTGGCCCGAGCGCGGCTTGCGCTACCTGGCGACACGCTTTTCGGCCAAGGAGGCGTTCAGCAAGGCCATTGGTCTGGGCATGCGCATGCCCATGACTTGGCGCAGCTGCGAAGTGGCCAAACTGCCCAGCGGCCAGCCGGTCATCGTACTGCACGGCGAGCTGAAAACCTGGTTCGAGGCCCGTGGCCTCAGCGCTCACGTCAGCGTCACCGACGAAACCGATTACGCCGCGAGTTTTGTCGTGGTGGAGACTGTTGACCCCCACGCTCCGCCGCTTCGCGGGTCGCTGCCCCCCGAGGGGGCGGATTCGCCTTGGGGCGGCCCTGCGGCGAATCGCCCTTCCTGGCCTCCCACATGACACCACACGCTCCCCTCATCATCGACGTCGCCGGCCTTTCGTTGACCGACACCGACCGCCAGCGCCTGGCCCACCCGTTGGTGGGCGGCATCATCCTGTTTGGCCGCAACTGGCAGAGCCGTACCCAGCTCACAGCCTTGTGTGCCGAGATCAAGGCCGTGCGCGCCGATCTGCTGATTGCGGTGGACCACGAAGGCGGGCGGGTGCAGCGCTTTCGCACCGATGGCTTCACGCATTTGCCGCCCATGCGCGCGTTTGGCGAGCTGTGGCTGCGCCCGGACAAGACCACACCCGGCGCCAACGCCTTGGCCGCTTGCAATGCCGCCGCTGCGGCAGGCTACGTGCTGGGCGCCGAGCTGCGGGCCTGCGGTGTGGACTTCAGCTTCACCCCGGTGCTGGACCTGGACCACGGCGGCAGCACGGTGATTGGCGACCGGGCGTTTGCCCGTGATGCGCGCGTGGTCGCTGCCCTCGCGCAAAACCTCATGCATGGCCTGCGCCAGAGTGGCATGGGCAACTGCGGCAAACATTTTCCTGGGCATGGCTTCGTCAAGGCCGATTCCCACACCGACGTGCCGGTGGACAAACGCAGCCTCAAGGCCATCCTGGCCGACGACGCTGCCCCCTACGGCTGGCTGTCGGCCACGCTGGACGCCGTGATGCCTGCCCACGTCATCTACCCCAAGGTGGACAGCCGGCCGGCGGGTTTTTCGCCAGTGTGGCTGCAAGACGTCTTGCGCCATCGGCTGGGATTTCAGGGCGCGGTGTTCAGTGATGATCTCAGCATGGCCGGCGCGCGCGTGATCGACGGACGCCCGGTGAGCTTCACCGATGCGGTGTTGGCCGCACTGGATGCCGGCGGTGATTTGGCCTTGTTGTGCAACCAGTCGCTGGTGGCCGGTGGCGAGGCCATCGACGAGGTGATCGACGCGCTGGCACGTGCCCAGCTGACCGGCCGCTGGACGCCCAGCGAAGCCAGTGAGCAGCGCCGCCTGGCGTTGTTGCCCACCGCAGCCGCACCCGATTGGGACACGCTTATGGTGTCGGCGCGCTACATGCACGCGTTGTCGCTGTTGCCCTGATCAGGCCCGGGGCAGTTTGTCCACCAGGTCGCCCACCAGCTCCAAACGCAGCAGTGGGTTGTCCAGTGTCAGCAGTCGCTGCTTCACCTCATTGGGTTCGGGCAGGAAGTCGCACCAGCGGTTGGCCACCCAGCCGGCGTCTTGCCAGTGCTCGCCTTCCAGCGGGTGTCGGAAGGCGTCCGGGTGCTGGGCGTGGAGTTGGCGTCCCAGGTCCAGCAGCAGTTCGCGCAGGCTGTCCAGGTCGTCGGGGATGGCCATGGGCGGGTCGGCCGGCAGCGGCTCAGCGTCGCCCATCCACAGGCCGTGTTTGAGCTTCTCGCGGCGCTGCAGTCGAAAGCGCTGGCCACCTCGGCAGCCAATGACCAAAAGCCCAGGCTGGGGGCGTTCCAGCGTTTCGATGTGGGCCAGCGTGCCGATGTCTGAAAAGACTTCGGGTGCAAAGCCCGGCGAACCATCGCGCGCCGGCTGTTGCACCTCGTGGCCTTCGGTCAACGTGACGACGCCAAACGGCTCGCCGCGCTCGTGGCAGCGTTGCACCATGTCGAGGTAGCGCACCTCAAAAATCTGCAGCGGCAACCAGCCACCCGGGAACAGCACCGTGCCCAGCGGAAACAGGGGCAGGGCGGCGGGCAAAGTGGCTCGGTTGTGGGGCATAGAAGCGGCATTGTGCCGCAGGCGCACACGCGTGCGTGGCATGCCGTTTTGGTGCGCCTTTGAAGTATCGAGCCGCCAGCGCGCACCAACCCGGTACGCGGTGCAGCACAAGCCATGTTTTTTCAAGAAAGCAGCGTGGCATGAAAATGGCTCTGCGCAAAAGTGGACCGTTCCCGCCGTTTTTGTGAAGGACTTGATCATGTTTCGTGTGACTTCTCCGGGCCTGGGGGTGGCGCGCCACTTGCGTGCCGGTGTGGTGGGTTTGGCCGTGCTGGCGGCCACCCTGGCGGCGCAGGCCGGTGGCACCTTGCGGGTGGCCATGACGTCCTCTGACATCCCCTTGCCCAACGGCCAGACCGACCAGGGGGCCGAGGGCATGCGCTTCATGGGCTACACGGTGTTCGAGGCCCTGATCGGCTACGACCTGTCTTCCGCCGACAAACCCACCTCCCTCATTCCAGCCTTGGCCACCGAATGGAAGGTGGACCCGGCCAACAAGCTGCGTTGGGTGTTCAAGCTGCGCCCGGGCGTGAAGTTCCACGACGGCTCGGCGTTTGATGCCCAGGCAGTGGTCTGGAACCTGGACAAGATCCTCAACACCAAGGCGGAGCAGTTTGACCCGAAACAGTCGTCTCAAGGCAAGACCCGCATTCCCACCGTGGCCAGCTACAAGGCGCTGGACAACATGACGGTGGAAGTGGTGACCAGCGAGGTCAACGCGCTGCTGCCCTTCCAGATGGCGTGGATCGTCATGTCCAGCCCGGCCCAGTGGCACGCAGTGGGCAAAAACTGGGATGCCTTCCTGCGCGCGCCCTCAGGCACCGGCCCGTTCAAGCTGGAAAGCTACCTGCCACGTGAGCGTGCCGTGCTGGCGCGCAACCCCGCCTACTGGAACCAGGCCCGCGTGCCCAAGCTCGACAAACTGGTGCTCATGCCCGTTCCCGATCCATCGGCCCGTGTGGCCGCCCTGCGTGCCGGACAGGTGGACTGGATCGAGGCGCCTCCGCCCGACGCCATTCCCAGTCTCAAGAACGCCGGTTTTGCGCTGGTGAGCAACGTCTATCCTCATGTGTGGCCGTGGCACTTGTCCCGCATCGAGGGCTCGCCCTGGAACGACATCCGCATCCGCAAGGCCGCCAACCTGGCCATCGACCGCGAAGGCATGAAGGAACTGCTGGGCGGCATGATGGTGCCGGCCAAGGGCATGGTGCCGCCGAACAGCCCGTGGTTTGGCAAGCCCAGTTTTTGAGGTCAAAACCGACCTGGCCGCCGCCAAGGCCTTGATGGCGCAGGCCGGCTACAGCAAGGACAAGCCGCTCAAGGTGCGCTCCATCATCTCGTTCGCCGGCTCGGGTCAGATGCAGCCGCAGGTGATGAACGAGTTCATCCAACAGAACTTGGCCGAAATTGGCATCCAGGTGGAGTTCGATGTGCGGGACTGGAACGCCTTGTTGTCCAACTGGCGCGCCGGCGTGAAAGACGCGTCCACCAAAGTCGCCACCACCACCAACAGCTCCTATTTCAGTCAGGACCCTTTCACCGCGCTCATTCGCCATGTAGACAGCGGCCTCATGCCCCCGAAGGGCACCAACTGGGGCTATTACAGCGACAAAGAGATGGACGCGCTGTTTGACGGCATCCGCACCGAGTTCGACACCAAGGCGCAACTCGCGCTGATCCAGAAGGCGCACGAACGGTATGTCAACGAGGCCTTGTTCCTGTTCGTTGCGCACGATGTGGCGCCACGTGCCATGTCGCGCAAGGTCAAGGGTTTTGTGCCGCCGCAAAACTGGTTCCTGGACTTCTCCAGCATCGCCATGGACTGACGCGCATGCCAGCCAACACGCCTCAGGAAGCGATGGCGGAGGGCAGCACCAGCCCGCGCCCGCCCTTGCGCCTGCTGCTGTTGAACCCCAACACCAGCCAGCAGGCCACCGCGCTGATGCTGGCGGTTGCCCGTCGGGTGGCGCCACCGGGGGTGAGCGTGGCAGCGTGCAACCTGCCCGATGGCGAGGCGCTGATCACCGAGCCCGACAGCCTTGCCCGCGCGGCCCTGGGGGTGGCCGACCACGCCCCCAAGCTGCTGCGCGGTGGCTGCGATGGGCTGATCGTGGCGGGGTTTGGCGATCCGGGTCTGCAGCCCCTTCAACATGCTTTTGGTCAGGCTGTCACCGGCTTGGGCGAAGCCGGCATCCGTGCGGCGGCCGAAGGGGGTCGGCGTTACGCCATCGTGACCGTGACCCGACAACTGCACCACAGCCTGGTGCAGGCGGCCCACCTGCACGCCCCACCGCAGCTGCTGGCCGGGGTGCGCTACACCCGAGGCCGGCCGCAAGACCTGGTGAACTCACCTCAGGCCCTGTCCGACGCCTTGCTGGAGGCGTGCGATGCTGCCGTGCGGCTGGATGGGGCCGAATCGATTGTGATCGGTGGCGGGCCGCTGGCCGCGGCGGCCGACAGCTTGTCAGCCCGGTTGTCTGTGCGGGTGGTCAACCCCGTGAGCGCGGCGGTGCGCCTGGCCTGCGCCCGGCTGGGCGCATCCGCGTAGGCAGCGCCCAGCCATCCCGCCCAGGCGGGCGGTTCTCAGTCGGCGGCGACAGCGTCGGCGCTCTGGCGCTGCAGCATGGCCAGGATGCTGGCGATTTGACCGCGCAGCTCGCGGCGGTCGCAAATGAAATCGACCGCACCTTTGGTCTGCAAAAACTCGGCGCGTTGGAAACCTTCGGGCAGCTTCACGCGCACGGTGTTTTCGATCACGCGTGGGCCGGCAAAACCGATCAAGGCCTTGGGCTCGGCAATCACCACATCGCCCACAAACGCAAAGCCGGCCGACACACCGCCCATGGTCGGGTCGGTCAGCACGCTGACGTAGGGCAGGCCCTTCTTGGCCAGGCGGGTCAGGGCGGCGTTGGTTTTGGCCATCTGCATCAGCGACAGCAGGCCTTCCTGCATGCGCGCGCCACCGGTGGCGGTGAAGCAGATGAAGGGCACCTTCTGTTCGATGGCGGTTTCCACGCCGCGCACAAAACGCTCGCCCACCACCGAGCCCATGGAGCCGCCCATGAAGTCGAACTCGAAACACGCGACCACTACGGACAGCGAATGGACGGCACCGCCCATGACCACCAGCGCGTCGGTTTCGCCGGTGGCTTCCAGGGCCTCTTTCAGGCGCTCCGGGTACTTGCGGCTGTCCTTGAACTTGAGCGCGTCCACCGGAATGACCTCCTGGCCCACTTCGTAGCGGCCCTCGGCGTCCAGAAACGCGTCCAGCCGCGCGCGCGCACCGATGCGGTGGTGGTGGCTGCAGTGGGGACAGACGTTCTGGTTTTTTTCCAGATCGGTCTTGTAGAGCACGGCCTCACAGCTGGGGCACTTGATCCACAGACCTTCGGGCACGCTGCGGCGCTCAGACGGATCGGATGGGGAAATCTTCGGGGGGAGCAGCTTTTCAAGCCAGGACATGGGGTCTCCTGTCGTTTGGTGACGCAATTATGCGTTGTGTGCGGGGCCGCCGCGCCGGGCCGCCCCAAGCAAGGCCGCTCCGCCTCGGGGGGCAGCGACCCGCAAAGCGGTGGAGCGTGGGGGCTGAAGTGCTATGCGTCCAGCGCGTTTCGTATGCCGCGAAGGAAATCGGCGGCCACGATGCCCACACGCTCGTGGGGTTGGTCTTCGATGAGCTGGATGATCTTGCTGCCGATCACCACCGCGTCGGCAGAGCGGCCCACGGCGCGCGCGGTCTCGGCATCGCGGATGCCAAAACCCACACCCACCGGCACGCTCACCTGCGCACGGATGCGTGGCAGCATGGCTTCAACAGCGTCGGTGTCCAGGTGGCCGGCACCGGTCACGCCCTTGAGCGAGACGTAGTAGACGTAGCCGCTCGCGACGCGACCGACCTGGGCCATGCGCTCGTCGGTGCTGGTGGGGGCCAGCAGGAAGATGAGGTCCAAACCCGCTGCTTTGAGCGCAGCGGCGAAGTCCTCGCATTCCTCCGGCGGGTAGTCCACCACCAGCACGCCGTCCACACCAGCCGCAGCCGCGTCGCGGATGAAGGCGCCCGCGCCGTGTTTGAGGTCGTAGCGCTCCACCGGGTTGGCGTAACCCATCAGCACCACCGGCGTGATGTCGTCCTTTTTGCGGAAGTCGCGCACCATGGCCAGCACCTGGGCGGTGCCAATGCCCAGCGTCAGCGCCTTTTCACCGGCTTTCTGGATCACCGGGCCATCGGCCATGGGGTCGGAAAACGGTACGCCCAGCTCGATGATGTCGGCGCCGGCGCCCACCATGGCGTGCATGAGAGAGGGTGTGATGTCCGCATAGGGGAAACCGGCGGTGACGTAGGGGATCAGCGCCTTGCGGCCCTGGTCCTTGAGTTTTTTCAACGTGGGTTCGATGCGGCTCATTTCGTCACCTTGATGGCTTGTTCACCGCCCTTGACCGACTGGCCACGGCAGCTGGGCCGGCAGTAGAAGTCGGCGTTGGAGAGGTCGGCCACGGTGCCGATGTCTTTGTCGCCCCGGCCTGAGAGGTTGACCAGGATGGACTGCTGGGGCGTCATGGTTTTGGCCAGCTTCATGGCGTAGGCCACGGCATGGCTGGATTCGAGCGCGGGAATGATGCCTTCGGTGCGGCACAGGTGGTGGAAGGCTTCCAGCGCTTCCGTGTCGGTGATGCCCACGTACTCGGCGCGGCCGATGTCTTTGAGCCAGGCGTGTTCCGGGCCGACGCCGGGGTAGTCCAGGCCGGCGCTGACGCTGTGGGTTTCGGTGATCTGGCCGTTCTCGTCCTGCAGGATGTAGGTGCGGTTGCCGTGCAACACACCGGGGCTGCCCAGTTGCAGCGAGGCGGAGTGTTTGCCGCTGTCCAGGCCCTCACCCGCCGCTTCCACGCCGATCAGGCGCGTGTTCTCAAACGGAATGTAGGGATAGAAGATGCCCATGGCGTTGCTGCCACCGCCCACGCAAGCCACCACCGCGTCGGGCTGGGGCGTTTTGCAGCCAGCGGCCGCCAGCATCTCGGGCATTTGCTGGATGCTCTCTTCGCCGATCACGCTCTGGAAGTCGCGCACCATCATGGGGTATGGGTGCGGGCCGGCCACGGTGCCGATGATGTAGAAGGTGTTTTCCACGTTGGTCACCCAGTCGCGCATGGCTTCGTTGAGTGCGTCTTTCAGCGTCTTGCTGCCTGAGTCGACCGGCACCACGGTGGCGCCCAGCAGCTTCATGCGGTAGACGTTGGGGCTTTGGCGCTTCACGTCTTCGCTGCCCATGTACACCACACATTCCAGCCCATAGCGCGCGCAGATGGTGGCGGTGGCCACGCCATGCTGGCCGGCGCCGGTTTCGGCGATCACCCGGGGTTTGCCCATGCGCTTGGCCAGCATGGCCTGGCCGATCACGTTGTTGATCTTGTGGGCGCCGGTGTGGTTGAGGTCTTCGCGCTTGAGGAAAATTTGTGCGCCGCCCAACTCGCGACTCGTGCGCGCTGCGTGGTAGACCGGTGAGGGCCGGCCCACGAAGTGCGCCAGCTCGTACTTGAATTCGCGCAGGAATTCGGGGTCGTGCTGGTATTTGGCGTAGGCCTCACGCAGCTCGTTGATGGCGTGCGTGAGGGTTTCGCTGATGAAGCTGCCGCCGTAGGGGCCGAAGTGGCCGCGGGCGTCGGGTTGTTGGTAGGCGATCATGGACGTTCTCAAAAACGGGGAGCCGCAGTGAGCGGCGGGCGCGGGGAGCGTGAAGCTCAGCGCTGGGCGTCGGCCTGGCGCACCGCTTCAATGAAGGCGGTCACGCGCTGGGGGTCCTTGATGCCTTTGGCACTTTCGACCCCCGAACTCACGTCAACCGCCCAGGGTCGTACGCGTTGAATGCCGTCGGCCACGTTTGCAGGTGTGAGCCCACCAGACAAAACGAGGCGAGAGCTGGCGTTTAGTTGTGGGTGTGACCAAGGGAAAGCGTTCCAGTCGAAGGATTGACCGCCGCCGCCGTAGCCTTCGATGTGGGCATCGAGCAGGATGGCTTGGGCGCTGGCGAAGTCTTGCGCGTATTTTAGAAGATCAAAGCCCGCACCGGCCGGGCCGGTGGGAATGCGCGCCGCGCGCAGGTAGGGCCGTTGAAATTGTGCGCAGTAGGCCGGTGTCTCGTCGCCATGGAATTGGAGCAGCGCTTGAGGGGCCACATCAACGGCCGCGCGCACCTCGGCTGGGTCCGCATTCACGAACAACAGCACCGGGGTGACGAAGGCGGGCAGGGTGCGCGCCAGCTCGGCCATGCGCGTTATGGACACGGCGCGTGGGCTGGGCGGGTAGAGCACAAAACCGACGGCGTCCGCGCCCGCCGCCACCGTTTCGGCCACGTCGTCCTCGCGGGTGAGGCCACAGATTTTGATGCGGGTGCGATGCATGGGAGGGGTCATCCAGGGAGCCAGTCAAATGCCGCCACCGAATCGGGCAGCCCCCATTGTGCGTCGTACACCGGCCCCACGAAATAAAGCCCATCGGGCGAGAAGGTGGGCGCAGCCACCTCACGCCGGCGCGCATCCCGCACTTCGGCCAGCCATTCGGGTGGGCGCAGGCCTTGGCCCACCATGATCAGGCAGCCCATGATGTTGCGGATCATGTGGTGCAGAAAGGCATCGGCCTCGAATTCGAAGCGCCAGTAGGCGCCCCGGCGCTGGATGTGGATGCGCCGCAGGTCTTTCACGGGCGACAGTGCCTGGCACTCGGCCGCACGGAAGGAGCTGAAGTCGTGGCTGCCGAGCAGGTGCTGCGCGGCCGCCAGCATGGGGTCGAGCGCCAGCGGGCGGAAGATCCAGCCCACACGGCCCGCATCCACGCTGGGGCGCACCGCCGATTCGAGCAGCACGTAGGCGTAACGCCGCGTGGTGGCGCTGGCGCGGCAATGGAAGGTGTCAGGCACCGGCCTGGCCCATTGCACCGCGATGTCGGGCGGCAGGTAGCGGTTGGTGCCGCGCACCCAGCTGTTGTCGGGGCGTTCGATGTTGGTGTCGAAGTGCACCACCTGCATCAGGCCGTGCACCCCGGCATCGGTGCGGCCCGCACACAGGGTGCCGACGCGCGGCAGGGTGGTGAACTGGCACAGGGCGCGCTCCAGCGCATCCTGTACCGTGCGGCCACTGGGCTGGCTTTGCCACCCCTGGTAGGCCGTGCCGTTGTAGCTGACGCCGAGCGCGGTTCTCAAATCAGGCGAGGCTGGAGAGGAAGGCTTCGGCGCGCGCCTTGAGTTCGCCCGAGGCCTCGTCGCGCACTTCTTCGGCCAGCGAACGCGCACCTTCGGTGTCGCCGATGGCCTGGAACTCCTCGGCCAGCGAGAGTTTGGTTTCCAGCGGGTCGGCGATGTGTGCAACCGGTGATGTGGCTTCGGCTGCGGGCGTGTCGAGATCGAGGTTCAGGCCGTTGAGGTCCAGCTCCAAGGGCGCAGCTTCAGCAGGTGCGGCGGGCTCGGCGGCGGCCAGTGCATTGAAGGCGTCAAGGTCCAGCGTCGGGTCTTCGGTGCTTTCGCCCACGGCGGCGGGCGGCTGCTCCAACGGCGCAGGCGTGTCGGCGGCACCGAGATCAAGTTCGAAGTCCAGGCCCATGCCGTCATCTGCAGGCGCCACGGCCTGGCTTTCTGCGGCGGGAGCGGGCGTGGTCAGATCCAGATCGAAGTCCACCGCGAAACTGTCTTCGGGTGGTGGCGCCTCCGAACTGGGCGGCGTTTCGGAAGGCAGCTCAGCGGCCAGATCCGGCAATTCGACGTCGGGCGCCGGGGCGGGTGCTGGTGCTGGCGCGTCGTTGAAGTCGAGGTCGAGATCCAGCCCGTTTTTGCCCGCACTGGGGTCGGGTTCTGTGGGCAGCGGTGGCGGCGTGTCGTCGGCCGCCATGGGCATGGCGACGGTGGCGGCCGACAGGCGGCTGGCGCCTTGGATCTGGTAGAGCGGGTTGTCGGGGTCCACCGCGTGTGCGACGCGGCAGGCATGTTCCCAATCGTCGCCCGCGCCGTTGGTCAAGGCGTAAATTTCGCTGGCCACCGCCTCCATGGCCGCCTTGTCGCCCCGCTTGGCATAGATTTCCAACAGCTTGCTGTGCACCGCCACCCGTTCCGGGTGCAGGCGTGCGGCTTCTTTCAGAATTTCTTCGGCCTGCGCGTCGCGGCCATAGGCCAGGTAGACGTCGGCTTCGGCCACCGGGTCCACGTCGCCAGCGGCGTCGAGCTGGCTGGGCGAATACATCATGGATGAGGCCGCACCTGCGGCCGCTTCCTCGCCTGCGGCTTGCTGGTTGCCGCTGGCGCTGAAGAAGGATTCGCCTTGCTGGCCGTTGTCGTCGGTGGAGCCACCCGTTTCACCTGCCTTCTTTTTGCGCAAGCGAAGCAGGGCCAACAAACCCAAGAGTGCGGCCAGACCGCCAGCGGCGGGCAGGACCAGCGGGTTGTCCATCAGCCCTTGCAGCATGTCGCCCGAGTCAGAGGCGGGTGCCACTGGAGCGGGAGCGGGGCTGGGAGCCGGCGCTGGCGGAGGAGGAGGTGGTGGGGCGGCCGGTGCGGGAGCAGGTTCGGCTGCGGGCGCGGGCGCCACGGTGGGTGCGGTCACCGCAGGTGCGGCGGTGTTTGTCGGCGCTGGTGCTGGCGCAGCAGCAGGTGGCGCGCCCGCAGGTTGGCTGCCCTGCAGCTTGTTGAGTTCGTCGATGTTGCGCGAGAGCTCGGCCACGCGGGTGCTGGCCTCCTGCTGTTCGCGCTGCTTGGCGATGTCGGCTTCACGCCCTGCGGCTGCGGCCGCGCCTTTGGACAAGGTCAGGCGGTCGGGCGCGGGCGCGGCGGCGGCTTTGTCCTGCACGTCGGTTTGGATGCGGCCCGCGCTCTCGCGGCTGCCTTCGGTGGCTGGCGCCGTGCCAGCCGCACCTGCCAACCGGCGGCGGAATTCGTTGAAGTCGCGGCTTTGGGCAGCGATGGTTTGTCGTGCTGTGCCGGCATCGACCGCGCTGGCCTGCTGTTCGTCCGGCAGGTTGAGCACCACGCCGGCTTTCATGCGGTTGACGTTGTTGCCAATGAACGCGTTGGGGTTGTTTTGCAGCAGCGCCACCAGCATTTGGTCCAGCGACACATTGGCCGGCTTGTGGGCTGCGGCAATGCGGCCAGCGGTGTCGCCGGCGCGCACGG
Organism: Hydrogenophaga atypica; assembly: GCF_042665215.1. Taxonomy (NCBI): domain Bacteria; kingdom Pseudomonadati; phylum Pseudomonadota; class Betaproteobacteria; order Burkholderiales; family Comamonadaceae; genus Hydrogenophaga; species Hydrogenophaga atypica. Next base: position 61,232 of record NZ_JBHTCA010000017.1, read on the forward strand.
TCACCTCGCCACCTGCGCGCGGGGCAGCGGCTGGCGCAGGCGCGGGAGCTGCGGCAGGGCGGGTAGGTCTGGGCGGGGTGGCCGCAGGCGCCGGGGCTGGTACGGCAGGTGTCACTGCGGCTGCGGGTGGGGCCGGTCGGGGTGTTGCAGCAGGGGCTGCGGGTACGGGTGGTGTTGCGGGCAGCAGGGGCGGCGGGGTTTGTTGTGCCGCGCGCAGTGCTGGCGGGTCGAACAACATGGTGTAGCCGCGCACCAGACGGCCAGCGGCCCATTCGGCTTCCACGATCAGGTCCAGAAAGGGCTCGGTGACCGGGCGGCTGCTTTGCAGGCGGATGGTGGTGCGTCCATCGGCGCGGCGCACGACGTTGAACTGCACATCGCTGAGCATGGCGTTCATGTCCATGCCGGCCGCGCGGAAGGCTTCGGCGCCACCGATGCGCAGGCTCAAGCTGGCCGCCTCTTCGGCGGTGATGCTGGGCACATCGATCTCGGCGCGCAGGGGCTCACCCAATCCCGATTGCACCGTGGCGCGGCCCAGGGCTAGCGCCCACGCCTGGGTAACCTGCAAACCAGCCACCAGCGCTGCCGCGCAGGCCAGGGTGCTCAGGCGCAGCCCGAAACGTCCGCCACGAACCGGGTTCGGGCTGGCGTCGGAGGGGAGCGGTTTGAGTTTGGATGGATGCACGTAAACCTCGGCCAACATTGTCAATAAATCACCATAACATCAACGCGTTACGGTGACAAGCTGAGAAGCCGCTTGAGTTTTCAAGCGGCTTCTGTCGGTGCCTTTGTCTGGCTTGAGGCGTTGCCTTGCAGCAACGCCCGTGGGTTCGGCGCCTGGTGTCAGGCGTCCAGCAGGATGCGCAGCATGCGGCGCAGCGGTTCGGCCGCGCCCCACAGCAACTGGTCACCGATGGTGAAGGCGCCCACGTACTCGGGCCCCATGGCCAGTTTGCGCACACGGCCCACCGGGATGGTCATGGTGCCGGTCACGGCCACGGGCGTCAGATCTTTGATGGTGGCTTCGCGGGTGTTGGGCACCACTTTCACCCAGGCGTTGTCGGCAGCGATCATGGCCTCGATGTCGGCCACGGGCACGTCCTTTTTGAGCTTGAAGGTCAGTGCCTGGCTGTGGCAGCGCATGGCGCCCACGCGCACGCAGAAACCGTCCACCGGGATGGCGCTGGAGCCGAAGTCGGCGCCCAGGCCCAGGATCTTGTTGGTTTCGGCCATGCCCTTCCACTCTTCCTTGGATTGGCCATTGCCCAGGTCCTTGTCGATCCAGGGGATCAGCGAGCCACCCAGGGGAACGCCGAAGTTGGCGGTCTCAGAAGCGCTCAGGCTGCGCTGTTTGGCGATGACCTTGCGGTCGATTTCCAGGATGGCGCTCTTGGGGTCATCCAGCAGCGCCTTCACTTCGGCGTTGAGTGTGCCGTATTGCGTCAGCAGCTCGCGCATGTGCTGGGCACCACCGCCCGACGCGGCCTGGTAGGTCTGCGTGCTCATCCACTCCACCAGGCCGGCTTTGTACAGCGCGCCCACGCCCATCAGCATGCAGCTCACAGTGCAGTTGCCGCCGACCCAGTTCTTGCCGCCCTTGGCCAGTGCGTCCTTGATGACGGGCATGTTGACCGGATCGAGGATGATGACCGCGTCTTTGTCCATGCGCAGGGTGGAGGCGGCGTCGATCCAGTGGCCGTTCCAGCCAGCGGCACGCAGCTTGGGGAACACTTCACTGGTGTAGTCGCCGCCCTGGGCGGTGATGACGATGTCGCAGCGCTTGAGGGCGGCGATGTCGTAGGCGTCCTGCAGCGTGGTTTCGTTGCGGGCCATCGCCGGGGCTTTGCCGCCGGCGTTTGACGTGGAGAAAAACAGGGGCTCGATCAGGTCGAAGTCTTTCTCTTCGGCCATGCGATCCATCAACACCGAGCCGACCATGCCGCGCCAGCCGACCAAACCTACCAACTTGCTCATATCGATGCCCTTTCAGTTTAAAAAACAGTACAGACCAGACTGTTTGCCCCGGCTCGTCTGGCCAGGGAGGGCGCACGACGAAACGGAGCTGGATCAGCCCTTAATGGTCGTGGTGGTGGTGATTGCGCGCGCAGCCACACCGGCCGTGGCGGCAGGTGTTGTGTTCAGGTCGAACGGGTAGGCGGCAAACATGGAAAAGGATTGTAGCGGATGCTTGCTTGGCCGTGCCTTACAAACATCCGCTGTGTCGCTGGCGCTCAGGCGAGCGCCTTCACGACCGCCGCGCCCATCTCAGCCGTGCCCACCTTGGTGGTGCCTTCGCTGTAGATGTCGGGCGTGCGCAGGCCCTGCGCCAGCACCTTTTGCACCGCCGCTTCGATGCGGTCGGCGGCGTCAGGCTGGTTCAGGCTGAAGCGCAGCATCATTGCGGCGCTCAGGATGGTGGCCAGCGGGTTGGCAACACCTTTGCCGGCGATGTCGGGCGCGCTGCCGTGGCTGGGTTCGTACAGGCCCTGGCCTTTTGCGTTGAGGCTGGCCGAGGGCAGCATGCCGATGGAGCCTGTGAGCATGGACGCCTCGTCGCTCAGGATGTCGCCGAACATGTTGCCGGTGACCACCACGTCGAAGGCCTTGGGCGCTTTCACCAACTGCATGGCCGCGTTGTCCACGTACATGTGTTGCAGCTCCACATCGGGGTACTGCGTGTGCACCTCGGTGACCACGTCTTTCCAGAACTGGAAGGTTTCCAGCACGTTGGCCTTGTCCACGCTGGTCACTTTCTTGTTGCGCTTGCGCGCGGCCTGGAAGGCGACGTGGGCGATGCGCTCGATCTCGGGCTTGCTGTAGCGCATGGTGTCGAAGGCTTCCTCGGTGCCGGGGAAGTGACCGTCAACGGCGGTGCGCCGGCCGCGCGGCTGGCCGAAGTAGATGTCGCCGGTCAGCTCGCGGATGATGAGGATGTCCAGGCCAGAGATCAGCTCGGGTTTGAGGCTGGAGGCGCCCACCAGTTGCTCGTAGCAGATGGCCGGACGGAAGTTGGCGAACAGGCCCATGTGCTTGCGCAGGCCCAGGATGGCCTGCTCGGGGCGCAGTGGGCGGTCGAGCTTGTCGTATTTCCAGTCGCCGACAGCGCCGAACAGCACGGCGTCGCTGGCCATGGCCAATTTAAGCGTCGATTCGGGCAGCGGGTGGCCGTGCGCATCAAAAGCGGCGCCGCCCACCAGGGCGTGCTCCATCTCGAACTTGAGGTCCAGCGCATTGAGCACATTGACCGCTTCGGCCACGATTTCGGTGCCGATGCCGTCACCAGGAAGAACTGCGATTTTCATGAGATGTGCTTACAGGGTGTGGGCCAACCAGGGTTTGGTGGCGAGTCGTTGGGCTTCAAATGCCTGGATCTTGTCCTTGTGGCGCAAGGTCAGGCCGATGTCGTCCAGGCCGCCCTGCAGGCAATACTTGCGGAAGGGCTGCACGTCAAACGGGATTTCCTCGCCCTGGGGCTTGACGATGACCTGGCGCTCCAGATCGATGGTCAGTTGGTAGCCTGGGAAGGCGTGGACTTCGTCGAACAACTGGGCCACTTGCGACTCGCTCAGCACGATGGGCAGCAGGCCGTTCTTGAAGCAGTTGTTGAAGAAGATGTCGGCGAAGCTGGGTGCGATCACCGCGCGGAAGCCGTACTGGTCGATGGCCCAGGGCGCATGTTCTCGCGACGAGCCACAGCCGAAGTTCTTGCGCGCCAGCAGCACAGACGCACCCAGGTAGCGCGGCTGGTTGAGCACGAAGTCCGGGTTGGGCTTGCGCGAGGCGGGGTCTTGCCCGGGCTCGCCCTTGTCCAGATAGCGCCACTCGTCGAACAGGTTGGGGCCAAAGCCCGTCTTGCGGATGGACTTGAGGAACTGCTTGGGGATGATGGCGTCGGTGTCGACGTTCTCGCGGTCCATGGGCGCGACCACGCCCTGGTGAATGGTGAACTTTTGCATTTATTTCTTCGCTGCGTTTTCAACGGCCGAGCCGGCTTTTTGCACGTCTTTGCCAATGCCTGCCATGGTGTTGCAGCCGGCCAGGGCCAGCAGGAAGGCGGCAGCGATCAGGGTGGCGATGGTTTTCATCTGGGTTCCTTTCAGGCGAATTGACGGACGTCGACGAAGTGGCCATGCACGGCCGCAGCGGCCGCCATGGCGGGAGAAACCAAATGGGTGCGGCCACCCGCGCCCTGGCGGCCTTCAAAGTTGCGGTTGCTGGTGCTGGCGCAACGCTCGCCCGGCTCCAGCCGGTCGGCATTCATGGCCAGGCACATGCTGCAACCGGGTTCGCGCCATTCAAAGCCGGCGGCCTTGAAAATCACGTCCAGACCTTCGCGTTCGGCTTGTTCTTTCACCACGCCTGAGCCCGGCACCACCATGGCCAGCTTGACGTTCTTGGCCACTTTCTGGCCCAGCTTCTTGACCACGGCGGCGGCTTCGCGCATGTCTTCAATGCGGCTGTTGGTGCAGGAGCCGATGAACACTTTGTCGACAAAAATGTCGTTGAGCGGCTTGCCGGGCTGAAGGCCCATGTAGGTCAGTGCACGCTCAATGGCACCACGCTTGTTGGCGTCTTTTTCCTTGTCGGGATCGGGCACGCTGGCGTCCACACCCAGCACCATCTCGGGCGAGGTGCCCCAGGTGACCTGCGGCACGATGTCTTCGGCCTTGAGTTCGACCACGGCGTCGAACTTGGCGTCGGCGTCGGAGTGCAGCGTTTTCCAGTAGGCCACGGCTTGGTCCCACTCGACGCCCTTGGGGGAGAGCGGCTTGCCTCGCACGTATTCGATGGTCTTTTCGTCCACCGCCACCAGACCCGCACGGGCACCGGCTTCGATGGCCATATTGCACACCGTCATGCGGCCTTCCATGCTCAGCGAGCGGATGGCGCTGCCGGCGAATTCGATGGTGTAACCGGTGCCGCCGGCGGTACCGATCTTGCCGATGATGGCCAACACCACGTCCTTGGCGGTCACGCCTTTGCCGAGCTGGCCTTCGACCTTGATCAGCAGGTTTTTGGCCTTTTTGGCCAGCAGCGTCTGCGTGGCCATCACGTGCTCCACCTCGCTGGTCCCGATGCCGTGTGCCAGCGCGCCAAAGGCGCCATGGGTGCTGGTGTGGCTATCGCCGCACACCACCGTCATGCCGGGCAGGGTGGCGCCGGTTTCGGGGCCGATCACGTGCACGATGCCCTGGCGCTTGTGCAGGAAGGGGAAGTAGGCCGCCGAGCCGAATTCCTTGATGTTGCTGTCCAGCGTGGTGATCTGCTCTTTGCTGATCGGATCGGTGATGCCGTCGTAGCCCTGCTCCCACCCCGTGGTGGGGGTGTTGTGGTCGGCGGTGGCGACGATGGAGCTGATGCGCCAGACTTTGCGGCCGGCCTCGCGCAGGCCTTCGAAAGCCTGCGGGCTGGTGACTTCATGGACCAGGTGGCGGTCGATGTAGAGCACGGCGGTGCCGTCTTCTTCGGTGTGGACGACGTGTTCGTCCCAGATTTTGTCGTAGAGCGTGCGTGCCATGGGCGTACCTCGTTGGGGAGAAAAAGATTTTATGCGGCGTGGGCGGAAGGCATGCCGTTCGCGCGGGCTTGCAGGTGGTCCACCAGCAGGCGGGCGGTCACAGGCAGGGTGGAGAAATCACGTGCGGCCAACATGAGTTGCCGCGCAGCCCATGCATCGGTCAGCGGCACGGCGTGCAGCGTGTCGGTGGCGCGCATCAGCTCGAAGGCACGCAGCGGCATCACGCCCAGGCCCAGGCCGTTGGCGATCATGCGGCACATGGCGTCCAGCCCGGTGACGTGGATGCGCAACCGCACCGACCGGCCCGCTTGCGTGGCCGCTTGGTGGATGGCCTGGTGAATGGAGCTGTTGGTGTGCAGGCCCACCAGGTCGAAATCGAGGGCTGCTTCAAACGGCAGTTCGGGTGCGTTGGCCAGCGGGTGGTGCAGCGGCATCACCAGGGCCAGGTGGTCCTGGCGGTAGGGCAGCGTCTGCAGCTCGCCGGTGCCGGCCGCGCCATTGCAAATGCCGATGTCGGCCGCACCTTCCTGCACCGCGCGCAGCACCTCGGCGCTGAGGTGCTCTTCCAGGTCGATCTTGACCTGGGGGTGGGCGTGGGTGAAGGCACCCAGGTCTTCAGGCAGAAATTGCACGATGGCCGAGATGCTGGCGTGCATGCGCACGTGGCCACGCACGCCGTCGGCGTATTCGCTGAGTTCCGCCTGCATCTTTTCCAGGCTGAACATCATGCTGCGGGCGTGGTGCAGCAGGCTTTCGCCAGCGGGGGTCAGGCGCACACCGCGTGCGTGGCGGTAGAGCAGCTGAGTGCCCAGCGTCGCCTCCAGGTCCGACAAACGCTTGCTGACGGCAGAGGCGGCGATGAACTCCCGTTCGGCTGCGCGGCCGATGCTGCCGAGTTCACACACCGCCACAAACAGCTGCAGCGAGGTGAGGTCGATCTGGCGGGCGAAGTTGCGTTCGGAGAGCATTGGGTTTCATCGCGGTTGGCGATGGGGTGTGTATTTTCTACCTTTTGTGTTGGCTTAGCCGTATCGAAATGTGATGGCTGGGGTGTTGGGTTTGGATGCCTGGCGCGCATGGTTGGTGGACCGAGGGCGCCGGGTGGCCCACTTCGTTCGTGTCCCCCGCCGGCTGCGCCGGCTCCTCCTATACCTCACTGCGTGGGCCAGCCGGCACCCTTGGTTTGCAAGCAGGTGGGCGTACCAGCGTGGGTGTGCAATGGTGTCTGTGGATTGCGTGGCGTGGGCGTCCTGCAAAGCGAGGTAAAGGAGGAAGCGGCGTAGCCGCTGGGGGACACGAGCGGCGCAGGGCGCCCACGTCGCGCAATTCCGCGAGGACTCAGCACCAAAAAACAAAAAAGCCCGCAACAGCTGCGGGCTTTTTTGGCGGAAGGCTGAAAAAATCAGCGCTGGCTCACAGGCTTCACGTCGCGCTTGACCGAGCCGGTGAACAACTGGCGCGGACGGCCGATCTTGTATTCGGGGTCGCTGATCATTTCGTTCAGCTGCGCGATCCAGCCCACGGTGCGGGCCAGCGCGAAGATGCCGGTGAACAGGTTGACCGGGATGCCGATGGCGCGCTGCACGATGCCGGAGTAGAAGTCCACGTTCGGGTAGAGCTTGCGCTGCACGAAGTAGTCGTCTTCCAGAGCGATCTTTTCCAGCTCTTTGGCCAGTTTGAACAGCGGGTCGTTTTCCAGACCCAGCTCGGCCAGCACCTCGTTACAGGTTTCCTGCATCAGCTTGGCGCGCGGGTCGTAGTTCTTGTAGACGCGGTGGCCAAAACCCATCAGCTTGACGCCGGAGTTCTTGTCCTTGACCTTCTCCATGAACTCGCCGACCTTGGCCACACCACCCTGTGCCTGGATGTCTTCCAACATGTTCAGGCAGGCTTCATTGGCGCCGCCGTGAGCCGGGCCCCACAGGCAGGCCACGCCCGCCGCGATGGCCGCAAACGGGTTGGTGCCCGAGGAGGCGCACAGGCGCACGGTGGAGGTGGAGGCGTTCTGCTCGTGGTCGGCGTGCAGGATGAAGATGCGGTCCAGCGCACGCTCCAGCACCGGGTTGACCTTGTATTCCTCGCACGGCGTGGCAAACATCATGCGCAAGAAGTTGCCGGCGTAGCTCAGGTCGTTCTTGGGGTAGATGTAGGGCTGGCCGATCTTGTACTTGTACGCCATGGCCACCAGGGTGGGCATCTTGGCGATCAGGCGGATGGCCGCGATGTTGCGGTGTTCCGGGTTGTTGATGTCGGTGCTGTCGTGATAGAAGGCCGACATCGCACCCACCAGGCCGGTCAAGATGGCCATGGGGTGGGCGTCGCGGCGGAAGCCACGCAGGAAAAACTGCATTTGCTCGTTGACCATGGTGTGGTTGGTCACAAGCTTGTGGAAATCTTTTTGCTGGGTGGCGTTGGGCAGGTCGCCGTTGAGCAGCAGGTAGCAGGTGTCGAGGTAGTCGGCGCCGGTGGCCAATTGCTCGATGGGGTAGCCGCGGTACAGCAGCTCGCCCTTGTCGCCATCGATGTAGGTGATGGCCGACTGGCACGACGCGGTGGACAGGAAGCCCGGGTCGTAGGTGAACATGCCGGTCTGCGCGTAAAGCTTGCGGATGTCGATCACGTCCGGACCGATGTTGCCCTGGTACACGGGCAAATCGATGCTGGGGCTGCCGTTGCTGAACGACAGGGTGGCTTTGTTGTCTGCAAGTTTCATGCGCTTGTCCTCGGTTACAGATGAATGTGGTGCTCAGGCGGCTGCCGCAACAGGGCCAGAAGCTCAACGATGTCGGCACGGGCCAGCGCACCTTCGGGTGATTTGCGACCGAGCAACAGATCAAGCAGATCGTTGTCGGACAGGTCCATCAAATCGCCCAAGGCGTCGGCCTGGTGTACCGTCAAGCCAGTTTCGTGCCTGGCAAAAAAACGCTCGATGAACAAATCGTTTTCGAGCAGGCCACGGCGGCAACGCCACTTGAGCTTGCTCAGGGCACGCTCGTCAAGCAAAGGGCTTTGCGTCGTGACCATGCTTTTACACAGCCCGGCGGACCATCAGTTCCTTGATCTTGCCAATCGCCTTGGTGGGGTTCAGGCTCTTGGGGCAGACGTCCACACAGTTCATGATGGTGTGGCAACGGAACAGACGGTAGGGGTCTTCCAGGTTGTCCAGGCGCTCGGCGGTGGCGTCATCGCGGCTGTCGGCGATGAAGCGGTAGGCCTGCAGCAGACCAGCCGGGCCGACGAACTTATCGGGGTTCCACCAGAAGCTGGGGCAGCTGGTCGAGCAGCTGGCGCACAGGATGCACTCGTACAGGCCGTTGAGCTCGTCGCGCTCCTCGGGGCTCTGCAGGCGCTCGCGCTCGGGCGGCGGCGTGTCGCTGATCAGGTAGGGCTTGATCGAGTGGTACTGCTTGAAGAACAGCGTCATGTCGACGATCAGGTCGCGCACCACCGGCAGGCCAGGCAGCGGTTTCAGAACGATGTCGCCCTTGAGTGTGTTCAGGTTGGTCAAGCAGGCCAGGCCATTCTTGCCATTGATGTTCATGGCGTCGGAGCCACAGACCCCTTCGCGGCAGGAGCGGCGGAAGGACAGTGTGGGGTCCACGGCCTTGAGCTTGACCAGTGCGTCCAGCAGCATGCGCTCGGTGCCGTCCAGCTCGACCTGGATGGTCTGCATGTAGGGCTTGGCGTCCTTGTCCGGGTCGTAGCGGTAGATCTTGAAAGTGCGTTGTGCCATGTTTCAGTTCCTTGTGTTCGCTCGGGTCCGGTCAGAAGGTGCGGGGCTTGGGTGGCACCGTTTCAGCGGTCAGGGGCTTCATGCGCACCGGTTTGTAGTCCAGGCGGTTGCCTTCCATGTACCACAGGGTGTGTTTCATCCACTCGGCGTCGTTGCGGCCCAGCGGGCAGGTCGGGTGGGTCACGTCGTGTTCGTAGTCGCGCACCAAGTGGGCGCCACGGCATTCCTTGCGGGCGGCGGCACTTTCCATGGTGGCCTGGGCGGCTTCCATCAGGTTTTCCACTTCCAGCGCTTCCACGCGGGCGGTGTTGAAGACCTTGGAGTTGTCCTTCAGGCCGATGTTGCCAATGCGGCTGCGCAGCGCGGCGATCTTCTTCACGCCTTCGTCCATCGTCTCCTGGCTGCGGAACACGCCAGCGTGCTGCTGCATGATGGCCCGCATGTCGTTGGCGATGTCCTGGGCGTACTCACCGTCCTTGTTGCTGTCGAGGCGAGCCAGGCGGGCCAGGGTGGCGTCGGCGGCGTTGGCCGGCAGGGGCTTGTGCTCCTGCTTGGGGTTGACGTTGGCGATGATGTGGTTGCCAGCGGCCTTGCCGAACACCAGCAGGTCCAGCAGCGAGTTGGTGCCCAGGCGGTTGGCGCCGTGCACCGACACGCAAGAGCATTCGCCCACGGCGTACAGGCCGTTGACAGGCCGGTCTTCGCCGTTGAAGCGCTCAACCACCTGGCCGTTGATGTTGGTCGGGATACCGCCCATCTGGTAGTGGATGGTGGGCACAACCGGGATGGGTTCGCGCGTGATGTCGACGTTGGCGAAGTTGTGGCCGATCTCTTCCACCGAGGGCAGGCGCTTGCGGATGGTTTCGGCACCCAGATGGTCCAGCTTCATGTGGATGTAGTCCTTGTTGGGACCACAGCCACGGCCTTCCAGAATCTCCTGGCCCATGCAGCGTGACACGAAGTCGCGCGGCGCCAGGTCCTTCAGCGTGGGCGCGTAGCGCTCCATGAAGCGTTCGCCATTGCTGTTGAGCAGGATGGCGCCTTCGCCACGGCAGCCTTCGGTCAACAGCACGCCCGCGCCGGCCACGCCGGTGGGGTGGAACTGCCAGAACTCCATGTCTTGCAGTGCGATGCCTGCACGCGCCGCCATGCCCAGGCCGTCACCGGTGTTGATGAACGCGTTGGTGGACGATTGGAAGATGCGGCCAGCGCCGCCAGTGGCCAGCAGCACGGTCTTGGCTTCCAGCACATAGGTCTCGCCGGTTTCCATTTCCAGTGCGGTCACGCCCACGCAGTCGCCGTCGGCGTCGCGGATCAGGTCCAGCGCCATCCATTCGACGAAGAAGGTGGTGCGTGCCGCCACGTTGGCCTGGTACAGGGTGTGCAGCATGGCGTGGCCGGTGCGGTCGGCCGCTGCGCAAGCGCGTTGCACCGGCTTTTCGCCGTAATTGGCGGTGTGGCCGCCGAAGGGGCGTTGGTAGATGGTGCCGTCCGGGTTGCGGTCGAAGGGCATGCCGAAGTGTTCCAGCTCGTACACCACCTTGGGGGCTTCACGGCACATGAACTCGATGGCATCTTGGTCGCCCAGCCAGTCGGAACCCTTGACGGTGTCGTAGAAGTGGAACTCCCAGCTGTCCTCGCTCATGTTGCCCAGCGACGCGGACACGCCACCTTGTGCTGCCACGGTGTGCGAGCGGGTGGGGAAAACCTTGGACAACACGGCCACGTTCAGACCGGCGCGTGCCAACTGCAGCGAGGCGCGCATGCCGGAGCCACCAGCGCCGACGATAACGACGTCAAATTTGCGCTTGGGCAGGGAAGAGGTTTGGGTCATGGCTTACAGCCTCCAGAGAACAGAGAAGGCCCAGCCGGCGCAACCCACCAGCCAGACGAGCGTGAACACGTGCAGCACCAGGCGCACACCCACAGGTTTGATGTAATCCATCCAGATGTCGCGCATGCCCACCCACACGTGGTAGAGCAGGGCCACGATGACCACAAAGGTCAGTACCTTCATCCACTGGGCGGCAAAAATGCCGGCCCAGCCTTCATAACCCAGCGGACCGCTGGTGAAGATGACCTGCACCAGCAGGGCAATGGTGAACAACGCCATCAGGGCGGCGGTGACACGCTGGGCCAGCCAGTCGCGCAGGCCGTAGTGGGCGCCGCTGACGACGCGCTTGGAACCGTAATTGACGGACATGTGTGATCCTCTTTCAGTACAGGCCGAACAGCTTGGCGCCGAGCACCACGGTCAGCGCGATGGACAGCACCAGGGTGACGGTGGCCGACGATTTGCCGAACTCTTTGGTCACCGAATGCGTCATGTCCATGTACAGGTGGCGCACGCCGGCAATGAAGTGGTGCAGGTAGGCCCAGATCAGGGCCAGCGCCACCAGCTTGATGAACCAGCCCGGCACGAAGCCGATGCCAGCGCCGAAGGCCGAGGTGAAACGTTCGTAAGAGAACTCGGATGACAACGAGGTGTCGAACATCCAGATGATGAAGGGCATGAGAACGAACATCAACGCGCCGCTGGCGCGGTGCAGGATGGACACCCAGCCGGCCGCAGGCAGGCGGTAGGTTGGCAGGTCCGACAAGGCATTGATGTTGCGGAACTCAGGCCGTTTTTTTGTCAGCTCACTCATGGCTTGGCTTTCATTTTCGGGCGATGGAACGGGTGGTAACCGGATGGTAACTTTGACCGGAATCCCTGACGGGCGGCTGTCAAATTCTATTGCAATGCAACATGCCACCTGTGCGTAGATACCGGTACCCGAGTGAATGGGTGGGTGTGTTCAGTTCAACTCGTTGCGGTAGTGGTGGGTGTCGGTGCGGTAAAGGCCTCGGCGCAGCTCCATGGGCACGTCGTTGTACGTGTGGGCAATGCGCTCCACGCTCAGCAAGGGGGTGCCCTGAGCCACGTCCAGCAGGGGGGCCGATTCCGCGTCGGCCGCGACGGCCTTGATTTTTTCTTCGGCCCGCACCATGCGCACGCCGAACTGGGTTTCAAACAAGGCGTACATCGGCCCGCGGTCGGCGGCCAGGGTTTCAACTGTCAGGCCTTTGAACGGCACACCAGGCAACCACAGGTCCTCCAGGATGGCTGGGACGCCATGGAAGGCCAGCACGCGGCGCACCTGCAGCACGGGATCGCCGCTGCGCAAACCCAGCAGGCGCGCGATCTCGGCCGGCGCGCGCAGGCGGCGGCATTCGATGATGTTGCGTTCGGCCGGACCTTCGCTGCGCTGGTCGCCCTCGTCTGGTTGAAGCCGCAGGAAGCGGTATTGGATGTGCTGCTCAGCGTGGGTGGCCACAAACGTGCCCTTGCCCTGACGGCGCACCAGCAGGTTGTCGGCCGCCAGTTCGTCGATGGCCTTGCGCACGGTGCCCTGGCTGACCTTGAAGCGGGCAGCGAGATCGAATTCGCTGGGGATGGTGTCGCCCGGCTTCCATTCGCCCGCCTGCAGGCTTTGCAGGATCAATGATTTGATCTGCTGGTACAGCGGGCTGAACGCTGGCGTGCCGCCGCCTGTCAGACCGTCCGTCTGGGGTGCTGGTGTGGTGTTGCCAGCAGAGTGTGGGGGCGTGTTCTGGCTCATGATGTTCGATTGTCAATCATATCTTATATAAGACATAAGACAAATTGACTCGTCCGGGTTTGCGAGGGTACACTCGGGCCTGGTTTTGATGCAAGTCGTTGCCCAGGGCTTGTCTGGGCGGCGACAGCGCACCGTTTTTCATCCGCCTTTCTCACTTCCACTGGAGTTTTTCATGAGCAAGAAGCCCGTTCGTGTGGCCGTCACCGGCGCAGCAGGTCAAATCGGTTATGCATTGCTGTTCCGCATCGCCTCGGGCGAAATGCTGGGCAAGGACCAACCCGTCATCCTGCAACTCCTGGAAATCCCCGACGAGAAGGCCCAGAAGGCGCTCAAGGGCGTGATGATGGAGTTGGAAGATTGCGCGTTCCCGCTGCTGGCCGGCATGGAAGCCCACAGCGACCCGATGACCGCTTTCAAGGACACCGACTACGCGCTGCTGGTCGGCTCGCGTCCGCGTGGCCCGGGCATGGAGCGTGCCGAGTTGCTGGCCATCAACGGCGCCATCTTCACCGCCCAGGGCAAGGCCCTGAACGCCGTCGCTTCGCGCAACGTCAAGGTTCTGGTGGTGGGCAACCCCGCCAACACCAACGCCTACATCGCCATGAAGGCCGCGCCGGACCTGCCGCGCAAGAACTTCACCGCCATGCTGCGCCTGGACCACAACCGCGCCCTGAGCCAGATCGCCGCCAAGACCGGCAAAGCCGTGGCCTCCATCAAGAAGCTCACCGTGTGGGGCAACCACTCGCCCACCATGTACGCCGACTACCGCTTCGCCACCATCGATGGCGCTTCGGTCAAGGACATGATCAACGACCAGGAATGGAACGCCAACGTGTTCCTGCCCACCGTGGGCAAGCGCGGTGCCGCCATCATTGAAGCGCGTGGCCTGTCCTCCGCTGCATCGGCCGCCAACGCCGCCATCGACCACATGCGCGACTGGGCCCTGGGCACCAACGGCGAATGGGTCACCATGGGCATCCCGTCCAATGGCGAATACGGCATCCCCAAGGACGTCATGTTCGGCTTCCCCGTCACCTGCGAAGGTGGCGAATACAAGATCGTCGAAGGCCTGGCCATCGACGCCTTCAGCCAAGAGTGCATCAACAAGACCCTGGCCGAGCTGCAAGGCGAGCAGGACGGCGTCAAGCACCTGGTCTGACCCAGCCCTGCTGTGGTAACCGCTTGGTAACTCGACCGTGAGCGCACATCCTGCCGCCGTGTTGCTGGGAGCCCAGGGCGGCGCTTTTGCACTGCCCGTGTGCGACCACTACAGCGGTGTGGAAGGGCGCATGCGAAAGAGCCTGCAATTGCAGGCCGAGATGACGGCCGAGTTCGGCGCCTGCGTGTTCGACGTCACGCTCGATTGCGAGGACGGCGCCCCCGTGGGCGGCGAAGCCGAACACGCTGCGCTGGTGAGCGAACTGGCATTGGCCGCTGCGCCCGAAGCCCGCGTGGCCGTGCGGGTGCATGCGGTGGACCACCCTTCATTTGAGGCCGATGTGGCCACGGTGGTGGGCCGGGCCGGTCACCGTTGGTGCCATGTGATGGTGCCCAAGGTCGAGTCGCTCGCCGATGTCGAACGGGCCGTGGCGGCCATCGACGCGGCATCCCGTGGCACAGGCAGCATTCCGCTGCATGTGCTGGTCGAGTCACCCGCTGCGGTGCACCGCGCTTTCGACATCGCGGGCCACCCGCGTGTGCAGTCCATCAGCTTCGGCCTCATGGACTTCGTCTCCGCCCATGGTGGCGCCATACCGGCGTCTGGCATGGGGGTGGCGGGCCAGTTCAGCCACCCGCTGGTGTTGCGTGCCAAGCTCGATATAGCCAGTGCCTGCCACGCCCACGGCAAGGTGCCCTCTCACTGCGTGGTCACCGAGTTCAAGGACGCGCAGGCCATGCACCGGGCGGCGTCGCAAGCCGCGCAGCAGCTGGGGTACACGCGCATGTGGAGCATCCACCCCGACCAGATCCGCCCCATCCTGTTGGCCTTTGCGCCGCAGGATGACGAAATCGCGCGCGCGGCCGACATCATTGCGCTGGCCCATGCGGCGCAGTGGGCGCCGGTGCAGCACGCCGGGCAGTTGCACGACCGCGCCAGCTACCGCTACTTCTGGCAGGTGCTGGAGCGGGCACACCGCACCGGGCGTCCGTTGCCGTCCGAGGTGAAGGTGTTTTTTGCCACAATGGCAAACGAGTCCACATGAGGAGTTTCGCCATGGCCCAACACAACGAGCGCCCCACATCCGGTGCCCATCCCATTTCACCCCGCGTGCTGGTGGTTGCAGGCGCCTCGCTGGCGTTGGCGGTGGCCGCCCTGTGGCCCGCTGTGACGCATGCCCAGGCATCGCCGACCAAGAAGCCGGCTGGTACCAGCAAAGCACCTGCGAAGCCGAACCCCGCCAAGCGTATTGCCCCTGTCGCCGCGGTGGCCGCCGCGCCTGTGGTGGGGGCAGATGCCCCACTGACCGACAGCGAATTGGCGGTGTCGAATCAGGTGCATGTGGGTGCCTTGCCTTGTGAGCTGGGCAAGGTTGTGCACATGGAGCGCGATGCCACCACGCCCGGTTTCTTCCGTTTGCACGTTGATCAGCAACGCTACCGACTGCGTCCGGTCGAAAGCCGCACCGGCGCGGTGCGGCTCGAAGACCCACAACAAGGTGTGGTCTGGATTCAGCTGGCCAACAAATCCATGCTGATGAGCCAGAAGCTCGGGCGCCGTTTGGCCGATGAGTGTGCTGGCGAGTCGCAGCAGCAGGTGGCCGCTGCCCTCAAGCTCAATCCGGCACCGAGCTTGCTTGATCCTCTGCCTGCCCCCGCAACACCACCGGCGGTGCTTGCCACCGATTGCCGCCGCCCCGCGAACCCTTCCTCTTTACTTTCTGGAGCTGAACCATGTTGAAAGCCTACCGTGAACATGCGGCCGAGCGCGCCGCCTTGGGCATTCCGCCGCTGCCGCTGGATGCCAAACAAGTGGCCGACCTGATCGAACTGATCAAAGCGCCGCCCGCTGGCGAAGACGCCTTTTTGCTGGATTTGCTCACGCACCGTGTGCCCCCCGGCGTGGACGATGCGGCCAAAGTCAAGGCCAGCTTCCTGGCGGCCGTGGCCCATGGCGACATCAAGGTGGGCCTGATCTCCAAGGCCAAGGCCACCGAGCTGCTGGGCACCATGGTGGGCGGCTACAACGTGCACCCCCTGATCGAGCTGCTGGACGATGCCGAGGTGGCGTCCGTGGCCGGCGCGGCGCTCAAGAAGACGCTGCTGATGTTCGATTACTTCAACGACGTGGCCGACAAAGCCAAGGCCGGCAATGCCGTGGCCAAGGAAGTGATGCAAAGCTGGGCCGATGGCGAGTGGTTCACCAGCCGGCCTGAAGTCGACAAGAAAATCACCGTCACTGTGTTCAAGGTGCCGGGCGAAACCAACACCGACGACCTGTCGCCCGCGCCGGACGCCACCACGCGTCCGGACATCCCGCTGCACTACCTGGCGATGCTGAAGAACACGCGTCCTGACGCGGCCTTCAAGCCCGAGGAAGACGGCAAGCGCGGACCGATGCAGTTCATCGAAGACCTGAAGAAGAAGGGTCACCTGGTGGCCTACGTGGGTGACGTGGTGGGCACCGGCTCCAGCCGCAAGTCGGCCACCAACTCGGTGATCTGGGCCACCGGCCAGGACATCCCCTTCGTGCCGAACAAGCGTTTTGGCGGCGTCACCCTGGGCGGCAAGATCGCTCCCATCTTCTTCAACACGCAGGAAGACTCGGGCTCGCTGCCCATCGAAGTGGACGTGAGCAAGCTGGAAATGGGCGACGTCATCGACGTGTTGCCCTACGACGGCAAGCTGGTGAAGAACGGCGAAGTCGTGGCCGAATTCAAGCTCAAGAGCGACGTGCTGTTCGATGAAGTGCGCGCCGGTGGCCGCATCAACCTCATCATTGGCCGCTCGCTGACCGCCAAGGCGCGCGAGTTCCTCGGCCTGCCCGCATCCACCCTGTTCCGACTGCCCAGCGTGCCTGCTGCAACCAAGGCGGGCTTCACCCTGGCGCAGAAGATGGTGGGCCGTGCCGTTGGTTTGCCAGAAGGCCAGGGCGTGCGCCCGGGCACCTACTGCGAGCCGCGCATGACCACCGTGGGGTCGCAAGACACCACCGGCCCCATGACCCGCGACGAACTGAAGGACCTGGCCTGCCTGGGCTTCAGCGCCGACATGGTGATGCAGTCCTTCTGCCACACCGCCGCCTACCCCAAGCCGGTGGACGTGAAAACCCACCGCGAACTGCCCAAGTTCATCAGCAGCCGTGGCGGCGTCTCCCTGCGCCCGGGCGACGGTGTGATCCACAGCTGGCTCAACCGCCTGCTGCTGCCAGACACCGTGGGCACCGGCGGTGATTCGCACACCCGTTTCCCCATCGGCATTTCTTTCCCCGCTGGTTCCGGCCTGGTGGCCTTCGGTGCCGCCACGGGTGTGATGCCGCTGGACATGCCCGAGTCGGTGCTGGTGCGCTTCAAGGGCCAGATGCAACCGGGCGTGACCCTGCGCGACCTGGTGCATGCCATCCCGCTGTACGCCATCAAGGCCGGTCTGCTGACCGTGGCCAAGGCCGGCAAGAAGAACATCTTCTCGGGCCGCATCCTCGAAATCGAAGGCCTGCCCGACCTGAAGGTGGAGCAAGCCTTTGAACTGTCCGACGCGTCGGCCGAGCGCTCCGCTGCCGGTTGCACCATCAAGCTCAACCCCGAGCCGATCAAGGAGTACCTCACCAGCAACATCGTGCTGATGAAGAACATGATCGCCGACGGCTACGAAGACAAGCGCACCCTGCAGCGCCGCATCGAGAAGGTGGAAGCCTGGCTGGCCAAGCCCGAACTGCTCGAAGCCGACAAGGATGCCGAATACGCCGCCGTCATCGAGATCGACCTGGCCGACATCACCGAGCCCATTCTGTGCTGCCCCAACGACCCGGACGACGCCAAGACCTTGAGCGAAGTGGCGGGCACCAAGATCGATGAAGCCTTCATCGGCTCGTGCATGACCAACATCGGCCACTTCCGCGCCGCAGCCAAGCTGCTGGGTGGCAGCCGCGACATCCCCGTCAAGCTGTGGGTGGCCCCGCCCACCAAGATGGACGAGAGCGAGCTGATCAAGGAAGGCCACTACGCCGCGTTTGGCACCGCCGGTGCCCGCACCGAAATGCCGGGTTGCAGCCTGTGCATGGGCAACCAGGCCCAGGTGCGCGAAGGCGCGACCGTGGTGTCCACCAGCACCCGCAACTTCCCCAACCGCCTGGGCAAGAACACCAACGTGTTCCTGGCCTCGGCCGAGCTGGCGGCCATTGCGTCCAAGCTGGGCAAGATTCCGACGGTGGCCGAATACCACGAAGCCATGGGCATCGTGAACAAGGACGGCGCGGCCATCTACAAGTACCTGAACTTCGACCAGATCGAAGAGTACGTTGAGAACGCCAAGGGCGTGACCGCCTGAGTTTCGCTTTCTGCGTTGACTTGAACCAACGGCCCTGCGGGGCCGTTGGTTTTTTCAGTGATCTGGTGCCGGCCGTCAGTGTGGCACGCTGAGCGAGGCCTCCGCCGCTTGCGCACGGCGCAGGCGCTCTCGGCTGTTGGAGAGGTGGGTGCGCATGGCGGCGCGCGCGGCATCCGGGTCGCGCAACTGGATGGCCTGGTAGATGCGTTCGTGTTCCTGGTGCACCCGCTGGAGGTAGGCCAGTCGGCCCTCGGGCGCGTCGCCTGCGGTGCGCAGGCGTGTGCGCGGGATGATCATGGTGCCCAGGTAAGACATCAGCTCGGCGAAATAGCGGTTGCCCGTCGCGCGCGCCACCTCCACATGGAACTGGAAGTCCGAGGGCACGGCGTCGGAGGCGGCCTGGATCGCTGCCGCGAAGGCCGTCAGGGCTTCGTTCATCGCGGCGAGGTTGTTTTCTGTGCGGGCGAGGGCGGCCAGCCCGGCCGCTTCGCTTTCCAGGCTGATGCGCAGCTCCAGCAGCGCAATCACGTCGGCGGCGGTGTCCAGCTCGTGGGGGGAGATGTGGAAATTGAGATCGGGTTGCGCCGGTTCCATCACAAACGTGCCGATGCCATGCCGGGTGGCGACCAGGCCCGAGGCCTGAAGCCGGGAGATGGCTTCGCGCACCACGGTGCGGCTCACGTCAAAGCGTTCCATGAGCGCCGCTTCGGTGGGCAGTTTGTCCCCGGCCTTGAGCGCGCCGTTGCGGATGTCCTGATCCAGGGCCGCCACAATTTCAGGCACCAGGCCACGCGGGCGTCGCACCCGGGGTGCTGCCGGTGGTGGTGGAGAGCCTAGGGTTTTCACTGAGGGCATGGGAAATTCCTTGACAGCCCGAAAGCCGATTTGCACAATGGGTTCAGTTGTCAGACAACCTACAACAGATGTCTGGAGCCAAGGCAACTGTAGCAAAGCCAGGTGCTTCTGTCCAAGTCGCCAGGGCCCGATTTTTCATTCCATTGTCATTCATCCACGGAACACGCCATGAACCCGCAAGAACTCAAATCCATCATGTCCAGCGGCCTGCTGTCTTTCCCGCTGACCGATTTCGACGCCGAGGGCAACTTCGACCCCAAGGGCTACGCGGCGCGCCTGGAGTGGCTGGCCCCGTATGGCGCCAGTGCGCTGTTTGCCGCCGGTGGCACCGGCGAGTTTTTCTCGCTCACCGCTGACGAGTACCCCGGCATCATCAAGACGGCTGTGGACACCTGCCGTGGCAAGGTGCCCATCATTGCGGGTGCGGGCGGCCCCACCCGGTTTGCCATCCAGTGCGCCCAGGAGGCCGAGCGGGCCGGCGCCCACGGCATCCTGCTGTTGCCACACTACCTGACCGAAGCCGGCCAGGAAGGCCTGATTGCTCACGTGGAGGCGGTATGCAAAAGCGTGAAGTTCGGTGTCATCGTCTACAACCGCAACGTTTGCAAACTCACGCCCGAGTCCCTGGCCATCCTGGCCGAGCGCTGCCCCAACCTGATTGGATTCAAGGACGGCGTGGGCAACATCGAAACCATGTCGGCCATCTACATGAAGATGGGCGACCGTTTTGCCTACCTGGGCGGCCTGCCCACGGCCGAGGTGTATGCCGCCGCCTACAAGGCGCTCGGCACGCCGGTGTACTCGTCGGCCGTCTTCAACTTCATCCCCAAGACGGCGATGGACTTTTACGAAGCCGTGCGCACCGACGACATGGCGACCCAGCACCGTTTGCTGAAGTCCTTCTTCATGCCCTACCTGGAGCTGCGCAACCGCTGCGAAGGGTATGCCGTGAGCATCGTCAAGGCCGGCGCCACGCTGGTGGGCCATTCGGCTGGCCCGGTGCGCGCGCCACTGACCGACCTCAAACCCGCAGAAATGGACCGACTCAAGGTCTTGATCGACCAACTTGGCCCGCAGTGATCCTGCGGGTCGCAACCCTCCCCCCCAAAGACCCTCAGGAGACACAACATGACCCCCTTCCGCAGACAACTTTTGGTGGCTGCGCTGGCACTTCCGCTCGCCAGCACTGCCGCGTTCGCCCAAGCGAGCTACCCCAGCAAACCGGTCAAGATCGTCGTGCCATTCCCGCCCGGAGGCACCTCCGATGTGCTGGCACGCCTGATCGGCGTCAAGCTCGGCGAGGCGCTGGGCCAGCCGGTGCTGGTGGAAAACCGCGCCGGATCGGGCGGCAACATCGGCGCCGATCAGGTCGCCAAATCACCGGCTGATGGCTACACGCTGTTGCTGATGGACGTGGGCAACCTGGCCATCGCACCGTCGCTGTACAAGTTGCCGTTCAACGTGCTCAACGACTTCGCGCCAGTGCACATGGTGGCCTATTCGCCTCACCTGCTGGTGACCAGCAACAAGGTGCCGGCCAACACCGTGGCCGAACTGGTGGCCTACGCCAAGGGCAAAGACGTGCGCTTGAGCTACGCTGCCGCAGCCGGCATGGGCAGTGCCACCCACCTGGCCGGCGTGGTGTTTGCCCGCCGCAACGGCATCGACTGGAACTACGTGCCCTACAAGGGCGGCGCACAGGCCATGACCGATCTGCTGGGCGGCCACATCGATGTCACCTTCAACGGCATGGTGGCCACCTACCCACACGTGAAAGCCGGCAAGATCAAGCTGATCGCCTTGTCGAGCGGCAAACGCAACAGCGTCTTGCCCAACGTGCCCACCGTGGCCGAAACCATGCCCGGCTTCCTTACCGGCAGTTGGCAAGGTTTGTTGGCCCCGGCCGGTACACCCAAGGCCATTGTGGACAAGCTGCACGCCGAGGTCACCCGCATCGTGGCCCTGCCTGATGTGCAGGAGAAACTGGTCAGCCTCGGTGCCGAACCCGCCCAGATGAGCAGCGCCGAGTTTGCCAACTGGCTCAAGGCCGAGGTGCCGGCCATGGCCAAGGTCGTGCGCGACGAAAAAATCACCGTCGAGTGATCCCCCCAGCCCGACGCCTTCGCGCCGGGCTTTTTTTTGTTTTTGTTTTTGTTTTTGTTTTTGTTTCTTCCTCCCCGGAGACAAACCCATGAAAAAGACCCTTCTCACGCTGGTCCTCGCCGCCGGCACCAGCCTCAGCGCCTTCGCCTGGCCTGACAAACCCATCACCCTGATCGTGCCCTTCCCGCCGGGTGGTTCCACCGACCTGATCGCACGCACCCTCTCCGGCAAGATGGCCGAGAAGATGGGCGCAGGCACCTTTGTGGTGGACAACAAACCCGGTGCCACCGGCACCATCGGTGCGTCTCAGGTGGCCCGCGCCGCGCCCGATGGTCACACCCTGCTGGTGGCCTCGCTGGGCCCGTTCGTGATCGCGCCGCATCTGATCAAGGTGAATTACGACGCCCTCAAGGACCTGGATCCGCTGACCGTGGTGGTGCAGGCGCCCAACGTGCTGGTGGTGCCCGCCGCCTCGCCGCACAAGTCGCTGGCCGACGTGATTGCTTTCCAAAAGGCCCAACCCGGCAAGATGAGTTTCGCTTCGTCGGGTAACGGCAGCAGCGACCACCTCACGGCCGAGCTGTTCTGGCAGCAGACAGGCACCAGCGGTGTGCACGTGCCCTACAAAGGCGGTGGCCCGGTGATGACCGACTTGCTGGGCAACCAGGTCGATTCGTCCTTCATGAACATCAACACCGCCATGCCGCAGATCAAGGCCGGCAAGCTCCGTGCGTTGTCCATCACCAGCGCCAAGCGCTCGCCGCTGCTGCCCGATGTGCCCACGCTGGAAGAGGGCGGCGTGAAGGACGCCAACGTCTACTCCTGGCAGGCCGTTGCCGCGCCCAAGGGGCTTTCCGCCGACATCAAGAAGCGGTTGACGGATGCCATTGCCGCCACCATCAAAGATCCGCAGGTGGCGCCTAAGCTGCTGGAGCTGGGCTTTGAGGTGGTGCTCAACACACCCGAGCAGTTCGCCGCTTACCAGGCCGCCGAATACAGCCGCTGGCAAAAACTGATCACCTCGCGCAACATCAAGGCAGATTGATTTCCCCCATGACCGCACCGATCGTCCAGTCCATGCGTGTCATCCCGGTCGCCGGCCGGGACGGCATGCTGCTCAACCTCTCGGGCGCCCATGCGCCCTTTTTCACCCGCAACATCGTCATCGTCACCGACAACGCCGGGCACACCGGTCTGGGCGAGGTGCCCGG
>NZ_JBHTCA010000018.1:0-83042 GCF_042665215.1 Hydrogenophaga atypica
ATCGCGTGCTGGCAGCCAAGCCGCTTCGGGCTGCGCCCTTCGCAGCTTGGCTGCCAGCACCATCACATCACGTCAAAGCGGACAATCTACTTGCTACAAAACCGGACAGTTCTATTTGCTGCTGACACATACAGGTAACCGAGCACAGACCCCGCGTAGTGACTTGGCCCACCGTGGTGGGTCCAACCGCTCAGCCCCAACCCACAATTCCCAGTCTTAGAGCAAAGGCCTCACCTCGCGCGCCGCATCGTGCAGCAGGGGCAGCCAATGCCCTGCAATGGCTGCGGGGCTCAGGCGGGCGGCTGTGGTCACCACGTTGAGCGCTGCCACGGTCTGGCCCTGTTGATTGCGCAGCGGCACAGCCACAGCATGCACACCCATTTCGTGCTCTTCATGGGCTACACAATGGTCTTGCGCGCGCACCTGTGTGAGCAAAGCCCGAAAGGCCTTTGCATCGGTCAGCGTGTGTGGCGTCACACGGTACAAGCTGTGCTGTTTGAGCCATGCCGCCAATGCGCTCCGATCCATTGCCGCCAAGAGCACGCGCCCTGTGGATGTGGCGTGTGCGGGCAGGCGCGCACCCAAATGCAGCCCGTAGGCCAACACGCGCGGTGTGTTGACCTGGCGCGGCGGCGCACCCAGAGAACTGCCATAAAAGTCGGTGTCCTGAAGCGCCACACTGCGCGCCACGATGACCACCTCGCTGCCGTCCAGCACCACGGCTGAAAACGAGCCGCTGGTTTGTGCGGCCAGGCGGTTCAGCGTGGGCTGCAATGCGCGCGGCAACCGGGCAGACGCCAGGTAGCTGCCAGAAAACCGCAACACCTTGGGCGACAACCAGTAGTAGGAGCCGTCGGTTTCCAGGTAGCCGAGGTGCGCGAGCGTGAGCAAATGACGCCGGGCGGCCGCACGCGTGATGCCGGCACGCTGGGCGGCCAAGGTCGCGTTCAGGCGCTGGCGCTCGGTGTCAAAACTCTCCAGCACAGCCAGCCCCTTGGCCATGCCCTCTATGAAATCCGCTTTGGCGATGCCCATGGCGTACTTTCAGTCATTTGCGCGATCATCGCACATCACTTCTGCACAGCGCGCAATTCTGGACGCACTTGCCACACAACGTGGTGCATTGTTTCTACAGTCAGCTGCATCCCTTTCCTGTCAGGAGACATTGCATGCGAACCCAGGTTGCCATCATTGGCGCAGGCCCTTCGGGTCTTTTGCTCGGCCAGTTGCTGCACAAGGCCGGCATCGACGCTGTCATCATCGAACGCCAGAGTCCCGAGTACGTCCTCAGCCGCATCCGCGCAGGCGTGCTGGAGCAGGTCACGGTGGATGTGCTGGATGAAGTCGGCGTGGGTCAACGCATGCACCGCGAAGGCTTGGTGCACGGTGGCTTCGATCTGCTGTTCAAGGGCGAGCGCCACCGCATCGACATGAACCGGCTCACCGGTGGCAAAAACGTGATGGTCTATGGGCAGACCGAGGTCACCCACGACCTGATGGATGCCCGCTCAGCGGCAGGCTTGACCACTGTGTACGAAGCCAGCAACGTGGCGGTGCACGATTTCGACGCCGACCATCCACGGGTGACCTATGAGAAGGATGGCCAACAGCACGAACTGACATGCGATTTCATCGCTGGCTGTGACGGTTTCCATGGCGTGTGCCGCGCCAGCGTGCCACGCGGCGCCATCCGGGAGTTCGAGAAGGTCTACCCATTTGGCTGGCTGGGCATTCTCAGCGACACACCGCCGGTGCACCACGAACTGATCTACGTCAACAGCCCGCGCGGCTTTGCACTGTGCTCACAACGCAGCCACACACGCAGCCGCTACTACCTGCAGGTGCCGCTGACCGACAAGGTGGAAGACTGGAGCGACGAGGCCTTCTGGCAAGAATTGCGGCTGCGCCTGGACCCGGCTGCCCGCGAACACCTGGTGACAGGCCCCAGCATCGAAAAAAGTGTGGCGCCGCTGCGCAGTTTTGTCACCGAGCCGCTGCGTTTTGGGCGCATGTTTCTGGCGGGCGATGCCGGGCACATCGTCCCACCCACGGGTGCCAAAGGCCTGAACCTGGCGGCCACCGACGTGAAGTACCTCTCGCAAGCCTTCATCGAGTTCTATGCCGACCGGTCCGACGCCGGCATTGACAGCTATTCCGAGCGTTGCCTCAAACGCATCTGGCGTGCCGAACGGTTTTCGTGGTGGTTCACCAGCCTCATGCACCGCTTTCCAGGCGAAGGCGAGATTGCACAAAAATTTCAGGAGGCGGAACTGGATTACCTGATCCACAGTGAGGCAGGCGCGCGCACCATCGCCGAAAACTACGTGGGTCTGCCGCTCGATTTCGGGCGCTGATCAGGCCGGCCCCTGTCGCGTGGGCGCAAGGCCCGCGCACGGCGCATGCGGTAGATTCCTGCACAAACCAGGAGACATGCCGCATGACCCCCACCCCACCTGCACGCCCAGCCGCCAGCCCCAAACCCTTGCGCGGCCAGCGCGTGCTGAGCTTGGCGCTCAACCTGCCCGGCCCGGCCGCGCTGATGCGCTTGCACAGCATGGGCGCGCGCTGCACCAAACTGGAAGGGCCGGGTGGCGACCCGATGGCCCACTACAAGCCAGGCGCCTATGCCGACATGCACGCCGGCGTGAAACAGGTCAAGGCCGACCTCAAGACAGAAGCAGGCCAGAAAAAACTGCATGCGCTGCTGGCCCAGACCGACGTGTTGTTGACCTCTTTCCGCCCCTCCGCGCTGAACAAGCTCGGCCTGGGCTGGAAAACCCTGCACAAGGCCTACCCCGAGCTCAACCTGATTGCCATTGTGGGTGCGCCCGGCGCCCGCGCCGAAGAGCCGGGCCACGATCTGACCTACATGGCCGACAACGGCCTGGTCACCGGCCTGGACCTGCCCCCCAGCCTGTTTGCCGACATGGGCGGCGCGCTGATGGCCAGCGAGGCCACCCTGCAAGCGGTGTTGTTGCGCCAGGCCAAGGGCACCGGGGTGATGTTTGAGGTGGCGTTGAGCGAAGCCGCCCGCTGGCTCGCCCTGCCCCGCCATTGGGGCCTCACCTTACCGGAAGGCTCGGTGGGGGGCGCGCACGCGGGCTACCGCATCTACCCCTGCAAAGACGGCCGTGTGGCCGTCGCCGCACTGGAGCCGCACTTTGCGGCCGCCTTGTGCGAAGCCGCCCAGGTGCCCATCAAAGACCTGCGCACCCTGTTTCTGCCCGCCACCCACGCGGCCATCGCCGCTTTTCTGGCTGGGCAAACGCGCAAGCAACTCGACAAGTTGGCCGTGGCGCGGGACATCCCCCTGCACACCCTGCCCCGCTGAGCCGGGCGTGGCGCCGCGCGTTCAACGCTGGGACGCCAGCGCACGCTGGCGGTTGGCCAACACGGTATCGCGAACCGCTTGCGCCAGGCGCCCGCTGGTTTCGGAGCCAGAAAAACGTGCCTCGACCGCGTCCAGCGATTCGTCAAGTGGTGCGGCGGGATGCAGACGCGCGTCGTACAGGGCAATGGCTTCGCGCGCTTCCTGCACCGTCAGGCCGGTTTCATCGGCAATGCGCCCCATCGTGGCCCAGTACTCAATCTGACCGGCCACCGAACGGCGTTGCGGTTGGGCCGCCTCGCGAGCCTGTTGGACCAGGGAGGCAGGCAGCTTTACAGATGCAAACGGGCTGGACGTTGCAGACATGGACGGGCTCCTTTGTGGCGCACTTTGCGCCATATTGGCGCCAAACACAAATCCCGGGGCGTCAACTACCCACCAGGCTGTCCCGGCTCAATTGCCTGAAGTCGCTGGGCGACAGCCCGGTGTGCTCGCGGAACACGCGGCTGAAATGCGCGCTGTGGCTGAACCCCCAAGACAAGGCGATGTCGGTGAGGGTGCGCTGGGCCTGGGCGGGGTCTTTGAGGTCGCGCATGCAGCCGTGCAGGCGCCGGCGCAGGATGTAGTGGGCCAGGGTGTCGTCCTCGTCGCTGAAGGCCTTGTGCAGGTGGCGCTTGCTGCAGTTCAGGCCTTGGGCGATGCGGTCGATGGACAAATCCGGATCGCGCAGGCGCTGGCCCACAAAGTCGCGAATGCGGTCGCGAAAGGCCTCCATCTGGGTGGTGGCGTTCTCGCGCCCCGCCAGTTCCAGCAGGGACAGCCGCACCAGTTCCACAATCATCTCGCCCGCGCCACGGGCCGAGGCCTCGCTCATGCTGGGCAACTCCTGGTAGGTGTTGCGCATGGTCTCCAGCGCCACGCGGGCAATGCCCTGGGTGCCGCCCACGTGGCGGGCCATCAGTGGGTCCAGGCGCAGCCCGCGTTCGAGCAAATGCTCTTTGGGCAGCATCACGATCAGGTGCTCGACGCGCTCGGGGTTGGCGATTTCGTAGCTGCCGGTGGTGTCGTAAATGGCCCAGCCGCCGGGGCGCACAAAGGCCTGGCGGCCATCCTGTTCCACCGCAGCACTGCCCAGCCAGGGTGCCACAATTTTGAGGTAGCTGGTGTCGCTGGCGCGGGCCAGTTGCTGGCTGCGCAGCACCCGGTGGCGGTTGGCCTCCAGTTTGGTCATCACCACGTCGCCGGCCCGCGAGGACGCCATGTGGCCGTCGAAATCGGTGTCGCCGTACAGGTCGGACTCCAAGCCACCAAAGTGCGACCAGATCCAGTCGCGCCACACCGCGGCACGCTCCTTGGGCGCAGCGATGTCGGTGCTCATGGTCTGGATGTCACTCATCGGAGGCCTCGCGCGTGGGTCGGAACAGTTGACATTGATTATCAAACTGGGCGTCGTCCGACGCAGGGCAACGGCTTGAGGGAAAACCCGGACCGGCGTGCACATTTGGTCAAACAGGAAGTGCGCGCTGAATCAAGCCACCGTCAAAGGCCGGGCCTACGATGCGCCCACCAGCCCCGCCTGACAACAGAAGGAGACAGACCATGGCACAAGCCACACGCCGATTGATCATCAAAAGTGCCGCGACGACCGTGGGCGCCCTGTCCGTGGCACCCCATCTGCTGGCCCAGTCCGCGCCGGTTCGCATCGGCTATTCCATGTCGCGCACCGGCCCCTGGACGGGCGGCGCCCAGACCAGCCAGGAGCCGAACTACCTCCTGTGGGCGGAACAGCAAAACGCGGCGGGTGGCCTGGACGTGAAAGGCCAGCGCCGCCGCATCGAGCTGATCAGCAGCGACGACCGCAGCGACGTGGAAACCGTGGTCCGCACCTATGAAAAACTCATGGGCAGCGACAAGGTGGACCTGGTGCTGCCGCCCTGGGGCAGCAACGCCAACTTCGCGGTGGCCCCGCTGGCCAACCGTTTCCAGTACCCCTTCCTCGCGCCCACCGCGCTGTCGCGCAAGCTGGCCGAGATGAAGCTGCCCTACTTCTTCCTGCTGCTGCAGCAGCCCAAGCCCATGTGCGAGGCGCTGGTCGACATGCTCAAGGCCAGCGGCGCCAAGACCCTGGCCTGCATCTACGTGGACGACCTCTTCGGCCTGGAGAACTACGCGGCTCTCAAGGTGGCGCTGCAGGGCAGCGGCATCACCATGGTGGAAGACAAGAGCTACCCCGGCGGCGTGAAAGACCTCTCGCCCGTGCTGCGCTCCATGAAGGACAAGAACCCCGACGCGTTCGTGGGCTTCACTTACCCGCCCGATACCATTCTGGCCAGCCGCCAGGCCAAGGAAGTGGGCTTCAACCCAAAGTTCTTCTACGCCTCGGTGGGCACCGCCTTTCCGCTCTACAAGAACGTCATCACCGCCGCTGGCGCCGAAGGCGTGCTGGGCATGGGCTCATGGAACAGCAAAACCAGCCCCGGCGCCAAGGCCTACTTCGACGCGCACGTGGCCAGCCAGAAGAAGGAACCCGACCGCTGGGCCAGCGGCGCCGCCTGGGCCGGCCTGGAGATCCTCACCAACGCCGTCAAATCCGTCGGCCTGGACCGCAAGGCCATCCGCGACCACGTGGCCGGCAACACCCACAAGACCATCATCGGCGACATCAAGTTTGCCGGCAGCGAAAACGTGGGCACCCCGGGCACCGTGGGCCAGTGGCAGAACGGCGAGTTCGAGGTGGTGTGGCCCAAGGCCCGTGCAACGGCCGCGCTCAACCCCAACAAACCGGCCTGGAAGTGACTTAGCCCACCTCCGCGCCGCGCCTGCGGCGCGTCACCCCCTCAAGGGGGCCGCGCGAGCGGACCGGCAAAGCCGGCTCCGCCGTGCTCCCGGTTTTGACCTCTCGCTCCTCCATGTCCTTCTCTGCCTGGCTTGAACTCATCGCCTCGGGTCTCATCACCGGGGGCATCTACGCGCTGGTCGCGCTGGGGCTCAACCTCCAGTACGGGCTGATGCGCATCCTCAACATCGCACACGGCGAGTTCCTGATGGTGGGCGCTTTCCTCACCTGGATGGTGCAGACCTCGTTCGGTCTGTCGCCACTGTGGATGATCCCGGTCTCGTTTGTGCTGCTGATGGGCCTGGGCATCGCCATTCACTGGCTGTGTTTTCGCCGCCTCACCGCCACCTCGCCCAACCTGGATGTGTTCGAGGCGCGGGGCCTGATGGTCGCCTTTGGCCTCATGTTCCTGGTGCAGAACGTCATCTCCTACGTGTGGGGTGGCGACCTGCGCGGCTACGACTTCCTGACACAGCCGCTGCAGATTCCGCTGCCTGGCGGCGAGGCGCAGTTTGCGGTCAACAAACTGCTGGTGTTCGCGCTGGCCCTGCTGTTTGCCGGCGCGCTCATCGTGCTGCTGCGCCAGACGCTGCTGGGCAAGGGCGTGCGTGCGCTGATGCAGTCGCCCATCGGCGCGCAGCTGGTCGGCATTGACACCAAACGCCTGCACCCGCTCATGTTCGGCATCGGCCTGGGGCTGTCGGGCGTGGCGGGCTGCCTGCTGTCCATGGCCTACACCATCAGCCCCTCCATGGGCGAGCCCTACACCGTCACCGCCCTCATCGTCATCACGCTCGGCGGCTTTGGCAGCATGGGCGGTGCGCTGGCGGGCGGCCTGCTGCTGGGTGTCATCGAAGCCATGGGCATGCACTTCACCAACCCCTCGCTCAAGGCCTTGCTGAGCTACGTCGTCTTCATTGGCGTGTTGCTGCTGCGTCCCGAAGGGCTGTTCACGCGGAAATCCAGAAAAGCATGACCTCCAGACAGTTGTTGATCCGCGACCTGCTGGTCCTGTTCGGTCTCACCGGCTGGGCCGTGGCCCTGCCCGGCTTTGCCAGCGAGTTTGCCGTGTCCATGGCACTCACCTGCCTGATGTACATCGCCCTGTCGTCCAGCTGGGCGCTGTTCTGTGGCACGACGCGCTACCTCTCACTGGCCACCTCGGCCTTCTTTGGCCTGGGGGCCTACACCAGCGCCATCCTGCTGGAGTCCATGCCGTGGCCTCAGGTGATTGCCCTGGGGGCCTTGGTGGCGGCGGTGGTTGCTGTGGTCATGGGTGCGGCGGTGCTGCACCTGCGCGGCACCTATTTCGCCGTGCTCACCTTCGGCATGACGGAGCTGATCCGCCACGCCGTCAGCTATTTCGAAAAGTCGGTCACCGGCACCGTGGGCCGGGTGCTCATGGTGGTGCCCGAGCGCGAAACCATCTACTTCACCGTGCTGCTGCTGGCCGTCATCGCCGTGGCGCTGTCCATCTGGATACGGCGCACCCGCTTCGGCCTGGCGCTGCAAGGCATTGGTGCCGACGAGCAACGCGCACAGACCTTGGGCGTGAACACCCGCATGGTCAAGGTGGCCGGCTTCGCGCTCACGGCCGCCATTGCCGGCGCGGTGGGCGCGGCCATGAGCGTGCGCTGGACCTACATCGACCCGCACACCGTGTTCAACCCCTTCATCGGCTTCCAGACCGTGCTGATCGCGCTCATCGGCGGCGCCATGACGCTGTGGGGCCCGCTGATTGCCGCCATCGTCTTCAGCGTGTTGGCCGAAACCCTGCGCCTGCAGGTGCCGCAGCTCTACATGATGTCGCTGGGCCTGCTGCTCATCCTCTCGGTGCTGTACCTGCCGGGTGGCCTGGCGTCGCTGCGAGCCGACACCTTCAGGGGCTGGAAAAACGACAGCAAAGCCTGGTGGACGGACATCAGGGACGAGCTCAGCGGCGAGAAACAGCGCCGCAAAGACCGCGAGAAACAACGCCGGGAGCAGCGCCATGTTTATTGAAAAGCCCCCGCGCTCCGCCGCTGCGCGGGTCGCTGCCCCCCAAGGGGGCGCGGACGGGCTTGGGGCGGCCCGGCGCCCGTCCCTGCCGCAACCCCTGCTGGAGGCGCAAGAAGTGACGGTGCGCTTCGGCGGCCTGACCGCCGTGGACGCCGTGAGCGCCACCTTCATGCCAGGCGAGCTGGTCGGCATCATCGGCCCCAACGGTGCTGGCAAGACGACCTTCTTCAACGCCATTTCGGGTGTGACCCAACCCACCAGCGGCCGGCTGGCCGTTCTGGGCCAGCAGCTCGCCGGCCAAGGCCCGCACCGCTTTGCGCGCAACGGCCTGGCCCGCACTTTCCAGACGCCCCGCACGTTTGCCGACATGAGCGTGCGCGACAACATCGCGTTTGGCCTCAAGTTCGCCGGCAAGCGCCCGCGCAAGTACGTCTTCTGGGGTGAGGAAACGGGCGTGCCCTGGGTGCTGCGCACAGCCGACAGCATCCTCGGTCTCATTGGCCTGAATGCGCAGGCCGATGTGCCCGCCGCCGCCATCACCCCCAGCCAGCAGCGCCTGCTGGAGATTGGCATGGCACTGGCCACACGCCCGCGCATGCTCCTGCTCGACGAGGTGGCGGCCGGCCTGACCGAAAACGAGGTCGAGGAAATGGCCCGCCTCATCCGCCGTCTGCGCGACGAACTGGACCTGACCGTGGTGTGGATCGAACACGCCGTGACCACGCTGCTGCGCCACGTGGAGCGCGTCATCGTGCTGCACCAGGGCAAAAAGATTGCCGACGGCACACCGCGCGAGGTGGTGCGCAACCCCGAAGTGATCGAGGCGTACCTGGGCGACGAAATGAACGACGAGACCAGCAAAACCGAAGGGGCCGAAGCATGATGTGGCACCGCCCCCAAGCTTTCACCCTCGGCGGAGGCGAGCAGGCGCACCTCAAGGTGGACAAACTGAGCGCCGGCTACGGCCCCTTTCTGGTGCTGCGCGACATCACGCTGGACATCCGCCCAGGCCTGACGGTGGTGCTGGGCCCCAACGGCGCCGGCAAAACCACGCTGCTCAAGGCCTTGAATGGCCTCATCCCGCGTGGCGGCAATGTGGAGCTGAACGGCGAAGAGCTGCCCGAAAAAACCCACGAAATCGTGCAGGCCGGGGTGGCCCTGGTGCCCGAGGGGCGGCAGCTGTTTCCGCAGCTCACCGTGGTCGAAAACTTGGAACTGGGCGCCTGGCTGGTGCCCAAGGCACAACGCCCCCAGCGCATGGAGCAGGCCTTCAACGACTTTCCCAAACTGCGCGAACGCGCCACCCAACTGGCCGGCACCATGAGCGGTGGCGAACAGCAGATGGTGGCCGTGGCCCGCGCCATGATGTGCGCGCCCCGCCTGCTCATGCTGGATGAACCCTCGCTGGGCCTGGCGCCCAAGATGGTGGACGAGCTGCTGGGCATGGCCCGCCGCATTGCCGACGCCGGCACGACCGTGCTGATGGTGGAGCAAAACGTGAAAAAAGCGCTGGCCGTGGCCGACCGTGGCTACGTGCTGGAGCGCGGCAGCCTGGTGGCCAGCGGCCCCGCCAAGTTGCTGGCGCGCTCCACCGTCATCCGCGAAGCCTACCTGGGCGCCGACAAAGACACCGCCACCGGCACCACCAGCGCCGCCGACGCCGTGGCCCGGCGCAAAAAAGCCGTGGCCACCGCCTGAGCCTTCATTTCAAGCACACGCAAGGAGTAACCCATGTCCGATATGTCCATGCTCATCAATGGCCTCAAGGTGACGGCCGAAAAAGGCGCCACGTTTGAACGCCGCAACCCGCTGGATGGCAGCGTGGCCACCCGTGCACCCGCCGCATCGCCGGCCGACGCCGTGATGGCGGTGGAAGCCGCCGCCGAAGCCTTCAAGACCTGGAGCGAAACCGGCCCCGGCGAACGCCGCGCCCTGCTGCTCAAGGCGGCCGACGCGCTGGAGGCCAAAACACCCAAGTTCATCGAAGCCGTGGCCGCCGAAACCGGCGCCACCGGCATGTGGGCCGGCTTCAACGTCTTTCTGGCGGCCGGCATGATCCGCGAGGCCGCCGCCCTCACCACCCAGATCAACGGCGAGGTCATCCCGTCCGACGTGCCCGGCAGCCTGGCCATGGGCGTGCGCCAGCCGGCCGGTGTGGTGCTGGGCATCGCGCCGTGGAATGCGCCCGTCATTCTGGGTGTGCGTGCCATCTGCGTGCCCCTGGCCTGCGGCAACACCGTCATCTTCAAGGGCAGCGAAAACTGCCCCCGCACCCACCAGCTCATCGTCGAAGCGTTTGAAGACGCCGGTTTCCCCGCCGGGGTGGTGAACTACATCACCAACGCCCCGGCCGATGCCGGTGCCGTGGTCGAAGCTATCGTGGCCCACCCCGCCGTGCGCCGCGTCAACTTCACGGGTTCCACCAAGGTCGGCAAGATCATCGCCATGACCTGCGCCAAGTACCTCAAGCCCGTGGTGCTGGAGCTGGGCGGCAAGGCACCCCTGGTGGTGCTGGACGACGCCGACATCGAAGACGCCGTCAACGGCGCCGCCTTTGGCTGTTTTGCCAACAGCGGCCAGATCTGCATGAGCACCGAGCGCCTCATCGTGGACCAGAAAATTGCCGACGAATTTGTGAAGAAATTCACCGACAAGGCCAAAAACCTGCCCCTGGGCGACCCGCGCAAACCCGAACCCGTGGTGCTCGGCTCCGTCATCGGCCAGGGCACCGTGGACCACTGCAACGCGCTGATTGACGACGCGCTGACCAAAGGCGCCAAGCTGGTGTGCGGCGAAAAAGCCACCAGCACCCTCATGCCCGCCACCGTGCTGGACCACGTGACACCCGCCATGCGCATCTACCACGAAGAAACCTTCGGCCCCGTCAAGTGCATCGTGCGCGTGAAGAACACCGAAGAAGCCATCGCCTGCGCCAACGACAACGAGTACGGCCTCAGCGCCGCCGTGTTCGGCAAAGACATCGCCCGCGCATTCAATGTGGCCCGCAAAATCGACAGCGGCATCTGCCACGTCAACGGCCCCACCGTGCATGACGAGGCGCAAATGCCGTTTGGTGGCGTCAAGGGTTCGGGCATCGGCCGGTTTGGCGGCAAGGCCGGCATTGCCGAATTCACCGAACTGCGCTGGATCACGGTGCAGACGACGCCTAGGCACTACCCGTTCTGAGGTTTTGACTGCGGCTACCGGCCCCAGTCATTGCCAGCCGGAGCGAACTGCATGAACCAAGTGTCAAAAGCGTAGTTGGGTACGCCGGCTTCGGCGACGGCCTTGAACATTTCGGCCGACTTGTGGACCGTGCAGCCAGGTCCCGCAGATCCACAGTTCATCTTGGCGGCCGCTACCATCTCCCCGGTGGTGCCCCAAACCCCTGCCATGCTTAAACTGGTGTGGTTGACTTTCCTATCCGTTGGATTCGCCTGAGCCCCTTTTTGCAACAGCCCTGCATGCCTCCCACTTTCACGCCGTCCGCAAAGCTGCTGCAACTGCTACCCGAGGCGGTGGTGCAAACCGATGCGCTGTGGGAGATCACTTACCTGAATCCGGCGTGGACCACGCTCACCGGCCATTCGGTGGAAGCAGCGCTCGGCAGGTCTCTGCTTGAATTTGTGCATCCCGACGACATTGGCACCATGCGCTCGGGCATGCCGGTGTTCCGGTTGCGATTTGCCGACGCGGACTATCGCTGGGTGCGTCTGAAACTCCACCCGGAGACGGATGCGGCGTTGCGGGTGATCAGCCGCCAGGGTGTCCTGATCGAAATCACCGAGGTCACCGAGCAGGTGCTGGTGGAGATTCGCCAGCGCTTTTTGCGCTTGCTGGAAACCATTGATGGCGTCGTTTGGGAAGCTGAAATCGGCGTGGGCAATACTTTCCTGAGCCCGCAGGTCGAACGGTTGTTCGGTTACTCCGTGGAGGAGTGGCGGTCTGACCCGGGCTTTTGGCGGGCGCATGTGCATCCCGATGATCTGGCACAGGCCCTGCTTATCGATGATGCCGCCTACAACGCCACGCACAGCTATGCCTACGAGATGAGCTATCGGCTGATTGCAAAGTCCGGCAAGGTCGTGTGGGTGCGCGATCTGTGCCGCGCAGTGGTCGAGCCCGGGCGGCCGAACCGCATGATCGGCCTGATGATCGACGTCACCCAGCAGAAGAACACCGAACTCGAGTTGTTGCGCTCCGAAAACCGCTATTCGCTGGCGACGCGCGGATCCAATGACGGCATCTGGTACTGGGACTTGCGAACGGACGCCCTGCATGTTTCCGGGCGCTTTCACCAGATCGTCGGGCTGGGCAGCGGCGATCATGTGCACGACGGTGGCTGGAGCTTTCTGGAGCAGCTCATCGATCCCGAAGATCGCGTGCGCGTGCAGGCGGCCTACCGCAGGCACTTGTCGGGGAACAGCCCGAACTTTTCGGTGGATTTCCGCGCGTTCCACGCCGCTGGACGGCTGGTGTGGGTCAATTGGCGCGGGCTCGCCGAGTTTGAAGACGGCGTTGCGGTGCGCATGGCGGGCTCGTTGAGCGATCTGGCTGACCGTGGCAGTTCCTACGATGCGCTGACCAGTTTGCCCGGCCGGCCGTTGTTCCGCGATCGCCTCGCGAATCTCATGGCGCTCCACCAGAACGAAGCTGCGAACTGTGATGGCGTGCCATCACGCGATGGAGCCACCATGTTCGCGGTGCTGCTGCTGGATCTCAACGGGTTCAAGGCCGTCAATGACAACTACGGGCACCATGTGGGCGACCGGCTGTTGCAGCAGGTGGCGCGGCGGCTCGAATCCTGCGTGCGGGCGGTTGATCTGGTCGCCCGCATGAGTGGCGACGAGTTCAATGTGCTGTTGGAGTCCATTGATCCCGCTGAAGCCAGCAACCGCGCCCAACAGATCGCCTCCGCCCTCGCAGCGCCTTATGTGGTCGGCGAACACACCGTGATCAGTGGCGCGAGTATTGGACTGGTCAGCAGTGCATCCAGGCTGGCGACGGTGGACGACTACCTGCGTGCCGCAGACACCGCCATGTACCAGGCCAAAAGCCAGTCATTGGGCGTGTGCGTGTTTCAACCTACCTGTCGCTCCAGCGCCTGAATGTCAGTTCATGGTGCCGAGAGCGATCCGACGGCGCCTATCTGACGACCGACAGCAACAGCTAAGGCTTGTGTGACACCTGCCCAGCCGCACAGGCGGTCGAGCACCCGTACTGCTAAGGTATCGGCCATCCATCGCCCGCCCCACCCACGAAAGCCCCGCACCATGTCCCGCCTCTTCCCATCCCTCGTCCTCCTTCTCGCCGCCACCGCCGCCTGCTCCGCCAACACGGAGGAAATCGGCGCGGTGGACACGGTGTTCAAGCTCATCGGCCCGGACCACAAAATTGTGGTGGAGGCCTACGACGACCCGAGCGTACAGGGCGTCACCTGTTACATCTCGCGCGCCAAAACCGGTGGCGTGAAGGGGGCGCTGGGGTTGGCGGAGGACAAGTCGGAGGCGTCCATCGCCTGTCGTCAGGTGGGGCCCATCACGGTGCCCAAGCCCATCAAGGCGCAAGAGGAAATTTTCAGCGAGCGCACCAGCCTCATCTTCAAACGGCTGCGCATCGTGCGCATGGTGGACGCCAAGCGCCACGCGCTGGTGTACCTGACCTATTCCGACCGCGTGATCGAGGGTTCGCCGCAGAACTCGGTGACCGCCGTGGCGGTGGACCGGGCGACGCTGATTCCATTGCGCTGAGACAATCGGGCGATGGAAAACCTCGATCTGTACGTTTTGCGCACGCTGCGCGACTGGCGCCTGGCCGGCCAGCGCGCCATGCTGGTCACCGTGGTGCGCACCTGGGGCTCGTCGCCCCGCCCGGTGGGTTCCATCATGGCCTTGTCGGAGCAGGGGGCGGTGGTGGGTTCGGTGTCGGGCGGTTGTATTGAAGACGACCTGATCCACCGCTACACCCGCGCCTACCAAAGCGATGCGGCCGCCCGCGATGCCGAACCCCATGCCATTCCGGCCGGCGCGCCGCAGCAGGTGAAGTACGGCATCAGCGCCGACGAGGCCCACCGTTTTGGCCTGCCCTGCGGCGGCACGCTGGAGCTGTTGCTGGAATTTGACCCCGACGGCGGCACGTTACAGGCCATGGTGGCGCAACTGGAAGCCGGCGCGATGGTGCGCCGCACGGTGCGGCTGGCCGATGGCCAGTGCACGCTCGAAGCAGCCCAGGCGGGCGATGGCCTGCTGCTGGACGGCCAACAGCTGAGCAACACGTTTGGCCCCGAGTTCCGCATGCTGTTGATTGGTGCGGGCCAGCTCACCGAGTACCTGGCCACCATGGCGCTGTTCAGCGGCTTTTCGGTGACGGTGTGCGACCCACGCGAGGAGTACCGGGGCGCCTGGTCGGTGCCACGCGCCACGGTGTTGTCCGACATGCCCGACGACGTGGTCAAGGCCTTCCGGCCCGACCGGCGCAGCTGTGTGGTGGCCCTCACCCACGACCCCAAACTCGACGACCTGGCCTTGCTTGAAGCGCTGGAGACCGATGCCTTCTACATCGGCGCCATCGGTTCGCGGCGCAACAACGAAGCGCGGCACGAGCGCATGAAGCAACACTTCGATGTCAGCGACGAGACGCTGGCGCGCCTGCGTGGCCCCATCGGCATCTACATCGGCAGCAAAACGCCGCCCGAGATCGCGGTCAGTGTGATGGCCGAGATTCTGGCCGTCAAAAACGGGGTGCCCCTGCCACGCGACATGGCCGTGGCGGCGGCCAAATCGCGGCTGGACGACGCCACACCCGCGCTCACCGCGCCGGTGTGCGGCGTGCGCTGAGGCGCCGCCGGCCTTTTCGTTCAGCGCGGCAGCCGCAACTGGCTGCCACCTTCCAGGCGGAAGGCGGCCAGCACCTCGCTCAGGCGGCTGGTCTGCTCCATCATGCTGCTGGCGGCGGCGGCACTTTCTTCCACCAGCGCGGCGTTTTGCTGGGTCATCTGGTCAAGCTGGTTGATGGCGCTGTTGATCTGCTCGATGCCGTCGCTTTGTTCGGTGGTGGCGGCGCGGATCTCGCCAATGATGTCGCTCACCCGCTGCACGCTGCCCACAATTTCGGCCATGGTGCTGCCGGCCTGCTGCACCAGCTCGCTGCCGGCCTGCACCTTGGACACGCTGTTGCTGATGAGGTCTTTGATCTCGCGCGCGGCCTGCGCGCTGCGCTGGGCCAGGCTGCGCACTTCGCCGGCCACCACCGCAAAGCCGCGCCCTTGTTCGCCGGCGCGGGCGGCCTCCACTGCGGCGTTCAGGGCCAGGATGTTGGTCTGGAAGGCAATGCCGTCGATGACGCTGATGATGTCGGCAATGCGGCGGCTGCTCTGGTTGATCTCGTCCATGGTGGTGACCACATCGCCCTCCACCTGCCCCCCTTTGTGCGCCACGGCGGCGGCGCTGCTGGCCAGCTGGTTGGCCTGTTGTGCGGCGTCGGCACTTTGGCGCACGGTGGCGGTGAGTTCTTCCATGCTGCTGGCGGTTTCTTCCAGGCTGCTGGCGGCCGACTCGGTGCGGGCGCTCAGGTCGTGGTTGCCGCTGGCAATCTCGCTGCTGGCCGTGCCCAGGCCAGCCGACGCCTCGCGGATTTGCATCAGGCTGCCCACCCAGTGCTGGCGCACAGATTCAAGCGCTGACAGCACCCGGCCCACCTCGTCCTGGGTGCGCGGCACCAAGGGCTGCGTCAAATCGTTGCGGGCCAGATTTTCGGCGGCGGCCAGCGCTTGCTGCAGCGGCTGCGACACCATGCGGCGGATGGCAAACGCCACCAGGAACCCGGCACTCACCAAGCCGAGAAACACCACGCCCAGCAGCGTGAACACGCCTCGGCGTGCCAGCGCGGTGCTGTCGCTGTCGCGCTCGGCTTTGACGATGACCCAGTTCCAACGCGGGAAATAGGCCCATGAGAGGTTCACGTCGTTGTGGGGCAGGCCGACGGCCGGCAAGGTTTCGCTCTGGATTGAACCCTTTTTTTCGCCGGCCTTCACGGCCTCGCGCAGCTGGGCAAGCACCTTGTCTTCTGCGTCCAGCCGGGGCGCATTCGGCTGGCCAAACACCTGGCCGCTGTTCAGGTCCACCGCAAACATGCGGTTGTGTTCGCGCGCGAACAAGGCCATGGTGGCGCCGAGCGACGCGAACTGTGCGCTCATGTCGTGGCCAATGAAAAGAATGCCGATGGTGCGCCCGTTGGTCACCACCGGCTCGTATTTGGTCATGTAGTTTTTGCCAAACAACACCGCGCGCCCCACATAGGGCTTGCCTTCCAGCATCAGCGGGTAGGCGGGGTGTTTGCGGTCCAGCGTGGTGCCCACGGCTCGGCTGCCATCTTCCTTTTTGAGGCTGGTCGTCACACGCCGGAAGTCGTCGCCATCGCGCATGAACACCGTGGCAACGCCCCCGGTCTGGCGCTGGAACTGGTCCACCGCACTTTCGTTGCCGGCCATGTCCACGCCGCCCCACAGCAGCCGGGGTTTGTCACCGCCCTCTTCCAGGCTGAACATCACGGCGGGCAGCTGGTCGGCCAGAAGCGGGTAGGACTGCGTGGCCGACACCCTGCCGGCCTCGTCCACTTGCTCCATCATCGACGCCACCGCCGCGGTGCTGTCGCGCATTTCGCCCAAGGCACGTTCGCGCGAACTGATGAAGGTGAGCCAGCCCAGCAAAGCCACGGTGGCCAACAACAGCGTGGCCACACCGGCCAACAAAAGCAGCAAACGGGTGGACAGGCTGTTGCGCCATGTGCCTTTCCCGGCAGAAAAATTGATGGACATGCGGTCTCCTCGGTTCTTGTTGCCGGTGACGCTCCCGGCACATCGTGAACGAATGTATAGCAGATGCGCCATGCCGCTTTTGCCACGGCGTCGGCACGGTGACACGGCGGCTCAACGCGGCGTGCCCACCGACCTCAAACGCCGGCGTCGCTGGCTTGGCGTGGCGCCAGGCCGTGCACCCATTCGCGCCAGATGCCCACCAGCAGCGCCATCAGCACCGGCCCCACGAACAGGCCCACAAGGCCCATGGTGGTGACCCCGCCCACCAGGCCAAAAAAGGTGGGCAGAAAAGGCAGCTTGACCGGCCCGCCCACGAGGCGGGGGCGCAAGGTCTTGTCCACAATGAACAGCTCGATAGCGCCCCAGGCGAACAAGGCCAGCCCAGCCACGGCTTGCGCCGAACCCACGAGGTAGAGTGACACCAGGGTGAACGCCAGCGGTGCGCCACCGGGCACCATGGCCATGAAGCCGGTGATGACTCCCAGCAGCACGGGCGAAGGCACACCCGCCACCCAGTAAGCCACGCCCAACACCACGCCCTCGCCCACCGCAATCAGGCCCATGCCGGTGACGGTGGCGCTGACGGTGGCCGGCACCACCCGCGAAAAACGCTGCCAGCGCCCGGGCAGCAGGTGGTCGCCCACGCGGTCGAGTTGAGCGCCCAGGCGGATGCCGTCTTTGTAGACAAA
Organism: Hydrogenophaga atypica; assembly: GCF_042665215.1. Lineage (NCBI taxonomy): Bacteria > Pseudomonadati > Pseudomonadota > Betaproteobacteria > Burkholderiales > Comamonadaceae > Hydrogenophaga > Hydrogenophaga atypica. Next base: position 17,667 of record NZ_JBHTCA010000018.1, read on the forward strand.
AAACAGGGTGATCAGCATGAACAGCACCATCAGCAACAGCGAGGCGATGTCGCCACCGGCCGCCAGCAGCGTGCGAGAAATGTTGCCCACATGCTGCCCGCTGAGGAGCTGCACCCATTCGCCCAGCGCATGGGGTGCGCTCAGGTGTGCTTGCCAGTAGGCCGCCAGGGTGTCGCCCACCCAGGGCAGCGCGGCTATCCAGGCCGGCGCGGGGGCGCCCATGCGGTTGGCCTCCATCAGCCAGCGCACAAACACCGTGGCCTCGCGCACGGCAAAGTGCAGGGCCAGGCCCATGGGCACCACCAGCACCGCCAGCACCACCACCAGGGCCAGGCTGGCGGCCACCGTGGTGTTGCCTTTGCAGGCGCGCACCAAGCGGGCGTACAGCGGCCAACTGGCAAAACCGATGATCAGCGCGGCCAACACCGGCACCACAAAACCACGGAAGAAATAGACGCCGGCCAGCAGCAGCAACAACAGCAGGGCGCGGGCAGCGAAGGAGGCTTGCACAACAGGGGGCATGTGGGAATTCTGACACGCCACTGTGTCATCATTCACCGCACAGCCGTGGCTCGGCCACGGTGCTCGCCCTCAGCCTGGGCGTGGGCACCACCGTGCCCGATGAGGGTGGCTCGGCCAGCGCCTTTATACAGGCGGTCGATCAGCGGCTGTATGCGGCCAAGCAGAAGGGCCGCAACCGCGTGGAAACCGTGGGCTGACGCCAAGCCGTTGCACGCCTGCCCCCACCCGAGATCGCGGGGCAGCCCATCCGCTATCCTCCTTCAATGCATTCCCCTGCCCCCTCTATCGCCCGTGCCGCCGCCTGGATGGTCGGCTGGCTGACCCTGATGGTGGTGATCGCCGTCGCCGGGCGCGAGGCCACGCGCGAACTCTCGGTGTTCCAGATCATGCTGATGCGCTCGGTCATCGGCATGGCCATGCTCTGGCCGCTGGTGCACGCGGCGGGCGGGCTTGCCGCCGTCAAAACCATGCGGCTGCGTCAGCACACCGTGCGCAACGCGGTGCACTACGCCGCGCAGTACGGCTGGTTCGTGGCGCTGACGATGATCCCGCTGGCGCATGTGGTGTCCATCGAATTCACCATGCCCATCTGGTCGGCGGCACTGGCGGTCGCTTTTCTGGGCGAGCGCATGAGCGGCCTGAAATGGGTGGCTGTGCTGCTGGGGCTGGTGGGTGTGGCGGTCATCGTGCGCCCGGGTGGGGGCGAGGTGAGCCTCGGGCAGATGATTGCGCTGGCGGCGGCACTGGGTTTTGCGGTGTCGGTGGTGTTGGTGAAATCGCTCACCCGCACCGACGCTGCGGTGACCATCAGCTTCTGGATGCTGGTGGTGCAAAGCGCCATCGGACTTGTGCCCGCGTTGTGGGTGTGGCAATGGCCCTCGGCGCAGGTCTGGGGTTGGGTGGTGGTGATCGCGTTCTGCGGCACCTATTCGCACTACTGTTTTGCGCGCGCCATGCAACACGCCGACGCCACCGTTGTGGTGCCCATGGACTTTTTGCGCGTGCCCTTGACCGCGCTGGTGGGCTGGCTGATGTACGCGGAAGGGTTGGACCTGTTCACGGTGCTGGGCATTGCACTCATCCTGGCGGCCAATCTGCTGAACCTGGTGCGGTTGCCAGCGGGTGGGTGGCGGGTTGGGCGGAGGGTTTGAAGGGTTGATGCGTGTTGCCTGGGGGCGTCGTCTCGTGCTTGCGGGTGTGGCGGCAATGCGAAGGCGGCTGTCGGTATCGGGGCCTTGCTGGCGGTCAGCGACCTGACGGAAAGAACTGCTGCCGGCCAATACAAACCATCGGGACATTCCCTCAGGTGACCGCTTGAGGCTGGTTGCTGCCGGGAAGAGGAAGAGTTCAGACGGCGGCAGTGCACGCGAAGCAGACACGGTAGCGGACTCGCGACGTTGGTGGCCGTGGTTCGCGCCGTGACACGAGCAGGGCCGCCACGTTTGTTCAACTCTTTCAGCGGCATGTTGATCAACGCGCGGGTTGACCACACCTTTGATTGCTGGCGGTGCGTTGGCGATGAGGGTAGGTTCCTGGTAGCCGCGTATCTCCTGCACGGTCAGGATGGGGATGCCGTATTCCTCGTTGCCGAGCCGGAAGCTGAGGTATTCACCGGACTGCGCTTCTGACAATGCGGTGAGGTCTGACATGCAAAACTCCTTGAAGGTGGGTGAAGAGAATTAGCTGCCAGCTTTCAAGGCCTGTGGCTTGGGAAAGCAGTTGGGCTCGTCAATGCGGTCACTGAGTACGAACCCCGAATCACGCACCAGTCTGAAAGACTACTGCCATTGGCTGGATGCGCGTCGCGGACTTGCCTTCGCCGGTCACACCAGATGTCTATTCGGCAAACGCCGCGATGAGTGCGCCCATGTGAGGTGAGGCCCTGGCGCTGCGGCGGTAGGCCAGCACCACGTCGCTGGCCTGCAGTTGTTTTGGTGTCGGCAGCGTCTTCAAGCCCAGCGATGCAGCGTGTTTGTGGGCCGCAGAGGCCGGTGCGATGGTCAGCAGGTCGGCGCAGTCGGCGATCAGGTTCAGGTTGCTGTAAAAGGACATCGACGTGATCACGGGCACAGGTGGCGTGAGACCGGCACCCACAAACAGGTGGTCAAACACCTGCCGCGTGAAAGCCGATGGCTGCGGCAAGACCCAGGCCTGATCGACCAATTGGGTGAGCGGCAGTCGTTTCAGGTTGGCCAAGGGGTGGCGAACGCCGGCCACAAACACCAACCTGTCGCTGCCCACGCGCTGTAGATCGACGCCGGTGGGCAACTGCGAGAGTTCGTCGCGCATGGGCACACGGCCCACCACCGCGTCCAGCTGACCGTCGTCCAGGCGCTGCCACAGGCGCGCCAACGTGTCTTCATGCAGCGTCACGTGGATGTCCGGGCGCGCCGCGCGCAGCCGCGTCAGCGCTTTGGGCACCAGGCCATACATGGTCAGCGGCAACACACCGAGCCGCAGCAAGGCCACGTCGGGTGTCAGCGCAGCGCGCTGAGCCGCCAACAGCTCCTGGCGCGCCACCCGCATGCGTTGCAGTGCGGCCGCTCCGGCCGGGGTCAGGCCGCCACCTCGTTGGCCACGCTCGCCGCGCTGGACCAGTGCAACACCGAAAGCCCGCTCCAGGCTGCGCAACGCCTGGGTCACCGCTGGCTGCGTCACATGCAACTGCTGCGCGACCACACGCAAGGAAGCGCTGGCGGCGATGTGCTCCAGCATCAACAGATCGCGCAGACGCAGTTGCTCGATGCGGGGGGAAAGAACATCCATATAAAGACTTATCACTAAGTAGAAAAATGTGAATTTCGCTTATTTACCACAAGTCCTAGACTGGCCACATTCCCACCGCCCAGACAGGAGACAACACATGCAACGCCGCCACATCCTTCGCGCCGGAGCCTTCGGCCTGGCCCTCACATCCCCCTTGTCGCTGTTGGCGCAAGCGCCGTTTCCGACGCGCCCGGTCAAGCTGGTGGTGCCCTTTGCCGCCGGGGGCGGGCCTGACGTGCTGGCCCGTCGCGTGGCCGGGCGCCTGGGCCAGGCGCTGGGGCAGAGTGTGGTGGTGGAGAACATCGTCGGCGCTGGTGGCATCCTGGCCGCGCAGTCGGTGGCGCGCGCACCGGCAGACGGCTACGTGGTGATGCTGGGCGCCTCCACCCACATCACACAAAAGGCCATGCAGCCCAGCGTGCGTTTTGACCCGATCAAGGATTTCACCCACATCGGGCGCACGCTGACCAGCCCTCAGTTGCTGGTGGTGGCGGCCGATTCCCCCTACAAGACCCTGCAGGACCTGGTGGACGCGGCGCGCAAGGCGCCGGGCACGCTCAACTACGCATCGGGCGGCGTGGGCAGCGCGGCCCACCTGAGCGGCGCCGCACTGGGCCACGCGCTCGGCCTGGATGTGGTGCATGTGCCCTACAAGGGCTCGGTCGAGATCGTGCCCAGCATCATGCAAGGTGCCACCCATTTTGGCTTTCCGGTGGTGTCCACGGCCGTTGGGCTGTTGCAGCAGGGCAAGGTGCGGGCGTTGGCCACCACAGGCAGTGCCCGCCTGGCGGCCTTGCCCCAGGTGCCCACATTGAAGGAAGTCACTGGCAAAGACGAACTGATGCTCGATGCCTGGAGTGGCATCTGGGCGCCCGCAGGGCTGCCGGCTGCGGTGGCAGATGTGTGGTTCAAGGCGCTGCAGCAGGTCTATGCCGACCCCACGGTGCGCGCCGAACACGAGGCCGCAGGCACCTTGGTTGCACTGTCGTCGAGTCCGGCCGAGTTCACCCGTTTCATCGAAGCGGAAACGGTCAAATACCAGCAACTGGTCAAAGCCACTGGCTTGAGCAATCAGTAAAAAGGCGGCACCACATGTTCTTGCCACAGGCGCTTGCGGGTGTGCGGGTGATCGACTTCAGCCATGTGATTGCTGGGCCATTCGCCAGCTTTCATCTGGCCCAGATGGGCGCCGACGTGGTCAAGGTGGAAAAGCCCGGCGCTGGCGACGTGATGCGCCACGGCAGTGAGACGGCGGCACGGTCTTTCACCGCCTTCAACGCCGGCAAACAATTTCGCGACATCGACATCGCCACCGATGCGGGACGCGACGAGGTGCGGGCCTTGGTGCGCGACGCCGACATCCTGCTAGACAACTACCGCCCTGGCGTCCTGGCACGCCACGGGCTGGGCCACGAGGCCATGCGGGCACTCAACCCGCGGCTGATCTATTGCGCCATTTCCGGCTACGGCTACAGCAGCGACGCCCACCGCGAGCGCGGTGCCTACGACCACGTGGTGCAGGCGGCCACCGGCATGGCCATGATGGCCGGGGCCACCAACGACCCACCCATCAAGACCGGCTTTCCGGTCATTGACGCGGCCACCGGCATCATCGGTGCGCTGGCCATGGTGAGTGCGCTGCGCGAGCGCGACCGCGAAGGAGGCTCGGGCCGTGGCTGTTTTCTGGACATCAGCATGTGGGGCGCTTCGCTGCAACTGATGTACCCGTTTGCCTGCGAAGCCCTGAGCACGGGGCAGAACCCACCACGGGTGGGCAACCAGGCCTACTCGGGCAGCCCGGCGTCCGACATGTTTGCCTGCGCCGATGGCTGGATCGCGATCGGCGCCAACACACCGGCGCAGATTGGCAAGTTGGTGGCCGCGTTGGGCACGGACGCGCCTGCCTTGCAGTCGCTGCTGAGCGACACCGGCGGCGGGTTTGCGCGGTCGAGCAACCCGCAACAGTTCAAAAGCCTGTTGGGCGAGGCGCTGCGCAACCGCTGTGGCGCCGATCTGGAGCAGGTGCTCAACCAAGCTGGTGTGCCGGCGGCGAGAGTGCGCACGCTGGCGGAGTTTGCCCAAGAGGCGGTGCACAGTGGCCTGCTGCAACCGCAGACCTTGGGTGGAGACGAACTGGCCGCCGTACAAACACCGGGGCTGGGTTGGCAGGTACAGGTTTGAGACGCAACCACCCATCTCTCTTGTGGGCCACCGGATCGGTGTTGCTGGTCCTGATGGCCGTGTGGGCCATGCCTCGCTTCAACCTGTTCACCGAAGGCAGTGGCGAGCTGCTGGTGCTGCACCTGATCATCGAACTGTTTTCGGTGTTCGTGGCCTTGCTGGTGGTGGTGATGGCGTGGAACGTGTTCACGGACGAGAACCGCAGCACCTCGCGCACGCTGATTTTCGGCTTTTCAGTCGTGGCCGGCCTGGACTTGATGCATGCGGTGAGCTACCCCGGCATGCCCGATCTGCTTACGCCTTCGAGCACACCCAAGGCCATCTTCTTCTGGTTTCTGGCACGGGCCTTTGATCTCCTGACCTTTTGGCTGCTGGCCTTGGGCGTGCGCCTCCCGGGCCAGCGCTGGCATGCGCTGGCGGTTGCAGTCGGTGTACTGGCCGTGGTGTTTGCCTGGGGCACCTGGTGCCTCGATTGGTTCCCCACCACCTACGTGCCCGGTGAAGGTGCCACCACACTCAACGGCCAAATCGACCTGCTGCTGTTGGCGGGCTATTGGGCGGCGGCTTGGGTTTTTGTGCGTTCAACGCACAGCCTGCGCAACCGCTACCTGGCGTGGGCATGTTTTCTGATGGGGCTGGCGCAACTTTTGCTCAATGGTTTTGCCGATACCGGAGACGTGCTGCTGTTTTTCGGCCATGTCTTAAAAATCGCGGCATTTGCACTGATATTCAAGGGGACCTTCTGGTTGGGGCTGCGTGCACCCTACAACTTGTTGCAGCAATCCGAACAACAGCTGCGCAGCAAACAGACCGAGCTGGACACCCTGCTCTCGCGCATTCCGGCGGGACTGGCCCGCATCGATGTCGCGGGGCGCTATGTCTACGTCAACCAGCGGTTGGCACAGCGGCTGGGGCAGCCGGTCGAGCACATCGTTGGTCGCCCCTTTGGTGAGGTGATCCGGCCCGAACGCAACGCCACGGTCGGCCAGCACCTCAGCTTGGCCCTGTCCGGTCAGCCCACAGGGTATGAGGGGCAGACCTACCTGGTGAATGGCGAGCCCAACCACGCAACGGTCTGGATGGCGCCGGAGCACGATTCCGCTGGCCAGGTGGTGGGCGTCATCGCCGTGGTGCTGGACGTGACGGAGCAACGCCGCCTGCAACAAGACTTGGCCCATTCGATGCACGAGATCGCCGAGTTGAAAGCTGCCCTGGACGCCCATGCCATCGTGGCCATCACCAACGCGCAAGGCATCATCACCAGCGTCAACGACAAGTTCTGCGAAATCTCCCAGTACCGCCGAGACGAGGTATTGGGCCAGTCGCACCGCATCATCAATTCGGGGCACCACAGCGAAGCTTTTTTTCGGGACCTGTGGCAAACCATCTCCAGCGGCAATGTGTGGACAGGCGAAATCTGCAACCGCGCCAAGAACGGCTCGCTGTATTGGGTACACACGACCATCGTGCCGTTTGTGGGCAAAGACGGCCTGGCGGAGCAGTACATCGCCATCCGTGCGGACATCACCAAGCGCAAGCAGGCTGAGCAGGATGCGCAACGCATGGCGCTGCATGACGCGCTGACCGATCTGCCCAACCGCCGTTTGATGGCCGAACGTGTGTCGCAGGCCATTGCCCATGCTGTGCGCGACAAACATGTCAGCGCCCTGCTGCTGCTGGACCTGGACCATTTCAAAGAAGTCAACGACACCTTGGGGCACGCCCAGGGGGACGAGTTGTTGCGTGCCGTGGCGAACCGTTTGCGCGCTTCGGTTCGACAGACCGATACCGTGGCGCGCCTGGGTGGCGACGAGTTTGTGGTGCTGCTCACCGACATTGCGCCCGACATGGCAGCGGCCACGGCGGCGGCCAGCGATTGGGCTGAAAAAATGCGAGCCCAACTGGCGCGCCCCTACGAACTGCACGGCGAGCCCGTCATTGCCACGCCCAGCGTGGGTGTGGTGCTGTTTGGCAGCGCAACAGACGATCCGGAGGAAATGCTCAAACAGGCCGACATGGCCTTGTACAAGGCCAAGGCCGGCGGTCGCAACCAGGTGTGCTTCTTCGATCCGTCGCTGCAAGCGGAGGTCAACAGCCGCACCAGCCTGCTGCGCGATTTGCGCGCGGCGGTGGAGCTGGACCAATTGCGCCTGCTGTACCAACCGGTGGTTGATCGCGCACGCCGGGTGCTGGGGGTGGAGGCCCTGGTGCGCTGGCAACATCCAGAACGGGGGCTGGTGTCGCCTGCGGCCTTCATTCCGCTGGCTGAGCAGAGCGGCATCATTCTCCAGATCGGCGAGTGGGTGCTGGACACCGCCTGTGCGCAGTTGAGCGCCTGGGCAGACGACCCGGTGCGCAAGGCATGGACCATCGCGGTCAATGTCTGCGCTCGCCAGTTCAACGAAGCCACGTTTGTGGCCACGGTCGAGGCCGCGCTGGCCCGCGCCGGCGCCAACCCCGCACACCTGCGGCTGGAAATCACAGAAAGCATGTTGCAGTCCGACCTGGACAGCACCATCACCAAGATGCGGCAGCTCAACGACCGAGGGGTGCGCTTTTCGCTCGACGACTTCGGCACAGGCTATTCCTCGTTGAGCTACCTCAAGCTGCTGCCGTTGGACCAGTTCAAGATCGACAAGTCCTTTGTCGACGACATCCTGAACAACCGCAAAGACCTCGCCGTTGCCAAAACCATTCTGGGGCTGGCCTCCAACCTGGGCCTGGGGGTGGTGGCTGAAGGCGTGGAGAGCGCCGCGCAGTACGAGTTGCTGGCGACCTACGGCTGCGAAGCGTTTCAGGGCTATCTGTTCTGCAAACCCGTGCCGGTGGAGGCGCTGCCTCGCCAAAGCTCCATCTGACACATGGCGTCGGCGCCAGCCGAACAGCCGCAGCACCTAGCCGATCCACCGGAACCCGCTCTTTTGAGGTCCCCCACCATGCGCATCAACCTGCCCGTCACCCCCACCGAATACCCGTTTCCCAAGGGCAAAACGCTGGTGTCCACCACCGACACCCAGGGCCGGATTTTGTACTGCAATCCGATGTTCATCGAGGTCAGCGGTTTCACCAAGGAGGAACTGCTTGGCCAGCCGCACAACCTGATTCGCCACCCCGACATGCCGGAAGAGGCCTTTCGCGACATGTGGACGACGATCTCGGCGGGGCTACCTTGGTCCGCTCCGGTGAAAAACCGGCGCAAGAACGGCGACCACTATTGGGTCATGGCCAACGCCACGCCTTTGATGGAAAACGGGCGGCCGGTGGGCTACATGTCGGTGCGCACCGAGGCCACACGGGAGCAGATTCAACAGGCCGAGGCTTTGTACGCCACCATGCGTGCCGAGAAACAGGCCGGCAAACCGGTTCACCGACTGAAAGGCGGACGCCTTGTCAAAGCCACCCTGGGCGGACGATTGTCTGAAGGATTGCGCCTGGGGTTGGCTGCCAAGTTCTTGCTCGCGTTGTTGGTCATGTCGGTGGGCGGGCCATTGCTTGAGGCCGCCCTGCCGACCGCCATGCCTCTGAGAGGCATGGCCCTGATTGCGCTGGACGTGCTGTTGCTGATGGGTGTCTGGCGCTATCTGGTGGGCTCCGTGCTGCGGCCCCTGAACGAGCTGGTGGGCACGGCCAACCGCATGGCGGCGGGCGATCTGACCCAATCGCAGGAGGTCACCCGAAGCGACCAGCTCGGCGCCCTGCAAAAGGCGCTAGGGCAACTCAATGTGAACCTGCAATCCATTGTGCGAGACGCACGCGACCAAAGCCTGGAGATGCAGCAGGCCACGCAGGAAATTGTGGCAGGCAACATGGATTTGTCACAGCGCACGGAATCGCAGGCCAGCAGCCTGGAGCAGACGGCTGCATCCATGGAGGAGATCACCAGCACCGTGCGCAACACGGCCGACTCTGCGGGCCAAGCCGAGCGGCTGGCTCAAGATGCCAGCAGGGTGGCCGAACGCAGCCGCGATGTGGTCAATGGCGTGGGCGTGACCATGCGCGACATCCAGGCCTCGTCAGCCCGAATCAGCGACATCACGCAGGTCATCGACAGCATCGCGTTTCAGACCAACATCCTGGCACTCAACGCGGCGGTGGAAGCAGCGCGCGCGGGCGAGCAGGGCCGGGGTTTTGCGGTGGTTGCGTCTGAAGTACGCTCGCTGGCGCAGCGTACCTCTACGGCAGCCAAGGAGATCAAGCACCTCATCGATGCATCGGTGCAGAAGGTAGCCGAGGGACACCAACGCACGGAAAGTGCACAAAAGACAATGCAGGACGTAGTGGCAGGTGTGCAGGGTGTTTCCACGCTGGTGAGCGAGATCAGCAACGCCTCGCGCGAGCAGCTCAACGGCATAGCGCAGATCAATTCGGCCGTGGGTCAACTCGACAGCATCACACAGCAAAACGCAGCTCTGGTTGAGCAGGTGGCGGCATCGGCGCAGTCACTCGATTGCCTGGCTCGAAACACGACTGACACAGTCAGCGTGTTCCGCATCGACAACGCTCCCAGCGTTCGACACGACGCGGTGAGTCTGCGGCGCAGTCACAAGGTGGCTAACCCAGATATGCCACTTTTAGAGCGCGAATGAATGCAGAGCGCTTCTCACGAAGCTCATTCGACAGCAAGTCTAACCAGCGCCTCGCGCTCTGGCGGCGAAGATCACAGCTGACATAGCCGCTCTCACGAGCAAAACAACAGGGCTCAACTCTCGAAAATCAAGCGGACTGGACAGCCGTCGGGTCGCGTCTGACGTTTGGGATGTACTACCTTTCAGACTGGCCATATCGCCGAACTGACTTTGGAAGTCAGTGACCGGTAGGTCGCCTACAACGTGAATACGTCTTTGACAGCCGAAGGGCAGGAAACGCTGCACAACCGACGGTGGACCTGAAACACTGAACGGCTTGAGTGTCTGAAGCGGCCACTGCAGTTTGCTGCAGCTACCAATCGCTCCCGGCCTGAGTGGGGTTGGCCAAGAAGTCGTCTCAGACCGTGCCTCATACCCTCTGGCCGCTGGTGGCAACGCCGTGGGCAAGGCAGCCGAAATGCAGGCTACCGCGCCTTTGGCTTGCCCTTCACGCCCGCCCTGGGTGGCAAGCCTGTGTGCTGCGTCAGCAGGCGCCCCTTCACAGGCGCAGGCGCGGCCGCTTTCCCGCTGGGCGTGGAGTTCTTGCGTCGTGCGCTCTGGTAGCCGCCGTCGGTGAGCGGCTGAAAGGTGGGGATGAGGTGGTGTTTGCCGTTGCCGATGAGGTCGGCGCGGCCCATGGCCTTGAGGGCTTCGCGCAGCACGGGCCAGTTGTTGGAGTCGTGGTAACGCAGGAAGGCCTTGTGCAGGCGACGGCGTTTTTCGCCGCGCACGATGTCCACACGCTCGGCCCGGTCGTCGCGGTGAATGCCCTTGAGCGGGTTGAGGTCGGTGTGGTACATGGCCGTGGCGGTGGCCATGGGGCTGGGATAGAAGGTTTGTACCTGGTCGGCGCGGAAACCGTTTTTCTTGAGCCAGATGGCGAGGTTCATCATGTCCTCGTCGCTGGTGCCGGGGTGGGCGGCGATGAAGTACGGGATGAGGAACTGCTTCTTGCCAGCCTCTTCGGTGTACTTCTCGAACATCTGCTTGAACTTGTCGTAGCTGCCGATGCCGGGCTTCATCATCTTGGAAAGCGGCCCACTTTCGGTGTGCTCGGGCGCGATCTTGAGGTAGCCGCCCACGTGGTGTTGCACCAGTTCTTTCACGTACTCGGGGCTCTTGACCGCCAGGTCGTAGCGCAGGCCAGAGCCGATCAGGATTTTCTTGATGCCCTTGAGCGCACGCGCACGGCGGTAGATCTTGATGAGCGGATCGTGGTTGGTGGTGAGGTTCTGGCAAATGCCGGGGTAGACACAGCTGGGCTTGCGGCAGGCGGCCTCGATGTCGGGGCTTTTGCAACCCAGGCGGTACATGTTGGCGGTGGGGCCGCCCAGGTCGGAGATGGTGCCGGTGAAGCCCTTGACCTTGTCGCGGATGTCCTCGACCTCTTTGATGATGGATTCTTCGCTGCGGCTCTGGATGATGCGGCCTTCGTGCTCGGTGATGGAGCAGAAGGTACAGCCGCCAAAACAGCCGCGCATGATGTTCACGCTGAAGCGGATCATCTCCCAGGCGGGGATTTTGGTCGCGCCGTCGTGGCCGCCGTGCTCGTCGGCGTAGGCGGGGTGCGGGCTGCGAGCGTAAGGCAGGTCGAAGACGTGGTCCATCTCGGCCGTGGTCAGCGGGATGGGCGGCGGGTTGATCCACACGTCGCGTGCGGTGGTGCCTTCGCCGTGGGCCTGTACCAACGCGCGGGCGTTGCCGGGGTTGGCTTCCACGTGCAGCACGCGGTTGGCGTGGGCGTAGAGCACCTTGTCGCTTTTCACCTGCTCGTAGCTGGGCAGGCGGATGACGGTGCGCTCGCGCGGGGTTTTGTGGCGAGGCTGGAAGACCAGGGGCTGGATGGCGGGGTTGGGCTGGCTCGCGGCATCGCCCTCCTCTTTCACACAGGTCTGACCCTTGGCCTGCGCCTGCTCGGCGGTGGTCTGGTAGGGGTTGATGTGTTCGTCCACGCGGCCGGGCTGGTCCACCTCGGAGGAATCGATCTCGAACCAGCCTTCAGGCGTTGACTGGCGCACAAAGGCGGTGCCGCGCACGTCGGTGATGTTGTCCACCGGCTCGCGTGCGGCCAGGCGGTGCGCCACCTCCACCAAGGCGCGCTCGGCGTTGCCGTAGAGCAGCAGATCGCATTTGCTGTCCACCACAATGGAGCGGCGCACCTTGTCGCTCCAGTAGTCGTAATGGGCAATGCGGCGCAGGCTGCCTTCGATGCCACCCAGAATGATGGGCACGTCTTTGTGGGCCTCGCGGCAGCGCTGGCTGTAGACGATGGCGGCGCGGTCAGGGCGTTTGCCACCCACGTCGCCGGGAGTGTAGGCGTCGTCGCTGCGGATCTTGCGGTCGGCCGTGTAGCGGTTGATCATGGAATCCATGTTCCCCGCCGTCACGCCCCAGAACAGGTTGGGCTTGCCCAGCGCCTTGAAGGGTTCAGCGCTTTGCCAGTCGGGCTGGGCAATGATGCCGACGCGAAAACCCTGCGCCTCCAGCACCCGGCCCACCACCGCCATGCCGAAGCTCGGGTGGTCCACGTAGGCGTCGCCCGTCACCAAAATGATGTCGCACGAATCCCAGCCCAGGCGCTCCATCTCGGCGCGGCTCATGGGCAGGAAAGGCGCGTTGCCAAAGCGTTTGGCCCAGTACGGGCGGTAGCTGGTGATGGGCTTGGCGGCGCGCGCGAAAAAGGAAACGTCGACGGGGGCGTTCATGTAAGACCTGGGGGATAACCCGCAATTTTAAGTGGGCCGGGTGTTTTTGCGGGCACTGTCACCTGTTGGCCTGCCACAGAACAAGGGCATGCCTATGATTTTGGAACAACGATCAGGAGACACCATGCCCGATTTCAAGACCCTCACCATCACCAAAGACCAGCGTAACCCGCGCATTGCCCGTCTGCTGCTCAACCGCCCCGAGCGGCTGAACGCCATCACCGACGACACGCCGCGCGACATCCGCGCCGCCGTGGAGTGGGCCAACGCCGATGACGAGGTGCATGTGATCGTGGTGAGCGGCGCAGGCAAGGGTTTTTGTGGCGGCTACGACCTGGCCGACACCGCCCAGAGCCACATCGAGCACCCCTGCCAGCAGGAGAAAACCCCCTGGGACCCGATGGTCGACTACGCCTACATGAAGCGCAACACGGAGGACTTCATGAGCCTGTGGCGCAGCCCCAAGCCCACCATTGCGCAGGTGCATGGTGCGGCCGTGGCTGGCGGCAGCGACATCGCCCTGTGCTGCGATCTGCTGGTGATGGCCGAGGACGCGCGCATTGGCTACATGCCCACCCGCGTGTGGGGCTGCCCCACCACCGCCATGTGGAGCTTTCGCCTGGGGCCGGCGCGGGCCAAGCAACTTATGTTTACCGGCGACGTGCTCAGTGGCCGCCAAGCCGCCGAATGGGGCCTGGCCAACCTGGCCGTGCCAGCCGAGCAGCTGGACGCCGAGACCTTCAAGCTGGCCGAGCGCATCGCCGGCGTGCCACGTGGCCACCTGGCCATGCACAAGATGGTGCTCAACCAGACCATGCTGACCGCTGGCCTGGAGCAGACGCAGATGATGGCGACGGTGTTTGATGGCATCACCCGCCACAACCCCGAAGGCCTGTGGTTCCGCCGCTATGCGCAGACCGAAGGCTTCAAGGCGGCGGTGCAGTGGCGCGACAGCGGCCGCCCCATCCCCGAGGGCGACGAGGCACGTGCGCTGGTGCGCGACATGGATGCCCGGCCCCCTTCCTCCTGACCGACGGCCAGGCATGTCGCAGGCAGCCCACACCTCAGCGATTTCCGGCCCAGCGGGGGTGGGGGATATTTGTGAAAAATTGTTATGCTGGTGCCTGACGTTTGACGCAGCTTCCCTTGAGTCCGCCCTGCCCCACCGCCACGCCAAAGCCCCCTTCGGGTTGGGTGAACGTGCGCCGCTGACAGACACAGGCCATGCCGACCGACGCTCCCACCGATCTGCTGGCCCGTCTGTTTCCGGTGTTGTTGGCGTTTCTGTGTGCCCACACAACCTTGGAATGCCGCGCGCGGTTCACCGAGTCGTTGCGCACGAACGATCCAGACCGCTGGCAGTGGTTGACCGGCGCCGCGCTGGCCTTCGGTACCGGCGTGTGGTCTCTGCACATCCACGGACTGTCGCTCTTGCCGCAAGGCGGGCCCGTGCACTACCACACCGGCCTGTTGCTGATGGCCTGGCTGTTGGGCGTGGCGGTGGCCGCCGTAGGCGTGTGGGCATCGGTCGCGCTGCGCCCCGCGCCTTGGGCGATGGCCATCGGTGCTCTGGCATTGGGGCTCGCGGTGGTGTTGAGTGAATCCCTCTCGCTGCGGGCAGCCGCGTTCGAACCAGCCTTGCGGTGGGCCCCCTCCGAGCTGGCCACCCTGGGTGCCTTGGTGGCTTTGTGTGGACTGGCTGCCCAGGCGCTGGGCGCATGGCAACCGGCAGCGCCTGGCCTGCACATGACCCTCCGTCTGTTGGCCTCGCTGTTGCTGGCGTTCGGGCTGTGGGTAGGCGATGGGCGACTGCAAGGCATACACGCCGCCGAGATGGCCCATGCGACCAGCACTGCCCAAGGACTGGCACTGAGTTCGCTCGGCTTGCTGGCACGCCTGGGCACCCTGATCTTGCTGCTGATGACGCTGGTGCTGGCCAGGCGCGAGGCCTTGTTGCGCGCCTCGCTGGTGCAGGCACGCGGCGACGTGGCGCGCGAGTCGCTGACAGACCCGTTGACCCGGTTGCCCAACCGGCAGGCGTTTGAGTTGCGCTTGAAGGAAACCGGTCTGGCCAGCGAACGTGACGGCGCCGGCATGGCATTGATGTTCATTGATCTGGACGGGTTCAAGCCCATCAACGAGTCCTTCGGCCACCAAAGCGGTGACTGGCTGCTCAACACCGTGGGGCAACGCCTGCGCGAACTCGCTCGAGGCCACGAATTCGTCGCCCGCTGGGGCGCCGACCAATTCTTGCTGCTGTTGCCCGGCCTGTGCGCCCGCGAGCCATTGGCAGAAAGAGCGCGCACGGTGCTCAAGGCCATCGCCCAGCCCATGGACGTGCTGGGCCGCGAGTTGCCGGTCCAGGCCTCCATTGGCGTGGCCATCTTCCCCGATGACGGCGCCGCCGCCCTGATGGTGGCCCATGCCGACGCTGCCACCCACGCAGCCAAGGCGGCTGGCGGGGGCACTTTCTGTTTTTTCGAACCGCACATGTTGCACGACTCGCGCGAGCAGATGGAGTTGCTGCGCGACCTGCGCCGCGCCATTGAGGAGCAAGCGCTTGAACTGTACTTTCAGCCCAAGATTCACGCACCCAGCGGGCAGATCACCGGCGCTGAGGCCTTGATCCGCTGGAACCACCCCAGCAAGGGCTTGATCAGTCCGGGGGCTTTTATCCCCGTGGCCGAACGTTTTGGCCTGATTGGTGCCATCGGCGACTGGGTGATCGATCAGGCCTGTCGCCAGATCCACACATGGCGCGAAGGTGGGCTGCGCATGCGGGTGGCCATCAACCTGTCGGTACACCAGTTGCGCCAGGACGATCTGGCCGACCGCATCGATGCCGCGCTCAAGCGCCACGCGGTCAACCCCACGCTGCTCACCTGCGAAATCACCGAATCGGTGGCCATGGAGAACAACGCCAGCAGCAAGGCCTTTTTTGACAAGCTCGAACAGGTGGGGGTGCACATCTCCATTGACGATTTCGGCACCGGTTATTCCAGCCTGTCCTACCTGCGCCAGTTGCCGGCCGAAGAGCTCAAGATCGATGCCGCCTTCGTCAAAGACCTGGAGTTCAGCAACGACGCCCGCACCGTGGTGGACGCGGTGGTCAAGCTCGGCCAGGCGCTGGGCCTCAAGGTGGTGGCCGAGGGGGTGGAGACCGACATCCAGCGCGACATCCTGCGGCAGCTGGGTTGCAACGAGCTGCAGGGTTTTCTGTTTGCCAAACCCATGGCCGCGAACCGCCTGTTCCTGTGGGCCATGAGCGACGACGGCCCCACACACACGGATTTCCGTCAATCGCTGTTTGGCGACACGCGCATCGACGACGACCTCGCCGGTGATGCGCCTGCGCGTTAGCCGCCAGCGTCAGGCAAAGGCGTGCCGCAAGGCCCGGGCTGCGTCGTTGTGGGCCTGCTGAGCCTCGGGGATGGCACGCCCCATCTTGATGAACTCGTGCACCACGCCACGGTAGATCTCCAGGTCCACCGGCACGCCGGCCAGACGCAGCTTGTCGGCATACATCACGCCTTCGTCCACCAGCGGGTCGCATTCGGCCAAGCCTATCCAGGCGGGCGCAACGCCCTCCAGGTCGTCGGCATACAGCGGGGCAAAACGCCAGTCGTCCCGGTCGGCAGGCGTGCGCACGTACTGGTTGAAGAAGTAGGTGATGTGCGGTTCTTCCAGCACGAAGCCGTGCGCAAAGGTTTTGTGCGAGGGCGTGTCCTGGTGGCCGGTGGTGCCAGGGTAGAACAGCAGTTGCAGGGCCAGCGGCAAACCGGCGTCGCGCGCTTCCATGGCGCACACGGCGGCCAGCGTGCCGCCAGCGCTGTCGCCCCCCACAGCCAGGCGTGTGGTGTCCAGGCCCAAGGCGCTGCCCTGCCCTGCCAGCCACTGGAGCGTGTCCCACGCATCGTTGGCTGCGGTGGGGAACTTGTGTTCGGGCGCCAGCCGGTAGTCCAGCGACACCACCGCACAGTGGGCCAGGTGGGCCAGGTGGCGGCACAGGCTGTCGTGGGTGGCCACACTGCCGATGGTGAAGCCACCGCCGTGGGTGTAGAGCAGCACCGGCAAGGCATCGTGTGAGGGCGCGACCAGGCGCGCGGGCAACACGGCGCCATCGCGGGCGGGCACCTGCAGGGCCTCCTCGCGCGCCATCTTGTGTGGCGCCAAGTCCAGCACGCCCGCGCCGGCTTCGTAGTGGGCACGCGCCTGTTGTGGGGTCAGGGCGTGCATGGGCGTGTTGCCCAGGCGGGCCATGCGGTCGATCACGCCACGCATCAGCGGAGTCAGCAGCGCGCGCGGGTTGTGGGGGTGGTTCATGGCGGCAATGTTAGCTGTCGCCTGCCCGTCAAGAGAGGCCGTGGCGGCCGCTTATAGTGGCGCCAAACAACGGAGACCTCCCATGGCCAACATCCTCTACATCACCAACATCCAGATCGACTTCGGCGCCATCCAGTTGCTGCCGGCCGAGTGCAGCCGCTCGGGCATCACCCGTCCGCTCATCGTCACCGACGCCGGTGTCAAGGCCGTGGGCATTCTGCACAAGGCGCTTGATGCGCTGCCCGGCGTGCCCACCGCCGTGTTCGACCAAACGCCCTCCAACCCCACCGAAGCGGCCGTGCGCGCCGCCGCCGAGGTCTACCGCGCCCACGGCTGCGACGGCCTGATTGCGCTGGGCGGTGGCAGCGCCATCGACTGCGCCAAGGGGGTGGCCATCGCCGTGGCGCACGAAGGCCCGCTCAAAACCTACGCCACCATCGAAGGCGGCTCGCCCAAGATCACCGACCGCGTGCCCCCGCTGATCGCCGTGCCCACCACCGCCGGCACCGGCAGCGAGGTGGCGCGTGGCGCCATCCTCATCGTGGACGATGGCCGCAAGCTGGGCTTCCATAGCTGGCACCTGGTGCCCAAAACCGCCCTGCTCGACCCCGAACTCACACTGGGCTTGCCGCCCATGCTGACGGCCGCCACGGGCATGGACGCCATCGCCCACAACATGGAAACCTTCATGGCGCCCGCCTTCAACCCGCCGGCCGACGGCATTGCGCGGGAGGGCTTGCGCCGGGGTTGGGCCCACATCGAAGCGGCCACACGCGACGGCAGCAACCGCGAGGCCCGCATGAACATGATGGTGTCCAGCATGCACGGCGCCATGGCATTCCAGAAAGGCCTGGGCTGCGTGCACTCTCTGAGCCACAGCCTGGGCGGCGTCAACCCGCGCTTGCACCACGGCACACTCAACGCGATGTTTTTGCCGGCGGTGGTGCGCTTCAATGGCTCGGCCGAGACGGTACAAAAAGAAGACCGCCTGAATCGCATGGCCCAGGCCATGGGCTTGACATCGGGCAGTGACATCCCGGCCGCCATCGCCGACATGAACGCGCGCCTGGGCCTGCCCAGTGGCCTGCGCGCCATGGGTGTGACCGACGACCTGTTTGACAAGGTGATTGAAGGCGCGCTGGCCGACCACTGCCACAAAACGAATCCCCGGATTGCCAGCGCCGAGGCATACCGCACCATGTTGCAAGAAGCCATGTGAGTGGCATGAACCGACCCACACTGGAGGCTGTATGAACCCACTCGCTCCTGCCCTGATGTTGAGCATGGCCACGCTGGCAGCGTCGGCAGCCTGGGCCATTGATGCCCGAGAGCGCGGCTTGATCAGCAACGGCATGGCCGAGGGCGAGGTGGTGTTCCGCATTGGCAAGCCCGATCACGAGGCCTTCATCCGCAACCAGCGGGGGCTGCCGGAGGAAAAGTCCTGGACCTACTTCCCCCACCCCCGCGACCCGCAAACCCTGACCACCATCACCTTCCGCGCGGGCGTGGTGGTCAACGTTGAACGCAAGATCGCGCGTTGAGGCGGCCAGGCGCCTCAGTCCTGCGCGTCCACGGCCTGGGATCTGGGTGCCGCGCCCACATGCCGCTCGCCCCGCGCCTCGGCCAGTTCCACCTGGCGCTGGCGTTCGGCCAGCCGGGCCTTTTCTTCGGGCGTGCGCTGGTTGTGGCAGTGGGGGCAGCTCACGCCCAAAACGAAGTGGGGTGAGGCCTTGTCTTCCGGCCCGAGCGGCCAGCGGCAGGAGCGGCAAAGTTCGTAGGGGCCGGGCTTGAGGCCGTGGCCCACGCTCACGCGCTCGTCGAACACAAAACACTCGCCGTCCCAGGTGCTCTGCTCTGGCGGCACCTCTTCCAGGTACTTGAGGATGCCGCCTTCCAGGTGATAAACCTCGTCAAAGCCCTTCATCTTCATCAAGGCGGTGGATTTTTCGCAGCGGATGCCACCGGTGCAGAACATGGCCACCTTGGGTTTTTTGGCGCCCTGCAGCGCAGGCTGCGCGTCGATCCAGGCCGGCAGCTCGGTGAACGTCTTGATGTCGGGGTTGATGGCACCCTTGAACGTGCCGATTTTGACCTCGTAGTCGTTGCGGGTGTCGATGAGCACCACATCGGGGTCGGCCAGCAAGGCATTCCAGTCCTGCGGCTTGACGTACTGGCCCACGGTTTTGTTGGGGTCGAGTTCGGGCACGCGCAGAGTCACGATTTCTTTCTTGAGCCGCACCTTCATGCGCAGGAACGGCGGTTTGCTGGACCACGATTCCTTGTGCGTCAGACTGGACAGACCCGGCATGGCGCGCAGGTGCGCCAGCACCGCCCGCACCCCAGCTTCAGGGCCGGCGATGGTGCCGTTGACGCCTTCGCGCGCCAGCAGCAAGGTGCCTTTGACGGCGTTGTCGTCGCAGCAGCGCTGCAGTGGCTCGCGTTGGGCCACAAAATCCGGCAGGTCGACAAACTTGTAAAGGGCGGCGGTCAGAAAGGCATCCATGGCCCCAATTATCCCAGCGTCGCCCCAGGGCGACGCCCGTCACAGTGCGGAGACTTGACCCAGATCAGGCCGCAACAGCCATTCAGCAAACTCGTCGGCCAGTTGCTGGGCGGCCGAAACGGCGCCGTTCCAGGCCTTCATGCGGCCAGGCAGGTCGTGGCTGTAGGTGCTGAAGTCGTTGCGGTCTGGCAGCTTGCCGTTGGGCAGGCGCCGCACCCACTCGGGGTCGGGGGCGAGCACCAGCATGTGGTCGAGGAAGTGGCTGGCGCGGTGGCGCCACTTCCAGGGTTTGTCGAGCCAACCAGGCACCACCTGCTTCTGAAAATGGGGGTACAACACAACGCCTGGCTGGGTGCCGTAGTCCAGGTGCAGGTGGTAGTCGGTGATGCCGCCGTCCCAATAGGCGCCGGGGGGCGCACCGGCAATCTGGGGCACGGCCCGCAGCACAAACGGTATGGAGCAGCTGGCCTGCAGCGCGTCCATGAAGTTGGCCTCGCTCAGCGCCAGGTGGCGGGTGCGGTAATCGTGCGTCGCAAACGGCAGCGCGGCAGGCGCACCTGCTTGTGGGCTTGAGAACACCACCCGCTCCAGCCAGACGCCCATAGCCCGGCGATGCACCGCATTGGTGAGCATGGCGCCGAGGTAGCCGAGCGGTGCGCGCAGGCCCGCCTCGCGACGCATGAGGTGGCGGCCACGCGATGTGACGATGTGCAGGCGGTAACGTGGGTGCTTGAGCACCTCGTGTACCCGCCCACCGTAAAACGCCTTCAGGCTCTCACCAAAACGCTCGCTGATGAGTTCGGGCGGCGGGCGCTTCTGTCCCGGCGGCAGCTCGTAGTGCTGGGCGATGTAGTCGCGGCTCAGGCGGTTGAACGCCGCCACCGGGTCGTCGAGGCAAGCCGTGGCCATGCGCCAGGCGCCGATGGAGGCACCGATCAGATCGATGGGCTGCGCGCTGCGCGCCAACCAGTCGCCAAATAAAAACCGGTCCAGTGGCCCCAGCACCAGGCCCTTGGGGCCACCGGCGGCGGCCGGGATGGCACGCACATCGGCTGGCGACAAGCCATTGCGCTGCAGGTGGGCACGTGCTGCTGCCCCGGCATACAAACGCAGGGCGCGTGTGCGGCTCAGGAGGCCTCCAGTTCGCGCAGTGGCGGCACGTCTTCCGTGACCAGCACGTCATGGTCCAGCCCCATGGCCAGGCCCAGGGCATCGGGGTAGGTGTGGATGAGGCGGTCGGCATCGCCAGGCGTGCCATGGATGCAGGCCCGCCAGACGGCCAGATGCACCAGCGCGGCCAGGGGTTCTGGCTGCGGTGCTTCCAGAGGTGACACCTGCTGGGCCAGCGCATCCACCAGCCGCTGCGGAAAGTGCCAGCGGCGCGCCAGCTCGGCGCCCGCTTCGGCGTGGCTAAAGCCCAGCACCTGCCGCTCCATCGCAGCGCGGCGCGGGTCCAGCAAGTCCAGCTCGCGGTCGATCTCGGTCATGGCTTCGGGTAGGCCGGCGTGCAGCACCAGCTCGCCAATGCCGTGCAGCAGCCCGGCGGTGAAGGCCAGGTTTTCGTCCATGCGCAAGGGGTATGCGATGTAGCGCGCCAAGGTGGCAGCCACCAGGCTGTGGTGCCAGTAGCGGTCGAGGTTGAGCGTGCCCACGGCATGAAAGCAGTCGTTCAGCGCGGTGTTGATGACCAGCGCACGCACCTTGTTGAGGCCCAGCACCATGAGGGCGTCGCGCGAGGTGGACACCGGCCGCAACAGGCGGAAAAACGCCGAATTGGCGCGCTGCAGCACTTTGGCGGCCATCACCGGATCGCGGTCGATGTCGCGCGCGACGGCCACGATGTCCACATCGTCCTGCCCGAAAGTGGCGATCAGTCGCGCCGCCACCTCGGGCGCCGATGGCAGCGCCTGAGGTTGCTTGAACAGCGCTTGCAGCCGGTTGTCTGGGACGGACATGGCGTCAGCTGAGGAAGGCCGAGAGTTCGCCGGCAGACGTCCAGTCCGCCGGGTCTTTGTCCAGCACCTGCTCCAGATCGAGGCCCAGCAGCATGGCGACCACGTCGGGGAAGGTTTTGGTCAGGCCTTCGCGGTCCATGTTGATTTCCTGGCAGCGTGCGCGCCACGACGCCATGTGCACGACGCCGGCCATCGGCTCATGGAGATCACCTTCAAAAGGCAGCAACTGGTGCTGCAGGGCGCGCACGATGGCTTCGGGGAAATCCCATTTTTTGGCAAAACCGGCGCTCACGTCGGCGTAGGTGTAGCCCAGGTGGGCGCGTTCGGCCTCGGCGCGGTGCAGGTCCAGCGGCGCCACGCTGAAGTCGATCTTGGCCACCACGTCAGGCATGCCGATGTGCATCACCAGGTCGCCCACCGCGTGCACCAGGCCGGCGGTGAAGGCCGCACCGTCGTGCAGACGCAAACCCGGCGCCAGGGCGCGGCAGGCCTTGGCGGTATTTAGGCTGTAGCGCCAGAACTGCTCGAGATTGACACCCGGCACGGCTTTGAAACTGCTGGACAGCGCCACCGCCGTCACCAGGGTGCGAACGTGCGAAAAACCCAGGATGCCCACCGCGTCTTCCACGCTGCTGATCTGCCGCGTGACGTTGAAGAAGGCCGAGTTGGCCAGCTTGAGCATGCGCGCCGTCAGCGCCGGATCGGTGGCCACCAGTTGGCTGATCTTGCGCGGGCTGGGGTCGTCCGCGTCCAGTTCGGACAAGACTTCGGACACGACCTTGGGGATGCTGGGCAGCGCGTTTGCCTTGGCCAGCAGGGCTTGGAGTTCCATGGACGTCGGAGGAGGACAGGAGGAGGTTTTTCAGTATAGGCGCAGCCGGCCGGGCCGACACAGGTATGTGCCCGCCGTCAGCGTTTGAGTCCCTGCAATTTGGCGAAGGCCGAGGCCATGGCGCCGCCCTGTGGCAAGGCATCGCGCCCACGCTGCACCTGTTGGCCGCGCCCTGCCCCTTCAAAACGGTTGTCGCGCGGGCCGTCCTTGCGGGTGGGTGCGGCGTCCAGTTTCATGGACAGGCCGATGCGCTTGCGCGCCACGTCCACTTCCATCACCTTGACCTTGACGATGTCGCCGGTCTTGACCACCTCGCGCGCATCGTTCACGAACTTGTGGCTCAACTGGCTCACGTGCACCAGGCCATCCTGGTGCACGCCCAGGTCGATGAAGGCGCCGAACTGGGCCACGTTGCTCACCGTGCCTTCCAGCACCATGCCTTCGACCAGGTCCTTGATGTCTTCCACACCGTCGTTGAAACGCGCCACCTTGAAATCGGGGCGCGGATCGCGGCCCGGCTTTTCCAGCTCGCCCAGGATGTCCTTGACGGTGATGACGCCAAACTTCTCGTTGGCGAACAGCTCGGGCTTGAGCGTCTTGAGCATGTCGGCGCGGCCCATCAGTTCGGCCACGGGTTTGCCGGTCTTTTCGATGATGGCTTCCACCACGGGGTAGGTTTCGGGGTGCACGCCCGTCATGTCCAGCGGGTTGTCGCCGCCACGGATGCGCAAGAAACCAGCCGACTGCTCAAAGGTCTTGGCGCCCAACCCGCTCACGTCCATCAACTGCTTGCGGCTCTTGAAGGCGCCGTTGGCTTCGCGCCAGCGCACCACCGCCTTGGCCACGCTGCCCGAGAGACCCGACACGCGGGTGAGCAGCGGCACGCTGGCGGTGTTCAGGTCCACGCCCACGCCGTTCACGCAGTCTTCCACCACGGCTTCCAGCGTGCGCGCCAGCTCGCTCTGGTTCACATCGTGCTGGTACTGGCCCACGCCGATGCTCTTGGGGTCGATCTTGACCAATTCGGCCAGCGGGTCCTGCAGGCGGCGCGCGATGGACGCAGCACCGCGCAGGCTCACGTCCACATCGGGCATTTCCTGCGATGCGAATTCGCTCGCGGAATAGACCGAGGCGCCCGCTTCACTGACCACCACCTTCTCAATCACCCGCTCGGCTTTGGCCATCAGCTTGATCAGCTCGCCAGCCAGCTTGTCGGTCTCGCGGCTGGCGGTGCCGTTGCCAATCGCAATCAGGTTGACGCCGTGTTTGTCGCACAGGCGGGCCAAGGTGTGCAACGAGCCGTCCCAGTCGCGGCGTGGCTCGTGCGGGTAGACCGTGGACGTGTCCACCAGCTTGCCCGTGGCATCGACCACCGCCACCTTGACGCCGGTGCGGATGCCGGGGTCCAGACCCATGACCACACGCGGGCCGGCGGGCGCGGCCAGCAGCAGGTCGCGCAGGTTGTCGGCGAACACCTTGATGGCCACCTTCTCAGCCTCTTCGCGCAGGCGGGCGAACAGGTCACGCTCGGTCGACAGACTCAATTTGACGCGCCATGTCCAGGCCACGCACTTGCGCAGCAGGTCATCGGCGGGACGCCCTTTGTGGCCCCAGCCCAGGTGCAAGGCAATCTTGCCCTCGGCGATGCTGGGTTTGCCGGTTTCGGGCACTTCAGGCAGAACCAGCTTGGCGTCCAGCAACTCCAGCGCGCGGCCACGGAACACCGCCAGCGCGCGGTGCGAAGGCACACGGCCGATGGGTTCGTCGTAATCAAAGTAGTCGCGGAACTTGGCGATTTCGGGGTCGTTTTCGTTTTTGCCGGCAGCCAGTTTGCTGGTGAACAAACCTTCGGCCCACAGCCACTCGCGCAGCTTCTGCACCAGCGCGGCGTCCTCGGCCCAGCGTTCGGAGAGGATGTCGCGCACGCCATCCAGCACGGCGGCGGCGGTGGTGAAGTCGGCCCCTTCGATCTTGCCGGCCGGCACCAGAAAGGCCTGTGCCTCGGCAGTGGGGTCCAGCGACGGGTCGGCAAACAGCTTTTCGGCCAGCGGTTCAATGCCAGCTTCGCGGGCGATCATGCCCTTGGTGCGGCGCTTGGGCTTGTAGGGCAGGTAGAGGTCTTCCAGTTCTTGTTTGGTCGGCGCGGCCTCGATGGCGGCGCGCAATTCGGGCGTCAGCTTGCCCTGCTCGGCAATGCTTTTGAGCACCGCCTCGCGGCGGTCTTCCAATTCGCGAAGGTAGCTCAGACGGGCTTCGAGTTCACGCAACTGGATGTCGTCGAGGCCATCGGTGACCTCCTTGCGGTAGCGGGCGATGAAGGGCACCGTGGCCCCACCGTCCAGCAGTTCCACGGCGGCCAGCACCTGACGGGGCTGGACTTTGATCTCCTGCGCGATCTGCGCGATGATTTTTTGCATGTCGAAAAACGGTGGACCGGTCGCGCGCCGGCCTCTGGCTGTCTGGAAAGTGGGGGAGTTTGCCACAGGGCAAATCCGCCACCGCCTGGGTTAGACTGGCCTCACCCGTTGTTGCAACCGTTGCACTCACGCGCAGCAGAAGAAGCATCCATGCCATCGCCCAGTGTCGTCGACGAAGCCGTGCGAGTCTTGGCCCAGGCGGTCCCGCCTTCGGCCCAAATTTGGCTGTTCGGCTCGCAAGCGCGCGGGGATGCCAAGGAAGATTCCGACCTTGATTTTCTGGTCATCGAACAGGAAGTGACCAATCGGGCCTCTGAAATGGTTCGACTGCGGCGGGTTTTGCGCCCGCTGCGGATTGCGGCCGATGTGCTTGTCTACTCGCGTGATGAGGTGCAACGCTGGCGCAATGAGCCCGGCACCGCGCTTTACTGGGCTCTCAAAGAGGGACAAGTGGTTCATGGCTGAACCTCCCCAATCGGTCGCCAGAATGCTGCTCACCGCAGCCCGTCAAGACCAGCTCGCGGCACAACTGTTGTCTTCCAACGCGGCCATCGGGGATGGGGTCGTCGGTTTTCACGCCCAACAAGCCGTCGAAAAAGCGCTGAAGGCTGTGCTCAGCGTGCACTTGATCGAGTTCAGGCGCACACACGACTTGCTGGTGTTGCTTGATCTGTTGCTAGACCACGGGATCACCCTCCCGCCCGACGCCGATTGGCTGGACGAACTCAACCCGTATGCAGTGGAGGCACGTTACGGCGCGCTCGCTCCCTTCGGCTTGGACCGCCAACACACCATGTCGGCCATGGCCAGCACACTGACCTGGGCGGAACAGGTGCTGGCGGCCCAAGACGGGGCTATTGGTTAACGACGCCGTCGGCGGCAGGTGCTCGCTTCCAAATGAAGGGCGCTGAAGTTGGCAGGAAGGTGATGTGTACAAACTGGCCAACCGTTTGATCAGCCTTCCGGACTCACCAAGGGAAATACCAACCTGTCCACCTGGAGCGTGCCAACCTGCCAAGGGCTGTGATACCGAAATCCAAACCGCTCATACACGGAGCGCAGTTTCGGCCTCCCGCTGACGCAATCCAGACGAACGTCACGCAGGCCGTTTGCTCTGGCCAACTTGCATGCGAAAGCCAACAAGTGTTGAGCCATGTCCCGACCACGGGCGCGTGGATGTACCGCCACTTTGTGCAAAAAAGCAGACCGTCCGTCCGTCACCTCGGGCCAGAACACGGGGTCGCACGTTTCATAACGGAACACCCCGATGGGACGGCCTGCATCATGAGCCAGCCAGTAGCGCCCGTCCCTCACGTCCGTCTCGATGGCCTGCGCGCTCACACTGTTCACGTGCCACAGCATCTGACCTTTCTGGATCAGGTCTTGAGCGGCTGCCACCAAGATGCCTGCCACCACTTCTGTGTCGGCAGAACCGGCCTGTGTCACATCCAGAACACTCATAAAACCCTCCCGTTTTGGTCATCTTACGTAGCCGGCGTCCTTGGCCACATGGCAACGCCAAGGGCTCTGTGCACCGAGCTGGCGCGCCAACCCCTCCTGGATCGGGGTGGCAGGGTGCCCTGTGCAGCGAAGTAAAGGCGGAGGGCGCGCAGCGCCCGGGGGACATGAGCGGAACAGGGCACCCTACCGCCCCGATCCCGCCAAGGAAGCAGGCATGAAAAAGGCCGCACATGGCGGCCTCTGTCGAACGAAGCGGGAGAAAACTCAACCCGCCAACAACTTCCAGGTATCGATCACCGAATCTGGGTTCAGCGAAATGGAGGAAATGCCCTCATCGCGCAGCCACTGGGCAAAGTCGGGGTGGTCGCTGGGGCCTTGGCCGCAGATGCCCACGTATTTGCCTTCGGCCTTGCAGGCACCGATGGCCATGGACAGCAATGCCTTGACGGCTGGGTCGCGCTCGTCGAAGTCGTGCGCCAGCAATTCCAGACCCGAATCGCGGTCCAACCCCAGGGTGAGCTGGGTCAGGTCGTTGGAGCCGATGGAGAAACCGTCGAAGTAGGACAGGAACTGCTTGGCGAGCACAGCGTTGCTGGGGATCTCGCACATCATGATGAGCTTGAGATCGTTCTCGCCCCGCTTGAGTCCGTGTTTGGACAGCAGGTTGACCACACGCTCGGCCTGGCCCAGGGTGCGCACAAAAGGCACCATCACCTGCACGTTGGTCAGGCCCATGTCTTCGCGGACACGCTTCAAGGCCTCGCACTCCATGGCAAAGGCCTCGCCGAAGTCTTCGCTGATGTAACGCGCCGCACCACGGAAGCCCAGCATGGGGTTTTCTTCCTCGGGCTCGTAGCGGCTACCGCCCACCAGCTTGCGGTACTCGTTGCTCTTGAAGTCCGACAGGCGCACGATCACCGGCTTGGGCCAGAAGGCGGCGGCGATGGTGGCCACCCCTTCGGCCACCTTGTCCACATAAAAAGCGCGCGGCGAAGCGTGACCACGGGCCACCGACTCCACCGCCTTTTTCAGATCGGCGTCGATCTGTGGGTAGTCCAGGATGGCCTTGGGGTGCACGCCGATGTTGTTGTTGATGATGAACTCCAGGCGCGCCAGGCCCACGCCGCCATTGGGCAACTGCGCGAAGTCGAACGCCAGTTGGGGGTTGCCCACGTTCATCATGATCTTGACGTCGATCTCGGGCATGGTGCCGCGCTGGACTTCGGTCACTTCGGTTTCGAGCAAGCCGTCGTAGATGTGGCCGGTGTCGCCCTCGGCACAGCTCACCGTCACGAGCGTGCCGTCCTTCAGGTGGTCGGTGGCGTCACCGCAGCCCACCACGGCCGGGATGCCCAGCTCACGCGCGATGATGGCGGCGTGGCAGGTGCGCCCGCCCCGGTTGGTGACGATGGCGCTGGCGCGCTTCATCACCGGCTCCCAGTTGGGGTCGGTCATGTCGGTGACGAGCACGTCGCCGGGCTGCACTTTGTCCATCTCGCTGATGTTGTGCACCAGGCGCACCGGGCCGGTGCCCACCTTTTGCCCGATGGCACGGCCGCTGGCCAACACGCTGCCTTTGCCCTTGAGCTTGTAGCGGTACTCGACCTGGTTGCCTGCCTGGCTTTTCACCGTTTCCGGGCGGGCCTGCAGAATGTAGAGCTGGCCGTCGGTGCCGTCTTTGCCCCATTCGATGTCCATGGGGCGGCCGTAGTGCTCCTCGATCACCAGCGCGTACTTCGCCAGTTGCTCCACCTCGGCGTTGGTCAGGCTGTAGCGGTTGCGCTGCTCAACGGGCACGTCCACGGTCTTGACCAGCTTGCCGCTCTGCGCCTTTTCTTCCGGTGTGCTGAACACCATCTCGATCAGCTTGCTGCCCAGGTTGCGGCGGATCACGGCCTGCTTGCCGGCCTTGAGCATGGGTTTGTGGACGTAGAACTCGTCGGGGTTGACGGCGCCCTGCACCACGGTTTCGCCCAACCCGTAGCTGGACGTGATGAACACGACCTCTTCAAAACCACTTTCGGTGTCGATCGTGAACATCACGCCGGCCGCGCCCAGGTCGGAGCGCACCATGCGCTGCACGCCGGCGCTCAGCGCCACCTCGGCGTGCGCAAAACCTTTGTGCACGCGGTAGCTGATGGCGCGGTCGTTGTAGAGCGAGGCAAACACCTCCTTCATCTTGTGCAGCACGTCTTCGATGCCATGCACGTTGAGGAAGGTTTCCTGCTGGCCGGCAAAGCTGGCGTCGGGCAGGTCTTCGGCGGTGGCCGACGAGCGCACGGCAAACGAGGCCTCGGCGTTGCCGGCCGAGAGCTTGGCAAATTCGGCACGGATGGCGGCTTCGAGGTCGGCCGGGAACGGTTGGGCTTCCACCATGGCGCGGATTTCAGCGCCCACCTTGGCCAGCTCACGCACGTCCTCGGTGTCCAGCTTGTCGAGCTGGGCGTTGATGCGGTCGGCCAGACCGTTGAACTTGAGGAATTCACGGAAGGCATGTGCCGTGGTGGCAAAGCCGGTGGGTACCCGCACGCCCTGCGGCAGCTGCGAGATCATTTCGCCCAAGCTGGCGTTTTTGCCGCCAACGACCTCGACATCGGTCATTCTCAATTGCTCGAAGGGCACCACCAAGGCGGTTGCGCTGAAGCGTTCAGACATAAAAGACTCCACTCAAGTTAAAAAACCGGGGGTCTGTACCGCACCACACTTGCGTGTTGGCCTGTTGTGTTCTTCTGGGCGGGCGCCGCACACACCATCGCTGACGCGATAATCCACTGATTGTAGGTGGGCGGCGGGTGACAGCCGGCCGCCGCGCCGCACAGAACCGCCCTCAGCAAACCGCCACATGCCCCATCGCACCGCCTTTTTCATCTCCGACGGGACCGGCATCACCGCCGAAACCTTTGGCAACGCCATCCTGGCGCAGTTCGAGGCCAAACACCGCCGGGTGCGCCTGCCCTTTGTGGACGACGCCGACAAGGCCCATCAGGCGGTGCGCCAGATCAACCACGTGGCCCAGGTGGAGGGCAAACGTCCCTTGGTCTTCCTCACCGTGGTGAACATGGAAGTGCTGGAAGTGATCAAGACGCACTGCCACGGCATGATCATGGACATGTTCGGCACCTTTGTGGAACCGCTGGAAGCCGAGCTGGGCATCAAAAGCAACCACCGCGTGGGCCGCTTCTCGGACGCATCCAAAAGCCAGGCCTACCACGACCGGATCGAGGCCATCAACTACTCGCTGGCCCACGACGACGGCCAAAGCCACGCCGACCTCGAAGGCTCGGATGTCATCCTGGTCGGGGTGAGCCGCAGCGGCAAAACGCCCACCAGCCTCTACCTGGCCATGCAATACGGGGTCAAGGCGTCCAACTACCCGCTGATTCCCGAAGACTTCGAGCGGCGCCAGCTGCCGCCGGCCCTGGTGCCGCACCGCAAAAAGCTGTTCGGTCTGACCATCGACCCCATGCGGCTGAGCGAAATCCGCAACGAGCGCCGGCCGAACTCGCGTTACGCCAGCCTGGAAAACTGCCGCCACGAGGTGAACGAGGCTGAGAGCATGATGCGCCGCGCCGGGGTGCGCTGGTTGTCCACCACCACAAAATCCATCGAAGAAATCGCGACCACCATCCTGCAGGAGGTGAGGCCCGAGCGACTGGAATACTGAGTCGCCCATGCACCGCACCATTTTCACGACGCCGGTCGTCAACACATTCCTGCGTGTCTTTTCAGTGGCGTTCTTGCGCCTGAGCGGTTGGCGGATCGAGGGAGCCTTGCCCACCCACGCCACCAAAGCGGTGTTGATCGCCGCGCCCCACACCAGCAACTGGGACCTGCCCTACACCCTGATGGTGGCGTTTGCCTTGCGCCTGAACGTGTACTGGATGGGCAAACAAAGCATCTTCAAGCCGCCGTTTCGTGGGGTGATGCGCTGGCTGGGTGGCATCCCGGTCAACCGTGAGCAGTCCAGCAACCTGGTGGCCGCATCCGTGGCCGCCATCCAGGCGGCCGATGGGCCGCTGCAACTCATCGTTCCCCCAGAAGGCACGCGGAGCAAAACCCGCTACTGGAAAACCGGCTTCTATCACATCGCCGTGGGCGCCCAGGTGCCCATCGTGATGGCCTACATGGACTACCACGACAAGCGCAGTGGCCTGGGTCCGGTGTTCGAGCCCACAGGCGATGTGCAAGCCGATTTGGCGGCCATCAAAGCGTTTTATGCGCCGTTCAAGGGCAAAAACGCCACCCAGTTTGAGGCGGACTGAGGTGGGTTCGGGATGCTCCGCATCGAATATAAATTCGAATAATAAAAACCAAGACAAATATTTCAAACTGAAATATAATACGGGCTTGCTGAGGCCTCAAACCCCAGCTTCAGGGCCAGCAGCCATTGGGCGAGCCGGCCCTGTCATGTGCCCAACCCGAATGGTGGGGCACATTCTCAGCGTGGTTTTGAATGACACCACGCCTCTCTCAGTGCCGCCACACACATCCGGCGGCACACTCTCTCTGAAAGGCTCATCATGAGCAGCAAACTGTACGTGGGCAACCTGCCCTACACCATCGACGACCAAGCCCTGCGCCACAACTTCTCTGCCTACGGCAGCGTGGGCTCGGCCACCGTGATGATGGACCGCGATTCCGGTCGCTCCAAGGGTTTCGGCTTTGTCGAAATGGGTTCCGCCGAAGAAGCCCAGGCAGCGATTGCCGGCCTGAACGGCATGTCCGTCGGTGGCCGCTCCATCGTTGTCAACGTGTCGCGCCCCAAAGAGTCGAACTCCGGTGGCGGCTACCGCGACCGCGAACCGCGCCGCTCTTACTGAGCCGCCTGACAGGCCGCTGCAGCCTCGCGCTGCAGGCAAGGCCCGTCACTTCAAGAGCCGCCTTCTGGGCGGCTTTTTGCTGTCCAGAATCTCCAGGTTCAAGCCGCGCGCAGCGCGGCCTTCAGCGTCACACCCACATCTGGCCGTTCGGCGAAGGGGTCGGTGGGATTGCGTGCTTGCAACACGTCTTCCATTCGGGTCTGCACATTGCCCAGCGCGTGGGGGTGGCTGAAGATGTAGAACTGGTCCGCTTCCAGGGCAGCAAACACCTTTTGCGCCACCTGTGCGGCCGTCACCTTGCCACTGTTGACCGCCTTGCCGGTCATGGCCTGGTTGACCATCTGACTGGCGGTGGGCTTCTCGCCGGCCATGTCCTGCGGGCGGTTGCGGTCGCTCTGGTGAATGCCAGTCGCCACAAAATACGGGCACAACACGCTGGCACCGATCTGGTCGGTCACCAGGCGCAAGTCTTGGTACAGCGTTTCGCTCAGTGCCACCACGGCGTGTTTGCTGACGTTGTAGACGCCCATGTTGGGCGGGGTGAGCAAGCCCGCCATGCTGGCGGTGTTGACGATGTGGCCGCGCCACGTGGGGTCGGCCTTGGCGGCGGCCAACATCATGGGCGTGAACAAGCGCACCCCATGGATGACACCCCAGAGGTTGACGCCGAGCACCCATTCCCAGTCTTTTACCGAGTTTTCCCAGATCAAGCCGCCCGAGCCCACACCCGCGTTGTTGAACACCAAGTGCGGTGCGCCAAACCGTGCCAGCACCGCTTCAGCCAGAACCGTCATCTGCTCAGCGCAGGAAACATCCACCCGCTGCGCCAGCACCTGGGCGCCGGTGGCTTCCAACTCGGCCTGCGCAGCGTCCAGCGCGTCCTTCTGCACATCCAGCAGCACCAGGTGCATGCCTCGGCTGGCGGCAATGCGCGCCACCTCCAGGCCAAAGCCCGAACCCGCGCCGGTGATGATCGCCGTCCTGCCCTTGAATTCCGTGATCATGTGTGCTCCTCTCTGGTGGGTGGTCGCAGCATCTCGATGTGTGGGATGCCGTCTTCGATGTAAGGCTCGCCCTCGCGGACAAAACCGTGTTGTTCGTAAAACGCCTGCAGCCGCGCTTGTGCGCCGATGCGTATGGGCTGCGGGCCCCAGTGCGCTTGCAGGGCGCGCACCGCCTCGCGCATGAGCACGTGGCCCAGCCCGCCGGCGCGGGCCTGGGATGCGGTGATCACGCGGCCAATGCTCGCTTCGGCGTACTTGACCCCGGGGCCAAAACACCGCGCGTAGGCCACCAGCTCACCTTTAGCTTCGCCCATCTTGCCAGTGTGGCCCATGAGGTGCATGGCCTGCGCGTCGCTGTTGTCCATGTCCAGGAACACGCAGTTCTGCTCGACCACAAACACCTCGCTGCGCAACCGCAGCACCGCGTACAGCTCGGCAACGCTCAGCGCGTCAAAGGCCTGGAAACGCCAAACCAAGCTCATGCCACGGCGCGCATCACGTACCCCGCCCGCGGGAAATGCACGTGCACCGTGCCGGCGCGTTCGTCCACACGGCGCAGCGTGAGCTGGGTGCGGGTGGCGGCCACCAGTTCGCCTTCGGTCACCTCAAGGCCAAAACTTTCGGCCGCGATGCCGACACGGCTGCCCAGGTCGATGCCATGGTCGTTCTGGAAATGGTCGTCCGGGTGGACGGCTGGGGTGCTGGCCTTGGCCACCGCAATGGCGTCGGTGGCGCTCATTTTTTCGGGCGCACCATGGCCCAGCGCCGCCATGCGGTCCACCCAGTCCAGCACCACCGGGGTGGCCTGGAAGATGTCAGCCACAGCGGGCGTGCGGTGTCGTGTGAACCACAGCGGGTGGTAGACGGCGAAGTCGGCCACGCAGGGCGCGTCGCCCAACAGAAAATCGTTCTGCTCCAGCATGTGAGCGATGCGACGCAGGTAGCTCTTGTAGGCGCCGGTGGCGTCGGCCGGGCGCAGGCGGGTCATGCCTTGCGACATGGCCCCCCGGTCGGCCGCAAAGGCCTTGACCGCTTCGGGCGGTGCGCCTTCCCACATGCTGGCAGCACCCTTGGGCTGCAGGCTGTAGGCCATGGCGGCCCAGAACAGCGTGCTGTCGGCCCATTGCGCCACGATGCGCGCCACGCCCTTTTCCGCCGCCGGGTACAGCGAAGGCAAGGGCTGGCGGTGTTCCAGCACGTCGCAGATCAGCGCGGTGTCGCAGTAGATGTCGGCGCCTATCTGCAGGAAAGGCGTGCGCCGATAACCGCCGGTGAGCGCCAGCACATCGGGCTTGGGCATCACCATGGGGATGTGCACCGACTTCCATGCCAGCTTCTTGGCGCCCAGGATAAGGCGCACTTTTTCGGAGAACGGCGAGGCCGGGTAGTGGTGCAGGATCAGGTCGGACATGGCGCGTCTCCTTCGATGGCGTTTAGGGCCTGTTCACACTATTTTTCCGAGTGCGAACGGGGTGAAAACAGCGCCAATCTAGGCGCGCGACGACGGCCAGACTGGGCGTCTGGCCTAGGAGTGCAACGACGAGTGGCGCTGTTTTCACCCCGTTCCCTTCGGGTTGCGGCCAAAAAGGCCATGCGCGGCGTTGCGAAGCCTTGCCGGGGGCATACCCCGGCGGCGTTTCGCGCCTTGCGCATGGCCTTTTTGACTCGCAACGCATCTCGGAAAAATAGTGTGAACAGGCCCTAGATCAGCTTGACGAGTTGCTTGCCGAAGTTCTTGCCCTTGAGCAGGCCCAGGAAAGCCTCGGGCGCGCTCTCGATGCCCTGGGCCACGCTCTCGCGCGGGCGCAGCTTGCCCGTGCCCACCAGCGTGCCCAGCTCTTTCAATGCTTCCGGCCACACCTCCATGTGCTCGCTCACGATGAAGCCTTGCACCTTCATGCGGTTGACCAGGATCAGCGCCGGGTTCTGCAGCGGCAGCGGTGCACCGTCGTAGCCGGCGATCATGCCGCACACCGCAATGCGCGCAAAGGCATTGGCGCGCAGCAGCACAGCGTCAAGGATGTGGCCGCCGACGTTCTCGAAGTAGCCGTCGATGCCGTTCGGGCAGGCGGCCTTGAGCGCCTGGCTCATGCTCTTGAGGTCGGGGTGGGCGCGGTGGTCGATGGCGGCGTCAAAACCCAGCTCGTCGGTGAGGTACCTGCATTTGTCGGGGCCACCGGCGATGCCCACAACGCGGCAGCCACGTGCTTTGGCCAAGGCACCAAATGCGCTGCCCACTGCGCCACTGGCGGCGCTCACCACCATGGTTTCACCGGCTTTCGGTTCGATGATCTTGACCAGGCCGTACCAGGCCGTCACGCCGGGCATGCCCACCGCACCCAGGTGGTGGCTCAGCGGCACGTGCGTGGTGTCCACCTTGCGCAGCGCGCCGGGATCGGCGGCGTTGACCACGCTGTACTGCTGCCAGCCGCCCATGCCCACCACCAGGTCGCCCGGCTGGTACTTGGGGTGGCGCGACTCGACCACCTCGCCGGCGGTGCCGCCGATCATCACCTCGCCCAGGGGTTGCGAGGCAGCGTAGCTTTTGCTGTCGTTCATGCGGCCGCGCATGTAGGGGTCCAGGCTCAGGAAGTGGTGGCGCACCAGCACCTGGCCGTCCTGCAGCGCGGGCGTGTCGGTGGTGACGGCTTTGAAGTTGCCAACAGTGGCTTCGCCCACAGGGCGGTTGTCGAGCAGGATCTGGGTATTCTGGGTCATGGTGGTCCTCGGTGGAAAAGGGCTCAGTCGGTCGGCACTTGCGAAACGGGCGCTGCGTGGGCGCCCCAGCCGGGCACGTACTTGAAGGTGCCGGTGGCGTGGCTGCAGGCCACACCCTCGGCGTCGAATATGGTGGCCTCGGTGAAGGCCATGCTTTTGGTGCGGTGGATCAGGCGGCCTTCGGCCCGCAGCGGCGCCTTGGCAGCGCGCATGAAACTCGTTTTCATCTCGATGGTAATGGCACCCAAACCGTCAGTGGCGCTGCGCGCCGCCGCCGCCATGGTCACGTCGTGAAGTGTCATCAACACGCCGCCATGCACCACCGCAAACGCATTGAGATGCTCAGGCTTGGGTGCCAGCGTGATCTCGGAGCGCCCATTCTCGAACACCTGCAGTTCGCAGCCCAACAATTCAATGAACGGAATGCTGGTGCCAAAGGGAATCGGCATGCTCAGCCCCCAATCAGAGCCGACATACCGCCATCCACCGCCATGTGCTGGCCAGTGATGTGTTTGCCAGCATCGCTGGCAAACAGCAACGTCAGGCCCTTGAGGCCTTCATCGTCGCCCAGGCGGCCCAGCGGCGTGCCTTCTACCAGCTTCGGCCCAATCACTTCAAGCAAGCCATTGGCCATCTTGCTTGGGAAAAAGCCCGGGCAAATGGTGTTGACGCGGATGCCGTAGCGACCCCATTCGCCGGCTAGGGCACGTGTGAAATTGAGCACAGCGCCCTTGGACGTGTTGTACGCGATGGTCTGCATTTCCACCGGGTTGCCGCCCAGGCCTGCGATGCTGGCGAGGTTGATGATGCTGCCACTTTTTCGCCCGATCATGCTGCGTTTGCCCACGGCCTGGCTGAGCAGGAAATAGCCCCGGATGTTGAGGTTCATCACCTTGTCCCAGGCCTCGATCGGGTGGTCTTCGGCGGGCGCCCCCCAGGAGGCGCCAGCGTTGTTGACCAGGATGTCGATGTCGCCCATGCGCTCCAGGGTTTCGTCGGTGAGGCGCTGAATGTCGGCCTCCTTGGCGCAGTCGGCGGCGATCCAGCGGGCGTCGATGCCCTGGTCCTGCAGCGTGGCCACGGCCTGCTCCAGGTCGGCCGCCTTGCGCGAGGTCAGCATGATGCGGGCGCCGGCCTCGCCCAGGGCCTGGGCCATTTGCAAGCCGAGGCCGCGCGAGCCGCCGGTCACCAGCGCGGTCTTGCCGCTGAGGTCGAACAGTTGTTGAACCGTGCGTGTCATGTCATGTCTCCGTCAGATGTCAAAAATTCAGAAGGCCGCCTCGGGCAGGTCGGCGCAGGTGGGGTCGCGGTTTTCCACCACCGGCAGCCAGCCGGCGATCTTGGGCAGCTCGTAGTGGAAGAAATAGCGGGTGGCGGCCAGGCGGCCCAAGGTGGTGGGCTGCGTCTGGGCGGCATCGTGGTTCAACGCGGCCAAGGCCACATCGAGCCAAATCCACGCCATCACCGTGTGCCCAAAGGCCTGCATGTAGGGCACGGCGTTGGCCAAAGCCTCGGCGGGGTTGCCGGTGGCCCAGGCCGCTTTGGTGGCGGCGCCCACGCGTTGCAGCGCCGCAGCCAGCGCGTTGGCGTGGGCCGCCAGCGCGGCTTGCTGGATGGCGCGCTGCACGGTGTCGTTGATGCGCGCGGCCAGCAGTTGCAGGCCTCGGCCGTTGTCCATCAGCACCTTGCGGCCCAGCAGATCGGTCGCCTGGATGCCGTGGGTGCCCTCGTGGATCATGTTCAAGCGGTTGTCGCGCCAGTACTGTTCGACCGGGAAGTCGCGCGTGTAGCCGTAGCCGCCATGCACCTGGATGGCCAGGCTGTTGGCCTCCAGGCACCATTCGCTGGGCCAGCTTTTGGCGATGGGCGTGAGCACCTCCAGCAGCAGCCGCGCCTCGTCGGCGGCCTCGAGCGTGCCGGTATGCTGCTCGTCCACCAGGCGGGCGCAGTACAGCTCCAGCGCCAGCGCGCCTTCGCAATACGCTTTTTGCGCCAGCAACATGCGCTTGACGTCGGCGTGTTCGATGATGCGAATTTGGGGTGCCGACGCGTCTTTGCCTGCGGGGCCCACGGCCCTGCCCTGCGGTCGGTTCTTGGCGTAATCCAGGCTGGCGTGGTAGCCGGCCAAACCCAGCATGGTGGCGGCCATGCCCACGCCGATGCGGGCTTCGTTCATCATGTGGAACATGCAGTGCAAGCCCTTGCCCGGCTGGCCCACCAGGTAGCCCACGGCACCGGCTTGGCCGTTCACGGGAAACTTGCCTTCGCCGAAATTGAGCAAGGTGTTGGTGGTGCCGCGCCAGCCACACTTGTGGTTGAGGCCCGCCAGCGCCACGTCGTTGCGTTCGCCGGTGAGTTGGCCGTTCACATCGACCAGCTTTTTGGGCACGATGAACAGGCTGATGCCACGCGTACCGGGAACCAGCTTGCCGTTGTCGTCCGGTATCTTGGCCAACACCAGGTGAACGATGTTCTCTGTCAGCTCGTGCTCGCCAGCCGAAATCCACATCTTGTTGCCAGTCAGGCGATAGCGCGGTCCCAGCGGATCGGTTTCAAACCCATCGCCGTCGGGCACGGCACGGGTCATCACGTCGCTGAGGGACGAGCCCGCCTGCGGCTCGCTCAGGCACATGGTGCCCGACCAGCGGCCCGAAAACTCGTTGAGCGCGAACACGCGCTTCTGCAGCTCGGTGCCATGTTGCATGAGCAGGTTGGCGTTGCCGGTGGTCAACATGCCACTGCCGATGCTGACCGAGGCCATGGCAAAAAAGGCGTTGCCCGAGGCCTCCACCGTGTAGGGCAACTGCATGCCACCGATGGCGTAATCCTGCGCGGCGCTGAGCATGCCGCTGTCGGCGTAGGCTTTTTGGGCGTCGTGGGTGGCTTGGGGCAGGATGACCTTGTCGCCATCAAAGTGCGGCTCCTGGGTGTCCACCAGGCGGTTGAAGGGTGCGTACTTGTCGCGGGCGATGCGTTCGCAGGTGTTGAGCACGGCATCGAAGGTGTCGCGCGAGTGGTCGGCAAACCGCTCGCGGGACGACAGCGACTCGACACCGAGCCACTGGTAGAGCAAAAAATCAAGGGTGGGACGCAGACTCATGGGGCTCCTCGACCGGGGGAGCGCCCACTGTAATGCGCTCAGGCGCGTGGGCTTGACCCCTGCATGACAGCAGCACGGGTTTTCAGGGTTTCCACGGGGCGCTCGCCGAAGCGGCGCTGGTATTGCGCAGCGAAGTGGCCCATGTGCAAAAACCCGTGATCGGCCGCCACCTGGGTCACGGCCACCCTGCTTCAACATTCGGCATGACTGCGCCCACCGAGTCGGTGGTTTTCTCGACGGTCGTACGCCAAATCCAGAGTCCGCGCCTTGAGAGAAAAGCGACTTTTTAGGCATCCGAAACGGATGCAGAATAGGACTCTGTTCGACCGTAGTCAAAAGAGAAACAGGTAGCAAATGGGTTCAAACTCTCGAAAAATTGCTCGCGCCGTTGTTGTAGGACTGGCGCTGGCAGGCTTGTCAGCATGTGTAGCAACTGCGCCAAGGGTGCAGTATGTGCAGCGAGCGCAAAATGCGATAGCCGTAGCCAACTATGAAGGTGCTTACAGGGCACTAGAAGATGGTTTTCTGGATCCGGACCCAGAGGTGAAGGGCGCCAGCATCCAGTTGTATCGTTCGAATCCGAAATTGCGTGACGCTGCAATAGCCAGCTTCTCTGGTGATGAACTTGCAACAGCATTCAACGTATACCGTGAGAACACGGCAGTTGCGTTGCTAAGAAATCGGCTACGACTGTTCGCACAAGTTGCCAGTCCCGAGGAGCTGACAACGGCATACGGCAACTTTGAAACTGTAGAAAAAAATCACAAGGAAATAGCAGCTGATAAAAAGAAAAAAGCCGAGGACGACGAACGGTCGGCAAGGGAAACACAAGCGCGAGAAACGGCAATGCTCATAAAGGCAGTTGAAACTGCCAGGCAGGCTGCGACCTTTCATTGCGCAGATCGGTTGGCATGCGAGAAGTCGTTCGCATTGACACAGGTGTTTATAACAACCCACTCAGATATGAAGATACAGATGGCCAACGACACCATCATCCAAACATACAACCCAACAGACACCTTTGCCATGGGAGCATCAGCAGTAAAGATGCCCAGAAGCGGCACTTCTGCCGACATACTGCTGACCATTACTTGCAAAGGAAAAGCAACAACAGAACAAAAAATTTGCATGGAGAAAAGCGCGACGATGTACCGGGCCTTCCCCACATTTATGAAGGCAAACTTTGTTCAGTAGTAGCTGCTACTCGAAAAAAAAGCCCAGGCCGACATGAGGCCTGGGCTTTATCGCTTCTGCTCGACGTCAGTGCATCACAGCACTTCAAACACACCCGCCGCGCCCATGCCACCGCCGATACACATGGTCACGCACACGCGCTTGGCGCCACGGCGCTTGCCTTCAATGAGGGCGTGGCCGGTCAGGCGCTGGCCCGACACACCATAGGGGTGGCCCACAGCGATGGCGCCGCCGTTGACGTTGAGGCGGTCAGCCGGGATGCCCAGCTTGTCGCGGCAATACAGCACCTGCACCGCAAAGGCTTCGTTCAGCTCCCACAGGTCGATGTCGTTCACCGTGAGGCCCAGCTTCTTCAGCACCTTCGGCACCGCGAACACCGGGCCGATGCCCATTTCGTCGGGCTCGCAGCCGGCCACCGCAAAGCCCAGGAAGCGGCCCAGGGGCTTCAAGCCACGTTGGCTCACCAGCTTCTCGTCCATCAGCACGCAGGCGCCAGCGCCATCAGAGAATTGGCTGGCGTTGCCGGCCGACACCAGGCCGCCGGGCAGTGCCGAGCGCAGGCCATGGATGCCTTCAAACGTCGTGCCAGCGCGGATGCCTTCGTCGTTCTCCACCGTGACCTTTTTGGTCGTCAGGCCCATGACCTTGTCGGCCACGCCGGCGATCACGGTGATGGGGGCGATCTCGTCCTTGAACAGGCCGGCCTCCAATGCGGCAGTGGCCTTTTGCTGGCTGGCAGCGCCGTACTGGTCCATCGCCTCGCGGCCGATGTTGTAACGCTTGGCCACCTGTTCGGCGGTCTGCAGCATGTTCCAGTAGATTTCGGGCTTTTTCTTGGCTAGCATCAGGTCTTGCAGCATGTGCTGGTTCATTTCCTGCTGCACGCAGGAGATGCTCTCCACGCCGCCGGCCACGAACAAGTCGCCTTCCCCGGCGATGATGCGCTGAGCCGCCAGCGCGATGGTTTGCAGGCCCGACGAGCAGAAGCGGT
Organism: Hydrogenophaga atypica; assembly: GCF_042665215.1. NCBI lineage: Bacteria > Pseudomonadati > Pseudomonadota > Betaproteobacteria > Burkholderiales > Comamonadaceae > Hydrogenophaga > Hydrogenophaga atypica. The sequence continues at coordinate 57,784 of NZ_JBHTCA010000018.1, forward strand.
TGACCGTCATGCCCGAGACGGACACCGGGCAGTCGGCCATCAGCGCGATCTGGCGCGCGATGTTGGCGCCGGTGGCGCCTTCGGGCGTGGCGCAGCCCATGATGACGTCTTCAACCTCGCCGGCCTCGATGCCGGCGCGGGCGATGGCGTGTTGCACAGCATGGCCACCCAAAGTGGCGCCGTGGGTCATATTGAAAGCGCCCTTCCAGCTTTTGGTCAGCGGCGTGCGGGCGGTGGAAACGATCAGTGCGGAAGTCATGGCAATGTCCTTGTCTCGTGTGTGCGGTGCATCAGTTGAAGGTCTTGCCTTCGGCCGCCAGGCGGGCCAGCAGCGGCGCGGGTTGCCAGAACGCAGCGTCGTCCAGCGGGTTCTGCGCAAAACGTTTCATGGCCTGGGTCACGTTGAACAGACCCACCTCATCCGCGTACTTCAGCGGGCCGCCACGGTGCACCGGGAAGCCGTAGCCGAAGATGTAAACCACGTCGATGTCGCTGGCCTTGTTGGCAATGCCCTCTTCCAGGATGTGGGCGGCCTCGTTGACCAGCGAGAACACCAGGCGCTGCACGATTTCCTCATCGCTCACCTTGCGCGCGGTGATGCCCAGGGCCTTGCGGTGCTCCTCGATCATCTGGATGACCTCGGCGTTGGGGATGGCATCGCGCTTGCCCGGCACGTAGTCGTACCAGCCGGCGCCGGTCTTCTGGCCGTAGCGGCCTTTTTCGCACAGCAGGTCGGCGGTCTTGCTGTACTTCATGTCGGGGTGTTCGATGGCGCGGCGCTTGCGGATGGCCCAGCCAATGTCGTTGCCGGCCAGGTCGCCCATGCGGAAGGGGCCCATGGCGAAGCCGAACTTCTCGATCGCCTTGTCCACCTGCTCGGGGGTGCAGCCTTCGTCCAGCAGGAAGCCGCCTTGACGCACGTACTGCTCGACCATGCGGTTGCCGATGAAGCCATCGCACACGCCGGACACCACCGCCGTTTTTTTGATCTTCTTGGCCACGCTCATCACGGTGGCCAGCACGTCCTTGGCGGTGGCGTCACCACGCACCACCTCCAGCAGCTTCATCACGTTGGCTGGGCTGAAGAAGTGCAGGCCCACCACGTCTTGCGGGCGCTTGGTGAAGTTCGCGATTTTGTTAACGTCCAGCGTGGACGTGTTGGAGGCCAGGATGGCGCCGGGTTTCATCACCGCGTCCAGCGCCTCGAACACCTTTTGTTTGACGCCGATTTCCTCGAACACGGCTTCGATCACCAGGTCCGCGTCCTTGAGGTCGGCGTAGTCGAGTGTGGTGCTCAGCAAGGCCATGCGCTGCTCGTACTTGTCCTGCTTGAGCTTGCCCTTCTTGACCTGGGCCTCGTAGTTCTTGCGGATGGTGGCGATGCCCCGGTCCAGCGCCTCCTGCTTCATCTCCAGCATCTTGACCGGGATGCCCGCGTTGAGGAAGTTCATCGAGATGCCGCCGCCCATGGTGCCAGCACCGATCACGGCCACCGACTGGATGTTGCGCTTGGGCGTGTCTTCCGGCACGTCGGGGATTTTGCTGGCGGCGCGCTCGGCCACGAACAGGTGGCGCAGCGCGCGGCATTCAGATGTCCACATCAGGTTGATGAAGATCTCGCGCTCAAACGCCATGCCGTCCGCGAACTTCTTTTTGGTGGCGGCTTCCACCGCATCCACACACTTGGCGGGCGCGGGGAAGTTTTTGCTCATGCCCTTGACCATGTTGCGCGCGAACTGGAAGTAAGCATCGCCTTGCGGGTGTTTGGCCGGCAGGTTGCGCACCAGGGGCAGCGGACGCACGTCGGCCACGCTGCGGGCAAAGGCCAGGGCTTCGTCCATCAGCGACTCGGCCGAGGCGGCCAGCTTGTCGAACAGCTTCTGCCCCGGCACCTGGGCCAGCATCTCGCTGTTGACGGCTTCACCGCTGACGATCATGTTGAGTGCGGCCTCCACGCCCAGCACGCGCGGCAGGCGCTGCGTGCCACCGGCGCCGGGGATCAGGCCCAGCTTCACTTCCGGCAAGGCCACCTTGCAGCCGGGGGCGGCCACGCGGTAGTGCGCGCCCAGGGCCAGCTCCAAGCCACCGCCCATGCACACGCTGTGGATGGCAGCGACGATGGGCTTGGCGAAGTTCTCCAGCGCCAGGATGACGCTCAGCAGGTTCGGGTCTTGCAGTGCCTTGGGGCTGCCAAATTCACGGATGTCGGCACCGCCCGAGAAGGCCTTGCCTGCGCCCGTCAACACCACCGCGCGGATGGCGGCATCGGCGTTGGCCTGCTCCAGCGCGGCCACGATGCCCTGCCGTGTGCTCAAGCCCAGCCCGTTGACGGGCGGGTTGTCCAGCGTGATGACGGCCACGTCGCCGTGGCTCTGGTAATGCGCGGTCATGAAGTCTCCTTGGGTTGACGAAATTTCAAAAAAAGAACGACCGTTCGTTTTTTGGCGATTGTAGGGATTTTGTGCGGCGCGCCAAAGTCAGGGTGTCGCCTGCTTGTCTGGTTCAGACCTCCAACCATTCCTGCACCACGGCAGGTGAGGCCAGTAGCTGGGCGGGCGAGCCATCGAACACGAGCCGCCCGTGCCCCATCACGGCCACGCGGTCGGCCACGGCCAGGCTGAGGTCCAGCTTCTGCTCGATCAGCAGCACCGCCATCCCCTGGGTGCTCAACGCACGCAACAACGCGTCCACCTGCGTCACCACCTGTGGGGCCAGGCCCTCGGTGGGCTCGTCGACGATCAAGAGCTGAGGGGCACCCATGAGCGCACGACAGAGGCTGAGCATCTGCTGCTCACCACCCGACAGCACGCCAGCGGCCACATCCCAGCGGGCCGCCAGTGCAGGGAAACTGTCGTACACCCATTCCTGCGTCCAGCACACGGGGCGGGTCGAGCGCGGCTGCAGGCCCAGTGTCAGGTTCTGGGCCACCGTCAGGCGCGGGAACACATCGCGGCTCTCTGGCACATAGGCCACGCCCAGACGGGCGATGGCATGGGGTGGCAGGCCCAGCAGTTCGTGCCCCAGCCAGCGCACGCTGCCGCGCGCCGGCACCAGACCCATCAGCGCCCGCGCCAGTGTGCTGCGGCCCGATCCGTTGCGCCCGAGCACCGCCAGGATGCTGCCTGCAGCCAGCTCGAAGTCGACCCCTTGCAGCACCCGGCTCTGGCCATAACCCGCGAGCAAACCGCTCACAGCGAGGGCATCGGTCATGCGTCGCTTCCTTGCGACTGGCCCAGGTAGGCCCGCTGCACCGACGGGTTGGCGCGTATCGCCTGCGGCGTGTCGCAAGCCAGCAGTTCGCCCTGCACCAGCACCGCGATGCGATCGGCCAACTCGAACACCACGCCCATGTCGTGCTCCACCATCAACAACGTCTTGCCCTCGGTCAACTCGCGCAGCAAGGGCACGAAACGGGCGGTTTCGCTGCGGCTCATGCCGGCCGTGGGTTCGTCCAGCAAGAGCACCTCCGCCTCACTGGTCAGTGCCATGCCAATGTCCAGGGTACGTTGTTCCGCGTAACTGAGTTCGGCTGCGATGTCGGCGGCGCGCTCTGCCAGGCCCAGGCGTTCCAGCCACGCATCCACACGGGCGTTGAGGGTGCGCTGGTGGTCGAGCATTCGCCAGAAACGGTAGCCCTGACCATCGGGCCAGCTGGCTGCACAGCGCAGGTGGTCGCGCACTGTCAGCTGGCCAAACAGCTGGCTGATCTGGAAGCTGCGCGCCAACCCCAGCTGGTGTCGCTTGTGCACCGACCAGCTGGTGATGGCTTGGCCCCGCAAACGTATGTGGCCCGCACTGGGCCGCACCAAGCCGCTGATGGCGTTGAACAGCGTGGATTTGCCGGCGCCGTTGGGGCCGATCACGGCCAACCGTTCGCCCGCCCGCACCTGCAGGTTCAGGTCGCGCAGCACCTCGGTGGCGCCAAAACGCTGGTGCAGACCGGCGACCTCCAACACCGGTGCGCTCATGGTCGATGGCCTTCGTGTGGACGTGCCCACCAGCACACCATCAAACCGGTCAAGAACAGACCAGTCGATAGCACCCATGGCACAGGCGATCGGGTGTCCAGGGCCAGACCGGCCACCAGCCGCACCGGCCCCAACGTGTCGTGCTGCGGCCACTGGTAAGCCATCTCCACCAACGCGACGGCACTGGCCGAGGCCACGACCATTCCCAACCAACGCGAGGTGGTGCGTCCACCGGGGCGCCAGCCACCACGAGCGAAGGCCTGCCGGGCCGCCAGCACCAAGCCACCCAAGCCCTGCGGCGCCCACACCACGCCCAGCATGAACCCCAGGCCCGTGTACAGCAGCCAAGCCGGTGTGAGACCCGACAAGCCCACCATCACCGCCACCATCAGCACGCCGCCCAGCACCGGCCCGAGCAAAGTGGCGCCGCCCAGCAAGGTGAACAGCAGCAGGCTGCCCGAGCGGTGGATGCTGAACACCTCCGGCGTGACAATTTCCTGGTGCAGCGCCACCAGCGCTCCCGACACACCGGCCAAAAAAGCCGCGAACACGAAGGCCATGAGGCGCAGGCGTTGGGGGTCGTAACCCAGCATGGGCACACGAAGCGGGTTGTCGCGCACCGCATTGAGCAGACGGCCCACGGTGGTCCGCGTGAAGGCCCACACCAGGGCCAGCCCAAAGGCGGTGTGGACCGCGATCAGCAGGTACAGGTGCGCGGGCTGGCCCAGATCCCAGCCTCCCCAGCGCGGACCAGCCGCACGGTTGCCCGACAAGCCGGACTCACCGCCCGACCACGCGGGCCACATCAGGGCCAATGCCCAGGTGAGTTCGCCCAAGCCCAAGGTGATCATGGCGAAGGGCGTGCCGGGTCGGCGCGTGGACAACCATCCCAGCGGCAAGGCCAGCACGGCCGTGCCCACCCCTGCCAGCAATGGCAGCAGCGCCACGGGCAGCGGCCAACCGTGCGCCGCCAGCGCCTGCAAGGTGTGCATGCACAAATAGGCACCCGCCCCGGTGTAGACCGCATGCCCGAAACTCAACAAGCCGCCCTGCCCCCACAGCACATGAAAGCTCAGGCAAGCCAACACCGCGATGCCCATTTGCGACGCCAGGCCCAGGGCATGCCGGCTCTCCCACGCCAGTGGCAGGCACAGCAACAAGAGCGCCCACATGGGCCACGCCCAGGCCCAGTTGAAACGGTGGGAGGACGCCATGACTCAGCTCTCGCGCTGGCCCATCAGGCCCCGGGGGTGCAGCGCCAGCATGCCCACCAGCATGGCGTAAGGCAGCAAGGGGGCCAGCTGGCTCAAACGCACACCGCCCAACGGAAGGTCCAGCGCCACAGCGGCGGTTTGCAGCAGGCCCATCAGCAATGAGGCCCAGAACGCCCCCCACAAGGAGCCCAGCCCCCCCACCACGGCCACCACAAACACGATGGAGCCGACCGTGGCGGCCATGCCGGGCTCGGTGACAAAAGCGTTGCCGCCCAACACGCCGGCCAACGCCGCCAGGCCAGCGCCGCAAGCGAACACACCCATGAACACACGGGGCACGTTGTGGCCCAGCGCCTGCGCCATCTTTGGGTGGCTGAGTGCCGCCTGCACCACCAGCCCGCCCCGGCTCAGGCGCAACCACAGCGCCAGCGCGCCCAGCACCAGCAGGGCCACCCCCATGCTGAAGGCGCGGTAGGCTGGAAACCGCACATTCCACAGCGTGAACACGCTGCCCGAAAGCGCTGCGGGCACGCGGTAGTCCACCGGCCCCCTACCCCACACCAGCTGCACCACCTCCAGCAGCACGTAACTCAGGCCAAAGGTGACCAACAGTTCGGCCACATGGCCATGGGCCGCCACGCGCTGCAGCACCTGAGCGTAGAACATGGCGGCCAGTGCGCCCACCAGCAGGGGTGAGACGAGCAAGGCCCACCAGAACCCCCACGCTGCCGACAGGCTGTGTGCGAGGTAGGCGCCCAACATGTAGAAGCTGCCGTGGGCAAAGTTGAGCACCCCCATGAGGCTGAAGATCAGCGTCAAGCCGGCGCTGAGCATGAACAGCAGCAAGCCGTAGCTCAAGCCGTTGAGCAGGGACAGGACCAGCAGCTCCATGTCAGGGCCGAGGCATGTTGCAGCGCACGGGTTGGGACAACACCCGCGCGTCAACGTACTGCAAGGGAGCGAAGGTGTGGCCCGTGCCCTCAGCGCCCACGGGGTAGCGCGCATCCACCGGCTGCCAGCGGGAGATGAACTGGCCCAGCTGGAGCTGGTGGTCTTCGCCGCGCATGGTTGCCGTTCCGCCGAGCACGGGGAACGTCATGCCGTCCAGCACATCGGCCACGCGACGGGTGTCGGTGCTGCCGGCGCGCGCCATCGCGGCACCCAACATCTGGATGCCGGTCTGGGTGGCGTAGACAACGAAATCCGTCTTGTAGCGGCGTCGAAAATCCGCCGCCAGGCGGCCCATCTCGCCCTCAGGGTTGTTGTGGTGCAAGGCCACTTGGTACACCGGCATGGACTGCCCCCCTTTCGCCAACACCTGCGGGGCACCCGGCAAAGCGGCGTAGTACGTGAACAGCGGCAGCTGGGCTTTGGCGTCTTGCAAGGCCTGCACCAGGTAGACAAAGTCTTCACCCCAGTTGCCGGTGACCACAGCCTGCGCGCCTGAGGCCATCAACCGCTGCACCTGTGGCTTGAAATCGCGCAACTGGAAAGCCGGGTGCAGCTCCTCACCCACCACCTGCACCGAAGGCAGCCGCTCCGCCACCGCCTCTTTGAAGTGGCGGCTCAGTTGTTGGCCATGGGCGTAATCCTGGTTCACCAGATAGACCTTTTGCAGTTCGGGGTGGCCCGCCAAAAAGTCGACCAGCGCGGCCACCTTCATGGTGGTGTCGGCTTCGATGCGGAAATGCCAGTAGGTGCAGCGCTCGCCCGTGAGAGCGGGATCGGTCGCCGCGTAGTTGAGCAGCAGGACCGGGGCATCAGGGCGGCGTGCGTTGTGGCGGGCAATCGCATCGGCGAGCACATGGGTCACCCCGGAGCCGTTGCCTTGCACCACGTAGCGAAAGCCCTGATCGATGGCGGCCTTCAATGCGTTCAGGCTTTCCTGCGGCGACCCCTTGTTGTCGAAAGGCGCCACCACAAAACGCACACCGGCCGGGTTCTTCGCACCACTCTGGCGCTCGGCCACAAACTGCCAGCTCTGCAGGCTGTTGCGACCGACATCGGCCATGGGGCCCGACAGCGGGTCGATGAACGCAATCCGCACCGTCTGCCCGTGCTGCGCCAGGGCCGGCCCACACACGCAGGCCAGCGCCAGCGAAGCGATCAGCCCACGCCAGTTCACCGGTCGATCCTCAGAGCCCTGGCAGCTTGTAGCCCTTGAGCTGTTCGCGCAGCGTCATCTTTTGCATCTTGCCAGTGGCGCCCAGCGGAATCGCATCCACAAACACCACGTCGTCAGGCACCTGCCACTTGGCGATCTTGCCGTCGTAGAAGGCCAGCAGCTCCTCGCGGGTGAGCGTCGCACCGGGCTTTTTCATCACCACCACAATCGGGCGCTCGTCCCACTTGGGGTGGGGCATGCCGATGCAGGCGGCCATGGCCACGCCGGGGTGGGCCATGGCGATGTTTTCCACGTCGATGGAGCTGATCCATTCGCCGCCGGACTTGATCACGTCCTTGCTGCGGTCGGTGATCTGCATGAAACCGTCGGCGTCGATGGTGGCCACGTCGCCGGTGGGGAACCAGCCCTTGCCAGCGGCGTCGTAGCGCAGCGGGTCGCCGCCCTCGCCTTTGAAGTAGCTCGCAATGATCCACGGGCCACGCACCAGCAGGTCGCCGTAGGCCTTGCCGTCCCAGGGCAATTCCTCACCGGCCTCGTTGACGATTTTCATGTCCACGCCGAACACCGCGCGGCCCTGCTTGAGGCGCACCTTAGTCTGTTCTTCAGGCGGCAGGGCCAACTGGGCGTTCTTCAAGGTGCACACGGTGCCCAGCGGCGACATCTCGGTCATGCCCCAGGCGTGCAGCACGTCCACGCCGTAGTCGTCGTTGAAGGCCTTGATCATGGCCGGCGGGCATGCGGACCCACCGATCACCGTGCGCTTGACGGTGCTGAACTTCAAACCGTTGGCCTGCATGTGGCCCAGCAGCATTTGCCACACGGTGGGCACACCAGCGGCCATGGTCACCTTTTCGGCTTCCAGCAGTTCGTAGATGGACTTGCCGTCCATGGCCGGGCCGGGAAACACCAGTTTGCAACCCGTGGCCGCCGCCGAATACGGGATGCCCCAGGCGTTGACGTGGAACATGGGCACCACCGGCAGCACGCTGTCGCGCGAGCTGAGGTTGAGCGAATCGGGCAGCGCGCCGCCAAACGCGTGCAGGATGGTGGAGCGGTGCGAATACAGCGCGGCTTTGGGGTTGCCCGTGGTGCCGCTGGTGTAGCACATGCTCGATGCACTGTTTTCATCCAGCTCGGGCCACGTGTAGCTGTCGCCCTGGGCGCTCACCCAGGCCTCGTAGCCAACCAGGCCGGGGATGCCGCTGTCGGCAGGCAGCTTGTCGGCTTCGCACAACGCAATCCAGTGTTTGACACCAGGGCAACGCCCCGCCACGGCCTGTACCAAGGGCAAGAAGGTCATGTCAAAACACAGGGCTCGGTCGTCGGCGTGGTTGATGATCCAGGCCAGTTGGTCGGGGTGCAAGCGCGGGTTCAGGGTGTGCAGCACACGCCCGGTGCCGCTGACGCCGAAGTACAGCTCCAGGTGGCGGTAACCGTTCCAGGCCAGCGTGGCCACGCGGTCGCCAAACGCCAGGTGCAGGCCATCCAAGGCATTGGCCACTTGCCGCGAACGCCGGGCGATGCCCGCCCAGGTGGTGCGGTGGATGTCGCCTTCAACCCGGCGCGACACAATTTCACCGCTGCCATGGTGGCGTTCGGCGTGGACGATCAAGGTGGAAATCAGCAGCGCTTGGCTTTGCATTTGTCCCAGCATGGGGGGCTCCTTCTTTGTAGGTGGTGGTCCTTTGTGGGCCGAATCATGCCTCATCTGCCGAGCCCACCGGGCACCTGGGGCGCCACAAGGCCGCGCTGCCACCGGGTTCAAGTCAAGCGCGCGACAATCCGAACATGACGCTTGCCACCGCCTCCGACGCCCCCACCCGCTGGAACGCCCGTTTTGCCCACCTGGGCGACGCGTTCGGCACCCCGTTGGCTCCCCGGCCCCTGCCGGCGCCTTACTGGGTGGGTCAAAACCTGCCGCTGGCACGGCAGTTGGGCCTGAGCAATGAATGGATGGCCTCGAACGACGCGTTGGCCGTCTTCAGTGGCAACCGGGTGCCCGAGGGCAGCGCGCCCATGGCCACGGTGTACAGCGGTCACCAGTTCGGCGTCTGGGCCGGCCAGCTCGGCGATGGCCGCGCCCTGTTGCTGGGCGAGTGGGACACGCCACTGGGCCCGCAGGAAGTCCAGCTCAAAGGCGCGGGTCTCACGCCCTACTCCCGCATGGGCGATGGCCGGGCGGTGCTGCGCAGCTCCATCCGCGAGTACCTGTGCAGCGAGGCCATGCACGCCCTGGGTGTGCCCACCACGCGGGCGCTGTGCATCACGGGTTCTGACGCGCCCGTTCGCCGTGAAACCGTCGAAACCGCCGCCGTGGTGACCCGCGTGGCGCCCAGCTTCATCCGGTTTGGGCATTTCGAGCACTTCAGCCACCACGACCAGCACGCCGAGCTGCGCCTCCTGGCCGACTTCGTGATCGAACATTTCTACCCCGAATGTGCGCAGGTGCCGGGCAACCCGTACGCGGCGCTGTTGCAGGCGGTGAGTGAGCGCACGGCGGTGTTGCTGTCGCACTGGCAGGCGGTCGGCTTTTGCCACGGTGTGATGAACACCGACAACATGAGCATCCTGGGCCTGACCATCGACTACGGGCCCTTCCAGTTCCTTGATGCCTATGTGCCCGGTCACATCTGCAACCACTCCGACAGCGCCGGGCGCTACGCCTTCAGCCGCCAGCCCAACATCGCCTACTGGAACCTCTTCTGCCTCGGCCAGGCCCTGCTGCCGCTGATGGACGACCAACAGCAGGCACTGGACGCACTTGAGTCCTACAAGACGGTGTATCCCGACCAGCTGTTCGCGCGCCTGGGCGCCAAGCTGGGCCTGTTGGAGGTGGACGATGGTGACCGCGCCCTGTGCGAAGACCTGCTGCGCCTGCTGGCCCAAGGCCGGGTGGACCACACCATCTTCTGGCGCCGGCTCTCGCACGCAGTGGCCAGCGGCGACCGCGAACCGGTGCGTGACCTGTTTGTGGACCGCGACGCAGCCGACGGCTGGCTCGCCCGGTACCGTGAGCGCATCGCAAGCCAGGGCGCCGAACCAACCGGGCGGCACATGCTCCAAACCAATCCCAAATTCGTGCTGCGCAACCACTTGGGTGAATTGGCCATACGCGCAGCGCAAACCAAAGACTTTTCCCAGGTGGCCCAGCTGTTGTCGCTGCTGCAGTCGCCCTTCGACGAACACCCAGACGTCGAATCCCACGCCGACTTCCCCCCCGACTGGGCCAACCAGATCGAAATCAGCTGTTCTTCCTGAACCATCCCCGGAGGCCACCATGAGCGCCAAAATCCACAAAACCGACGACGAATGGCGCGAGTTGCTGCGCAAAAAAGGCGCCGAGCCGCTGGCCTTTGAAGTGACCCGCCACGCCGCCACCGAACGCGCTTTCACCGGCAAGTACGAACACGTGTGGGCCGACGGCAGCTACCACTGCATCTGTTGTGGCGCCAAGCTGTTCGAGGCCGACGCCAAGTTCGATTCCGGCTGTGGCTGGCCCAGCTTCAGTGAAGCCCTGCCCGGCGCCATCACCGAGAAAGTGGACCGCAGCCACGGCATGATGCGGGTGGAAACCGTGTGCAGCCAGTGCGACGCCCACCTGGGCCATGTGTTCGAAGACGGCCCGGCGCCCACCGGCCTGCGCTACTGCATGAACTCGGCCTCGCTCGAACACAAGCCCAAGTGAGGTCTTCCCCCCAAGCCCGATAATCCCCCCATGCGTTTCCTGATCGATTTTTTCCCCATCCTGCTGTTCGTCGGTGCCTACAAGCTGCAAGACATCTATGTGGCCACCGCCGTGCTGATGGCCGCCACCGTGGTGCAGACCGGCTTCATCTACGCGCTGGACCGCCGGCTGCAGACCTTGCACAAGGTCACGCTGGCGCTGGTGCTGGTGTTTGGCATGCTCACGCTGTTCCTGCAGGACGAGCGCTTCATCAAGTGGAAGCCCACAGTGCTGTATGGCAGCATGGCCCTGGTGCTGGCCGTGGCGTTGTGGGGCTGGGGCAAAAACTTCCTGCAGATGCTGCTGGGCAGCCAGTTGCAGTTGCCCAAGCCAGTGTGGAACAAACTCACGGTGGCCTGGGTCGGCTACTTCGCCTTCATGGCAGCCATCAACGCTTATGTGGCCGCCTATTTTTCCACCGAAGACTGGGTCAACTTCAAGCTCTGGGGCTATGTGTTCCCGCTGGTCTTCATTGTTGGCCAGGGCCTTTACATCGCGCGTTACCTGAGCGCCGCCGAAGAAACCGCTGCCAAACCGCCCCATGACTGAACCCACCGCCCCCGGCCTGGCTGTCACCGCCCAGGCCATCGCCGCGCGGCTGCGCGACACCCTGGCGCCTTCGGTCCTGGAAGTGATCGATGAAAGTGCCGCCCACATGGGCCACGCCGGCAGCAACGGCACCGGTTTTGGCACCCACTTTCGGGTGCGGGTTGCCGCGCCGGCCTTTACCGGGCAGACACGCGTGACCTGCCACCGCCTTGTGTATGATGCGCTGCGCCCGTTTCTGGACGCTGGGCTGCATGCCCTGGCCATCGAAATCGTGCCCACATCTTCAGCCGCATGATCCGTCGGGCGCCCCACTTTTTATTGTTCCCCAGGCACGTTTGCCACAACTCCCCCTGACCATGAAATCCACGCTCACCACTTTGGCCACCGGCCTCGTGCTGGCCTTCGCCGCACCCGCATTCGCGCAAAACCTCGCCATCGTCAACGGCAAGCCCGTGCCCAGCTCGCGTGTGGACGTGCTGCTGGAGCAGGTGGCCCGCTCCGGCCGCCCGGTGGACGACGCCCTGAAGGCGCAGGTCAAAGAAGAAATCATTGCGCGCGAGATCTTCATGCAGGAAGCCGAAAAGCGCGGCCTCAAGGCCAGCAAGGAATACAAGGCACAGATGGAGCTGGCCGCGCAAACCATCCTGATCCGCGAGCTGTTTGCCGACTTCCAGAAAAAGAACCCGGTGACCGATGCGGAAATCAAGGCCGAATACGACAAGTTCGCCGCCGCCAACGCCGGTCAGGAATACCGCGCCCGCCACATCCTGGTGGAAAAAGAAGACGAGGCCAAGGCCATCATCGCGTCGCTGCAAAAGGGTGGCAGCTTTGAAGACATCGCCAAGAAGCAGTCCAAGGATCCGGGATCGGGCGCCAACGGTGGCGACCTGGACTGGGCCAATGCCGCCAGCTACGTGCCCGAGTTCTCGGAAGCCATGACCCAACTGAAAAAGGGCGAATTGACCGCCACCCCGGTCAAGAGCCAGTTTGGCTACCACGTGATTCGCCTGGACGACACCCGTGCCGCCCAACTGCCGCCGCTGGACGAACTGCGCCCACAAATCGCGCAACAAATGGCGCAGCAGCGCCTGGGAGAGTTCCAGGAAGGCCTGCGCAAAAAGGCCAAGGTGCAGTAAGCGCGTCGGCACGGGGCGCACCACAAGGCCCCGCCCCCTACAAAAAAGCCCGTGTGGATCAGATCCACACGGGCTTTTTGTCATCCCAAGGCGGCGCTCAGGCCTTTTGGGCTTTTTCGTAATTGGCGATGCCGTCCAGGATTTCCTTGTGGGCAGCGTCGCGGCCTTCCCAGCCCTGCACCTTGACCCACTTGCCGGGTTCCAGGTCCTTGTAGTGCTCGAAGAAGTGCTCGATGGTCTTCAGGCGCATCGGGTTCAGGTCTTCCGGCTGTTGCCACTGGGTGTAGAGCGACAGGATTTTGTCCACCGGCACGGCCAACACCTTGCCGTCTTCACCGGCTTCATCGGTCATCTTCAGGATGCCGATGGCACGGCACGGCACGACCACACCAGGAATCAGCGGCACGGGGGTGATGACCAGCACGTCCACCGGGTCGCCATCGCCGGAGATGGTCTTGGGCACATAACCGTAGTTGGTCGGGTAGTGCATGGCGGTGCTCATGAAACGGTCAACGAAGATGGCGCCAGTTTCCTTGTCGACCTCGTACTTGATTGGGTCGGCGTTCATCGGGATTTCGATGATGACGTTGAAGGCTTCGGGCACCTTGCTGCCCGGGGTGACGTTGTCGAGGGACATAAAAAGTCTCTGATGGGTTTTGGGAACACGGAAATCTGAGCCGCAGGCGACCAGCTTCGCCCGGGATTAACCCTGATTTTACCGACACGAAGCTGACTTGCTGCGCCGCAACACTGTCAAGCAGTGTGGTTTGCCGCTAAATTCGGTGCGTTGGCCAATCGCCCTGCCCTGTGCCCCCGGCACGGAACGGACGCGAGGAAGCAACGCAGCGGGGGTGATCCTCAAAGCGTTGCCCCCTCCAAGTCAAATCGAGCAGGAGATTCTTCTTATGGTTGGTCAATCCGCGCTGATTTTTGCGCTTGTGTGCGCGTTGGTGGCTGTGGTCTACGGTTTGTGGTCACGCAGCTGGATTCTTTCTCAGGACGCGGGCAACGCCCGCATGCAGGAAATTGCGGGCGCCATCCAGGCCGGCGCCGCCGCCTACCTGGCCCGGCAATACAAAACGATTGGCATCGTGGGTGTGGTGCTGGCGGTGCTGATTGGCGTTTTCCTGGACGGTCAGACCGCCGTGGGCTTTGTGCTCGGCGCGGTTTTGTCGGGCGCCTGTGGCTTCATCGGCATGAACATCTCTGTGCGCGCCAACGTGCGCACCGCCCAGGCCGCCACGCGCGGCATCGGCCCGGCGCTGGACGTGGCCTTTCGCGGTGGCGCCATCACCGGCATGCTGGTGGTGGGCTTGGGCCTGTTTGGTGTGGCCGGTTTCTTCTGGTTTCTGGTCGGCAATGGCAACCTCAACCCGGCGTCCAACCTGGCCAAGATGCTCAACCCGCTGATCGGCTTCGCCTTTGGTTCCTCGCTCATTTCCATCTTTGCGCGCCTGGGCGGCGGCATCTTCACCAAGGGCGCCGACGTGGGCGCCGACCTGGTGGGCAAGGTGGAGGCCGGCATCCCTGAGGACGACCCGCGTAACCCGGCGGTGATTGCCGACAACGTGGGCGACAACGTGGGCGACTGCGCCGGCATGGCGGCCGACCTGTTCGAGACCTACGCGGTGACATTGATCGCGACCATGGTGCTCGGCGCCTTGATGGTGGCCGCCGCGCCCATGCAGGCCGTGCTCTACCCGCTGGTGCTGGGCGGCGTGTCCATCATCGCGTCCATCATCGGCTGCTTTGTGGTCAAGGCCACGCCGGGCATGAAAAACGTGATGCCGGCGCTCTACAAGGGTTTGGCGGTGGCTGGCGTGTTGTCGCTGATCGCCTTCTACTTTGTCACCATCACGGTGATGCCAGCCGACGCCCTGGGCGCCGGCACACACATGAAGCTGTTTGGCGCCTGCGCTGTCGGCCTCATCCTGACCGCCGCGCTGGTGTGGATCACCGAGTTCTACACCGGCACGCAGTACAAGCCGGTGCAACACATCGCACAAGCCTCCACCACGGGCCACGGCACCAACATCATTGCCGGCCTGGGGGTTTCCATGCGCTCCACCGCCTGGCCGGTGGTGTTTGTGTGTATCGCCATCCTGGTGAGCTACCAGTTGGCAGGTCTGTACGGCATCGCCATCGCCGCCACGGCCATGCTGAGCATGGCCGGCATTGTGGTGGCGCTCGACGCCTACGGCCCCATCACCGACAACGCCGGCGGCATCGCTGAAATGGCCGAACTGCCCAGCAGCGTGCGCGACATCACCGACCCGCTGGACGCCGTGGGCAACACCACGAAGGCCGTGACCAAGGGCTACGCCATCGGTTCGGCGGGGCTGGCGTCGCTGGTGCTGTTCGCCGACTACACCCACAAGCTGGAAACCTACGGCCACAAAATCAGCTTCGATCTGAGCGATCCCATGGTCATCGTCGGCCTGTTCATTGGCGGCCTGATTCCCTACCTGTTTGGCGCCATGGCCATGGAAGCGGTGGGCCGCGCGGCTGGCTCGGTGGTGGTGGAGGTGCGCCGCCAGTTCCGCGAGATCAAGGGCATCATGGAAGGCACCGCCAAGCCCGAATACGGCGTGGCCGTGGACATGCTAACCAAGGCCGCCATCAAGGAAATGATGATCCCGTCGCTGTTGCCGGTGGTGGTGCCGATCGCGGTCGGCCTGCTGCTCGGCCCCAAGGCCCTGGGCGGCCTGCTCATGGGCACCATCGTCACCGGCCTGTTTGTGGCCATTTCCATGTGCACCGGTGGCGGTGCCTGGGACAACGCCAAGAAGTACATTGAAGACGGCCACCACGGCGGCAAGGGCAGCGAGGCGCACAAGGCCGCCGTCACGGGTGACACCGTGGGCGACCCCTACAAAGACACCGCCGGCCCCGCCGTCAACCCGCTGATCAAGATCATCAACATCGTGGCCTTGCTCATCGTTCCGCTGCTGACGGTCTGAGCCTCCCCCTGACCCTGGCGGGCGACCCGGCGCTATCGGGTCGCCCGTTTTTTTGTGGGGAGAAGGTCAAAGAAGCCCTAACATTGCCGGCTGACCAGAACCCCTCCACCCTCGTTTGAGCAGCCCTCACACTGTGCACAGCCCCACCCTGCTGATCGTGACCGCCCTCCTCATGGCCATCATGTGTGCCGTGATGTTTGCCGTCTGGCGCTTCAACCGCAACATTCCCGGCCTCCAGGCCTGGACCTTGTCCTACCTGTTCGGTTTTGGCGTGGCGGCCCTGCTGCTGGGGCGAGACAGTGGCACCGAAGGCCTTCACAGCGCGCTGCCGGTGGTCAGCACCTTCGTCTGCATATTTGCCACCGCCTATTGCAGCCTGGCCGGCGCCCGCGCCTTCGTCGGGCAGGCACCCCTTCCCATGGCCGTGCCGGTGGCGGGGGCGCTGCTGACGGGGGGCATTGCCTTCTATTTCACCGTCCTCCAGCCCAACGTGGGCCTGCGCGTGTTGCTCGGAAGCACCATTTCTGGCGCGCTGTACCTGGCCAGCGCCCGCACCTTCAAACAAAACGGCATCGGTGTGCTGCCTGCGCGGCGCTTGATCTCGCTGGCCTACGGCTTGCACGGTGCGTTCCTGCTGCTGCGCCCCTGGTTGTTCAAGCTCGGCAGCACGGTGGACGGCGCACCCGACATCGCCTCGCAGCTCTCGCACTTCATCATCCTGGAGTCCACCGTGGCGCTGATCCTGATGGCTTTTGGCACCCTGATGCTGGTCAACGAACACGTGACGCAGGAACTGCGCCGGGTGGCCGAAAAGGACTTTCTCACCGGCGTCTTCAACCGCCGAGCCTTTCTGTCGCTGCTGGAGAAGGCCGGCAGTCTGGCCCACCGCACGCAGTCGGCCTTGCCGGTTCTGCTCGTTGACCTGGACCACTTCAAGCAGATCAACGACCGGCACGGACACAAGGTCGGCGATCTGGCGCTGCGGCATTTTGTGGCCGTGACCGAGGGCTGCCTGCGCAAACACGACGTGATGGGCCGCATGGGGGGTGAGGAGTTCGCCATTTTTCTGCCCCACACCCAACGCGAGGATGCACAGCGGGTGTCAGAGCGCCTGCGCTCGCTGGTGGCCGCCCAGCCGCTGATGACCGACAAAGGGCCGGTGGGCCTGACCGTGAGCATCGGACTGGTCATGTGCCACCCGGGTGAAGCGCCCGAAAACGCGCTCCACCGCGCCGATCAGGCCATGTACCAAGCCAAACAGGCCGGGCGCAACCGCGTGGTTTCGTTGCAGGCGGCCAGCGCCTGAGCCCGCCTTCAAGCACCACCTGCGCCACATGCATACCCCGCCCCGCCACCCGGTGCCCACGGTCCGCCGCCTGCGGGTGGACCTGGACACGCCCTTGCCCCGCCATTGGTGCGATGGGGATGCGTTGCAAAGCGCCTTTTTCAACGCCTTGTCGATGAGCTTTCCTTTTGGCGAGCAGTTTTTCATCGACGCGGTGCGTGCCGGTGTCGCCGCCTTGCCAGCCGATCAGGCCAAGGCCTTGCAAGCCGAAGTCCAGGGTTTTTTGGGCCAGGAGGCCACCCACCGCCACCTGCACACGCGCTTCAACCGCCACCTCCAGGCGCAGGGTTTGCACAACGCCTGGGAGGCACGCGCGCAAGCAAGGGTGCGTCAACTGCAAGGGCTCGATACCCGCCATGCCTTGGCCATCACCGCAGCCAACGAACATTTCACCGCCCTCTTTGCCGATTGGGTGCTGAGCCACCCGACCCTGTTCACCCATACCGAGCCACGACTGAAAGCCTTGTGGCAATGGCACAGCGCCGAAGAACTGGAGCACAAGTCCACCGCCTTCGATGTGTACCGCGCGTTGGGAGGAAACGAGCGCTGGCGCAGGCGCTGGATGCGTCGGGTGACGGTGTTTTTTCTCAGCGATGTGGCGCGCCAGACCCTGCTCAACTTGCATCGGGATGGGCAACTGTGGCGCTGGCGCACGTTGCGCAGCGGCTGGCGCTTGCTGTTGGGCCAACACGGCTTGCTGCGCCTGGGCTGGCGCCCGTGGTGCGCCTACTTCCGCGCCGATTTTCACCCCGACCACCAGACCACCCCGCGCGCAGACGCCTGGCTGCGCGACCACGGCGACTGGTTTGAGACCGTGGGGCAGTCCGCAACAGGCACCCCCTGACGCGTCTGCCGCGCACCCACTTCGGGCGCCGCACCGTATAAACCTCGGGTAAACCATGAGGCGATTGGGTTTCTCAAATTTGTATGATGACCCTATGACCCGACAAAATATCGCTCGCCCATGAACCTGAGCGGCGCCGCCATCGAACCCTTGCAAGCGCCCGAGCGCCTGACCGACAAGCTGGCAGGTCTGCTCATGCAGCGCATCGAATCGGGTGAACTTGCGCCCGACGAGCGCCTGCCGACCGAGCAGAAGCTGTCGGAGCAATACGGCGTGTCCCGCACCGTGGTGCGCGAAGCCGTGAGTCGGCTCAAATCAGTGGGCATGTTGACGTCGCGCCAAGGCGCCGGCGTGTTTGTGGCGCCCCGCACCCAGGCACGCGCCCTCGCCTTCGACCCCACCGTGTTGCATTCCATGGAAGCCGTGCTGCACGTGGTGGAGGTGCGCCGGGGGCTGGAGGCCGACGTGGCCGCCCTGGCGGCCGCTCGCATCACCCCCGACAAGGCCCGTGCCATCGGCGCGGCACTGGCCACGCTCGAAGCCTGCCCGCCCCACGGCGCCGAAGGTGTGGAGGCCGATCTCGAATTCCACCGCAGCATCGCGCGCGCCACCGACAACCCGCAGTTCGAACGCCTGCTGGGTTTTCTGGAGCAGTACCAGCGCGACGCCATGCGTGTGACCCGCACCAATGAAGCCATGGACAGCGAGTACATGGTGCAGGTGCGCGAAGAACACCGCGCCATCGCCGCCGCCGTGATGCGCGGCGACGTGCCCGCCGCCCGCGAGGCGGCCATGCGCCACATGAGCAACGCCGCACACCGCATCGAACACGCTGCACCGCCCATACGGCGGGCACTGGATGCGCTGCTGGCCCAACCCCAAGACAAGGACAACACATGACTTCCCCCTCCGCGCCCACACTGGGCGTGATCGGCCTCGGCTCCATGGGCATGGGCGCTGCACTCTCGGCGCTGCGCAACGGCGTGCCCACCTGGGGCTGCGATCCCCGCGCGGAAGCCCGCGCCGCCTTCGAGCAGGCCGGTGGCCGCGCCGTCGCCAGCGCTGCTGAACTGGCGCCGCATTGCGACGTGGTGCTGGTGCTGGTGGTCAACGCCGCACAAACCGAAGACGTCTTGTTTGGCGCACAGGGCATCGCGCCGCTGCTGAAAAAAGGCGCAGTGGTCGTGACGTCTGCCACGGTGGACCCGGCCCTGCCGCCCCAATGGGAAGCGCGCCTGGCCGAGCACGGTGTATTCCTGATCGACGGCCCGGTGTCGGGTGGCGCCAAGAAGGCCGCTGCGGGCCAGATGACGGTGATGGCATCCGGCAAGCCCGAAGCCTTTGCCGCTGCGGGCGAGCTGCTGAACGCCTTTGCGGGCAAGGTCTACCGCCTGGGCGATGCGGCCGGTGTGGGGTCCACCGTGAAGATGGTCAACCAGCACCTGGCCGGTGTGCACATCGCCACCGCCTGCGAGGCCATGGCGCTCGGCATCAAGGCCGGTGCCGACCCACGCCAGCTCTACGAGGTGATCTGCAACAGCGCTGGCATGAGCTGGATGTTCGAGAACCGCGTGCCCCACATTCTGGATGGCGACTACACGCCGCTGTCGGCCGTCAACATCTTCGTGAAGGACTTAGGGATCGTGCTGGACGCTGCGCGCGCGCTCAAATTCCCGCTGCCCCTGGCCGCCACCGCGCACCAGCTCTACCTGTCGACCGCCGCCATGGGCCTGGGCGGTGAAGACGACTCGGCCGTGGTCAAGTACTACGCCCAACTGGCCGGGCTGGAATTGCCCACGGCGAAGGAAGCAGCATGATCCTGGGCGTCATCGCAGACGATTTCACCGGCGCCACCGACGTCGCCAGCATGCTGGTGCGTGCCGGCATGCGCACGGTGCAGGTGCTGGGTGTGCCCGAGGGCGATCTGCCCGAGGCCGATGCGGTGGTCATCGCGCTCAAGACCCGCACCATCGCCCCCGCCGACGCGGTGGCCCAGAGTCTGGCCGCGCTCAAGGCCTTGCAGGCCGGCGGCGCACGGCAGATCTACTTCAAATACTGCTCCACCTTCGACTCCACCGCCGAAGGCAACATCGGCCCCGTCACCGACGCGCTGATGAATGCCCTGGGCACCGACTTCACGATCGCCTGCCCGGCCTTCCCCGAAAACGGCCGCACCGTTTTCCGTGGCCACCTGTTTGTGGGCGACCAGTTGCTCAGCGACTCGGGCATGCGCAACCACCCGCTCACGCCCATGACGGACGCCAACCTGGTGCGCGTGCTGCAGGCCCAGACCGCCCACAAAGTGGGTTTGCTGCGCTACGACCACCTCGGTAATGCGGCCAGCGCAGGCGAACGCGTCGCGGCCTTGCGTGCTGAAGGCGTGCGTATCGCCGTAGCAGACGCGGTGAACAACAGCGACCTTCTGACCGTAGGCGAGACCTGCGCTGAGCTGCCGCTGCTGACAGCCGGATCCGGCGTGGCCCTGGGCCTGCCACCAGCCTACGCGCGGCGCGGCTGGTTCACGCCCAGCGACAGCGCAGCCATGCTGGACAGCGTGAGCGGCCCTGCTGCCGTGCTCTCCGGCTCTTGCTCCGAAGCCACCAATGCCCAGGTGGCCGTGTGGCGTGCCACTGGCCGCACAGCCTTGCACATCGACCCGCTGGCGCTCCACCAAGGCACACAAACCGCCACAGGCGTGCTGGCCCAAGCCCGTGCGGCGCTGGCGCAAGGCCCGGTGCTGGTCTACGCCACCGCTGCGCCCGAGAGCGTGAAAGCCGTGCAAGCCGCACTCGGCGTGTTGGCCGCCGGTGAGTTGGTGGAACATGCTCTGGCGCACATCGCGCAAGGTCTTGTCGCTGCTGGTGTGCGCCGCCTGGTGGTGGCCGGTGGTGAAACATCGGGCGCCGTGGTGCAGGCCTTGCAGGTGGCACAACTGCGCATCGGTGCGCCCATCTGCCCCGGCGTGCCCTGGACCCAGGCCGCCCTGCCCGGCAACGGCGAGCCCATGCTGCTCGCGCTCAAGTCTGGCAACTTCGGTGGCCCCGACTTTTTTGCGCAGGCCCTGCAACAAGCGGGGGTGGCCTTGTGAGCCCAGCCATGGTGCCGCCAGCCCAGGCCCGCGTGCGGGCCGAGATCGTGCGCGTGGGCGCCTCGCTGTTCCAGCGTGGCTACGTGCATTCCACGGCCGGCAACATCAGCGTGCGCCTGGGCGCTGACGAAGGCGGTGGTTTCCTCATCACCCCCACCGACGCCTGTCTGGGCTTCCTGGACGCCGAACAACTGGCCTGGGTGAGCGACAGCGGCGAACAGCTTGGCGGCGCGCGTGCCAGCAAAACCCTGCAACTGCACCGCCGCATCTACGCCGCCGCGCCCGAGGCGCGGTGTGTGCTGCACACCCACTCCACCCATCTGGTGGCGCTCACCCTGCAAGGCGTGTGGCGCGAGGACGACATCCTGCCGCCCATCACCCCCTACCAGGTGATGAAGGTGGGCCATGTGCCACTGATTCCCTACGACGTGCCCGGCTCGGCCTCGGCGGCCGACGCGGTCGCCGCCACCATCCAACAGGCCGAGCGTCCCATCCGCGCCGTGATCCTGGAGCGCCTCGGCCCCACGGTGTGGCACACCAACCCGTCCAGTGCCATGGCGCTGCTGGAGGAGCTGGAAGAAACGGCCCGGCTGTGGCTGCTCTCGGAACGCCGTCCGACGCCCCTGACCGACACCCAGATCAACGACCTGCGCGCCCAGTTCAACGCGCCCTGGTAACCCAAAAACAAGCCATGCCACGCTTTGCCGCCAACCTTTCAATGATGTACACCGAGGTGCCCTTCCTCGACCGTTTTGCGGCCGCCGCCCAAGACGGTTTCGAGGCGGTGGAGTACCTCTTTCCCTACGAACACACCCCCGCCGAGATTGCTCAGCGCCTGCAAGCGCACGGCCTGACCCAAGCCCTGTTCAACCTGCCCCCTGGCGACTGGGCGGCCGGCGAACGCGGCATGGCCTGCCTGCCCGGGCGCGAAGCCGAATTCGCGGCCTCGGTGGACACCGCCATCGCCTACGCCCAGGCCACCGGCTGCAAAAAACTGCACGCCATGGCCGGCCTGATGCCCGCCGGTGCCGACACGCAGGCGATGCGCGCCACCTACGTGGCCAACCTGCGTTGGGCAGCGGCCAAGCTGGCGCCGCTGGGCATCACCCTGCTCATCGAGCCCATCAACAGCCGCGACATGCCCGGCTACTTCCTCAACTGGCAGCAGCAGGCGCACGACGTGCTGGCCGAGGTGGGCGCACCCAACCTGAAGGTGCAGATGGACTTCTACCACTGCCAGATCATGGAAGGTGACCTCACCCGCCGCCTCGAAAAACACTGGGCCGGCGTGGGCCACATCCAGATTGCCGGTGTGCCCGAGCGCCACGAGCCCGACAGCGGCGAGGTCAACTTCCCGCACCTGTTCGATCACCTCGACCAACTGGGCTACGGCGGTTTCATTGGCTGCGAGTACCGCCCCAAGGCGGGCACCAGCGCCGGTCTGGGCTGGCTGCGCGCCTACCTGGCTTCCAAGAAAACGTCTCAGAAAGACCGCACATGAAAGTCCTCATCACCGGCGGCGCCGGCTTCCTGGGCTCGCGCCTGGCGCACACCCTGCTGCAGCGCGGCAGCTTGGCCGGCCAGCCCATCACGCAGCTCATGCTCGCCGATCTGGTGGCGCCACGCGACACCACACTCACCGGCGACGCCCGCGTGCGCACCCACACCGGCGACCTGCTGGCACAAATCCCAGCGCTGATGGCCGAGCCGTGGGACGCCATCTTCCACCTCGCGTCGGCCGTGTCGGGCGAGTGCGAAGCCAACTTCGACCTCGGTCTGCACGCCAACCTCGACACCACCCGCCGACTGCTCGACGCCTGCCGCGCGCAAGCCGAAGCCGGCCAGGGCGTGGCGCGCTTCTTCTTCTCCAGCTCGGTGGCCGTGTTCGGCAGCGACCCTGCCCTGCCCTTGCCCGACGTGGTGCACGACAACACCCTGCCCACGCCACAGTCCAGCTACGGCATCCACAAATTTGTGTGCGAACAGCTGGTGGCCGACTACACCCGAAAAGGCTTCATCGACGGCCGCGCGGCGCGGCTCATGACCGTTTCGGTGCGCCCTGGCCGCCCCAATGGTGCGGCCTCCGGCTTTCTCTCCGGGCTGTTCCGTGAGCCTCTGGCTGGACAAGCCAGCAACAACCCCGTGGCACTGGATTCGCAGGTGGCCCTCTCCTCGCCCGCCAACACCGTAGCCGGCATTGTGGCCGTGATGGAAGCCAGCCGCGAGGCGTTTGGCGGCCGCACTGCGATCAACCTGCCTGCCCTCACGGTCAGCGTGCGCGAGATGCTGTTGGCCCTGGAAGATCTGGCCGGCCCTGCGGCCATGGCCCTCATCACCCACCGCCCCGACGAGGCCGTGGCGCGCATCGTTTCGGCCTGGCCGGCACGTTTTGAAAGCCAGCGCACCGCCCGCCTCGGCCTGAAGGCCGATGCCGACTTTGCCAGCGTGTTGCGCCAGTACGTGGCCGACAACCCGGCTGCCGTGACCCTGCCCGCCGCGCGTGCGCGACTGGGCCTGGCCTGAAGCTTCACACAAAGCTTTTACATTTCCCGTTCCCGTTCCCGTTCCCAACCACAAGGAGACCTCCCCATGAAAGCTCTGATCAAACCCCTGGCCCTGGCCGCGTTGCTCGCCGCCACCGGCGCACAAGCACAAACCGTGCTGAAAATCGGGTACGCCACCTCGCAGGCCTCGCACTACGGCGTGGGTTCCACCGTGTTCTGCGAAGAAATGGAAAAGGGCACACAAGGCCGCTACAAGTGCCAGCAGTTCCCCAACTCCGCACTGGGCGGTGAACGCGAGCAGATCGAGGCCGTGCAGCTGGGCACCCAGGACATCGTGAACACCTCCACCGGCCCGCTGGGCAACTTCGTGCCCGAAGTCAAGATCGTGGACATTCCGTTCTTGTTCCGTGACTACGACCACGCCCGCAAGGTGATGGATGGCCCCATCGGCCAGGACCTGCAGAAGAAGATGGAAGCCAAGGGCCTGATCAACCTGGCCTGGACCGAAAACGGTTTCCGCCACATGACCAACAGCAAGCGCGCCATCAACCAGGCGACCGATGCCAACGGTCTGAAGATGCGCACCATGGAGAACAAGGTGCACATGGACGGCTACAAGACCTTCGGCATCCTGCCCACCCCGATGCCCTTCCCTGAGCTGTTCACCGCGCTGCAGCAAGGCACGGTCGATGGCCAGGAGAACCCGATCCCCGTCATCCTGTCGTCCAAGTTCTCGCAAGTGCAAAAGCACCTGTCGCTGACCGGCCACGTGTACTCGCCCGCCGCGTTGATCATCTCTCCTGCCGTGTGGAACAAGCTGTCTGCTGCCGACAAGAAGGTGTTTTCCGACGCCGCCAAAAAGGGCGCTGCTGCTCAGCGCAAAAAGGTCAACGACGACGAGAACAACGGCATTGCCCAACTGGAAAAAGAAGGCATGCAGGTGGTCAAACAAGTCAACGGTGACAGCTTCCGCAAGGCCGTGGCTCCGGCCTACGCGGGTTACGCCAAAGAGTTTGGCGCCGACAAGATTGCCGCCATCCAAGCGGTGAAGTGATCCCCCCGCGCCGGCGCTAAGGCGCCGTCACCCCCCAGGGGGCGACACCTGCGGGCCGGCGGAGCCGGACCCGCAGTGTCCTTGGTTTGAAGCCCCCTAACGCGTTGCCTGATTGGCAATAGCTGGAAATCTGCCATGAAAAAAATGTTTCTCAGGCTGGACCGCGTGCTCACCGGTGCCTGCCTGTCCCTCGCCTGCGTGCTGCTGGCCGTCATTGCCTCCCTTGGCATGTGGCAGGTGACCAGCCGTTTTGTGCTCTCCCAGCCCTCCACCTGGACGGAAGAGTCCATGCGCCGTCTGCTGATCTGGATGGTCATGCTGGGCGTTGTCGCCGCTTTCCGCCAAGGCGCCCTGGTCTCGGTCGATCTGATGCTGCGCCTGTCCAAGGGCGCCTGGCGCAACACCGTGCGCACCATCATCACCAGCGTCAACCTCGCCTTCCTCAGCGTGGTGCTGTACTTCGGCATTGACCTCGTCTGGCGCGTGCGCTTTCAGACCTTCGCCAGCATGGAACTCTCCATGGGCTGGGGCTATGCCGCGCTGCCCGTGGGCGCCTTCCTGGGCCTGGTGGCCGTCATCGCCCACCACCTCGACCCACACGACGACGAGTTGAGCACCGCGCAGTAACCCAGAACAACAAGAACACGGAAGCCACACCATGTCCCTCACCCTGCTCATCACCATGCTGCTGGGCTTTGCCTTCAGCATCTCCATCGCCGTCTCCATCGGCGGCTCGGCCATACTGGGC